>JBLHWO010000042.1:0-20563 GCA_047629215.1 Cellvibrionaceae bacterium | reverse complement strand
CGCCATGGAAGGTGCTAGGAGCCTGTCGGGCTTAGGAGAAATCTACTGCGGCAGCGGGAAATTAGTACATTTTTCCGGTCATTATCGTTAAATAGGCCCACTATTCGCGTAAAATGATCGAAAAAATGCCCGATTGAGTACTTTTTTCCTCGGTGCCCCCTCGTGGGGTAAACCCGCATGAACGTAAAATGGCTTTCGTGCAAAGGCCTCCTTTTACAGTAAATATTTTGCCAACACCCTCAAATGCCTAAAACCGACACTATCGATGCCACCATTTCTATGGCAACTATCAAACAGTACAGGATAAAAAAAACAATGCTGTCGATGGCTTTTCACGCGAAAGATAATTAGGTAGCGCGACCAATAATAGCAGTGCTGGAGCGTTATAAACTGACCGCTATTAGACTCGCTGTAAAGTGTCCAACCACCCTCCTGATTTTTTTGTAGTCGATAATCAGTCGCACTTCGCCAATAATGACAACAAGCACCTCCATGAATAACCAAAAGAACACTACAAAAAAATATCGACCACAAAGGCAAACTTGTCAGCCAAATAGCTATTATAGCCGCGCAGTGTAAAGCCAGTCCCAACATCGCTAAGACTAGTGAATACTTAACCCTAATTAACTGAGCGCTAACAGGTGAAGTTGCGGCAAGGGTATTATTTTTTAGTGGTGTTTTGTTCAACATGATCACGAATAACCTGCACTATCCTTAGCAGCTCAGGATCGCTAGGGTCCTGACGTTTTAGAAACCATGCAAAAAGATCCTGATCTTGCTCTTCAAGCAAGAGTTCATAACCCTTTTGGTCGGCCTCATCGAGAATTGGGTAAGTATTTTCGACAAAGGGCTGCAGTATTAAGTCTAACTCAAGCATGCCGCGTCGACTGCCCCATAATAAACGGTTCTTTTCCATATTTTACTTGTATGCTATTTGGTGTTTGGTGTTTGAGCTGTTTTTATTTAGGCTCTTTGTTTTCGATCAATGAACCCCATTATAAAGATCTACACTAAAATCACTAGTCTAGATAGTGAATTAATATGGCAATTAACTCAGTATCTAGGACAACTTTTCTGGAAGATATATGCCTTTAGAACCATCTGAGAGATTTATCGATATCAGTGATCACAGCCTTTTACTCATTAAAGGCCCAGACGCTAAAAAATTCCTACAAGGACAAGTCACCTGTGATGTAAATGCGCTTACATTCTCTGATGATCAGAATCAAACGAGTTTGGGCGCTCACTGTACTCATAAAGGCAGAATGTTATTTAGCTTTAGAGCCTGTATGGTAGATGACGATACGATCGGGCTAGCTATGCACAAAGACTTAATCCATAGCGCTCTATCCGCACTTAAAAAATACAGTATTTTCTCTAAAGTAGAATTAATTGATGGGGGTAATGACTACCTCTTAATCGGATTTGTGGGGAATGATGCCTCAAGCCTTAAACGAATAATACCCTGCCTCCCTGACCTGCCAAATCATGCCACTCAGCATCAAGGAATGACCGCTATTTGCATTAGCAAGCATCGTTATGAGTGTTGGGTCCCAAAAGCCAAAGCAACAACTTTTATCGAGCAGAACTCTATTCAAACGCATTCTACCCAAGAAGATGCGAATACCTGGACAGCTCTCAACATCGCCGATGGAATTGGCGAAGTGCGAGTAGAAACGATGGCAGAATTTATCCCACAAATGCTGAATTATCAAATCATCGGCAATGCGATTAGTTTCAAAAAAGGCTGTTATACAGGGCAAGAAGTAGTGGCGAGAATGCATTATCTTGGAAAGTTAAAACGGCATATGTATCGGTTTAGCACAGACTCAGACGAGACTATAAAAGCAGGAATGCCCTTATATACTCCCGATTCAACACAGCCAATAGGGCAAATAGTCATCGGCGCCAATATTAATAATGGGCAAGAGTGCCTCGCTGTTGTTACCGAAGACGCCTATAACCATGACAAAGTTCACCTTGGAGACAATTATGAACACAAACTCCGAGCATTACCGCTGCCCTATGCTATAACTAAAGAATAGAAATTAGTGGAATAAAATGATGACTAACATTGTCGAGCAAGTAAGCCAAGAAATTGTTAGCGCCATCAAAAATGATCAGTTGGTATTACCCACCCTACCAGAGGTGGCACTTCGTGTTAGGGATGTTGCTGAAAATAGCGAATCCAGTCTTGATGACCTTGGCAAGGTTATCAGTAATGACCCTGCTCTTAGCGCCCGCATTATAAAAGTGGCCAACAGTCCCATTTTTAGGGCTGCCCAGGAAATCAGGGATTTAAAAATGGCACTGATGCGACTTGGAATGGAATATACTGCTAATATTGCTACCGGTTTAGCAATGGAACAAATGTTCCAAGCAACCTCCAGTATTGTCGATAGACGTATGCGTGATGTGTGGCAGCGATCAAGTGAGATTGCTGGAATCTGTCATGTATTATGTCGGCACCGCACTTCTTTACGTCCAGACCAAGCGACCCTTGGTGGTTTAGTGCACCAAATTGGCGTACTACCCATTTTAACCTTTGCTGAAGAGCACGCTATTTTACTTAAAGATAGCTTCTCCCTTGATACTGTTATCAAAAAGATACACCCAATTATCGGTAATGCTATTTTAAAAAAATGGGGGTTCCCAAGAGAGCTTCAACGCGTACCCACAGATCATTTAATCTTTGATCGCGATGTCCCAAAGGCTGATTACGCGGATATAGTCACGGTTGCAATGCTTCAAAGCTATATGGGTTCTGAAGGAGAAATGAATGACATTGACTACCAAGAAGTCAAGGCATTTGGACGCCTTGGTCTTGAAGCCGACAGCCATATTGAATCAACGGATTTAAGTGAAGAAATGGAAGCGGCAATACAGTTACTAAATGCTTAAATTGCCCAATTAATCGGGCTCTTACCCTTTGCACTTAACCACTCATTGGTTAAAGAAAAGTGGCTATTACCTACAAAACCTTTGTGGGCAGACAAAGGCGATGGGTGAGGCGACTTTAGAACATGATGCTTAGCACAATCAATCAATTGTCCTTTTTTCTGCGCATAAGCGCCCCACAACAAAAATACCACATCTTCACACTGTTGATTCACCACTTCAATAGCGCGGTCTGTAAAGGCCTCCCAACCCTTGCCTTGGTGTGAGCCTGCATTAGAATGCTCAACCGTCAAGGTGGCATTCAGCAATAAAACACCCTGCTCTGCCCAAGACCGTAAACAACCGTTAGTTGGCCGACTGAGCCCAAGGTCTCTCTCCATTTCTTTAAATATATTCTTCAATGAAGGAGGAATAGAGGTACCCGGAAGCACAGAAAAACAAAGTCCATGAGCCTGATTAGGTCCATGATAAGGATCCTGCCCTAAAATAACGACTTTAAGCTTATCTAATGAAGTTGAATTAAAGGCATTAAAAATAAGATTGTCCTTAGGGTAAATAATCTTCTCTTTCCGCTTTTCAATTCGCAAAAACTGCCACAATTGTTGCATGTAGGCTTCATCAAACTCACCTTGCAAATGATTCAGCCAGCTTTGTTCAAGCTGTATGTTGTTATCTATCACTGCACCTCACTCACTCTGACACGATAAAAAATCAGTTATTTTAACATGAGCAGCCATCATCCTAGACATAATGTATTGACCTGCTCATCCTCAACGTTCGTGGGCTACCATAACCGTGGTCGCTGAAACAACAAAGAGTGGCAGAGCCACATTGAAGAGAGCAGGCCATACATTATTTCTAGGTTAATCTAGTCGCCAATAGTTGTACTCGCGCCACAAGAACCTATGTTTTCTAGTATAAATATAACAGTTAAAAGTCCCTAATAGTAAAAAAGCCACAGAGTTAACTATGTGGCTTTTTTACTGTTTAAAGCGGTAACTAATTGAGAAGCTATCGCTTACACCTCTGGACGCATATGAGGAAACAGTAATACGTCTCTAATTGAGGGGGAATCTGTTAAGAGCATGACCAAACGGTCAATTCCAATTCCCTCACCTGCTGTTGGCGGCAAGCCGTATTCTAATGCACGTATATAATCATCATCATAATGCATCGCTTCATTGTCGCCTGCTTCTTTTTCCGCCACCTGCCCTTTGAAACGCTCGGCCTGATCTTCTGCATCATTTAATTCTGAAAAACCATTAGCGATTTCTCGACCACCCACAAAAAATTCAAAGCGATCTGTGACAAAGGGGTTATCATCATTACGTCTTGCTAGGGGCGAGACCTCAGTTGGGTATTGTGTAATAAACGTTGGATGCTCCAAGCGATGTTCAACGGTTTTTTCAAATATTTCTATTTGTAACTTACCCAGCCCCCAAAACGCTTTAAGTGGAATACCAAGCAACTCTGCAATTTTCTTTGCGCCAGTTTCTGAGGATAACTCGTCCGCACTAATATCAGGATTAAACTGTAAAATAGAATCAAATACACTTAAGCGTGTAAACGATTTAGAAAAGTCATAAATCACTTCTTTAACAATCTCACCCTCTGCATCTTTAACCGTATTTTTAATATCCGTTGTACCCAGTATATTTTCCGCAATACCACGCAGCATATTTTCAGTGTGATCCATCAGGTCATTATAATCTGCGTAGGCCTGATAAAACTCTAACATCGTAAATTCAGGGTTATGACGTGTTGATAAGCCTTCGTTACGAAAGTTACGATTAATTTCATAAACGCGCTCGAAGCCGCCGACAACTAAACGCTTTAAATAGAGCTCTGGAGCAATACGCAAATACATATCCATATCTAGCGCATTATGATGGGTAACAAAGGGTCTTGCGGTTGCGCCACCGGGGATAGCCTGCAACATCGGCGTTTCAACTTCAAGAAAGCCATTGCCGTCAAGATAGTTACGCATAAAGCTAATCACTTGAGAACGGATTTTAAAGGTATCACGCACACCGGGGTTGACGATTAAATCAACATAACGTTGTCGATAGCGAATTTCCTGATCGGCTAAACCATGATACTTATCTGGCAAAGGCCGTAGCGCTTTAGTTAACAATGTAAATTCTTCTAAATTGACGTAAAGGTCGCCTTTACCCGACCTGTGCAAGGCTCCAGTAACACTAACAATATCGCCAATATCCCACAGGCCAGTTGTTTCTTTTAATTGGTTTTGAGCCGCTTTACTAGCATACAATTGGATACGTCCAGACACGTCTTGCAACACCATAAACGGGCCACGTTTTGCCATTACACGTCCGGCTACCGACACCCTATGATCAAGCGCTTCTAATTCTGGTTTGGTTTTTTCGCAAAAGTCAGCTTCTAACTCGGCAGCTTTATGTTCACGAGTCACTTTATTTGGAAAAGCAATGCCCTGCTCGCGAATTGCTGATAGCTTTTCACGACGCTCAGCAATCAATTTATTTTCGTCTTGTAGTTGGTCGTTTGTCATAATGATTTTAGTAGTCGTTTTAATTTTAAATTAATATTGGGCGGGATAGCCCACCCTACGTTCGCTTTCTATTTACTTCCTATAGGCCCGCTTTTAAACTGGCTTCGATAAATTGATCTAGACTTCCGTCTAATACCGCTTGGCAATTACTCGTTTGTACGCCCGTGCGCAAATCTTTAATACGCTGATCATCCAATACGTAAGAGCGTATTTGGCTACCCCAGCCAATATCAGACTTACTGTCTTCTAATTCCTGCTTACTAGCATTACGTCGTTGCAATTCTTGCTCATACAATTTGGCGCGAAGCATTTTCCATGCGGTATCTCGATTTTGATGTTGTGAACGCTGGCTTTGGCACTGAACAACAATACCGCTGGCTTCGTGGGTTAAGCGTACCGCTGAATCGGTCTTGTTAACATGCTGCCCACCCGCTCCAGAAGCACGATAAGTATCTTCTCTAACATCCGACTTATCGACTTCAACTTCAAAATCATCATCTATTTCAGGGGAAACGAAGACGGAGCAAAAAGATGTATGACGACGACTACCTGAATCAAAAGGCGACTTTCGCACCAATCGATGCACACCCGTTTCGGTGCGTAACCAACCAAAAGCGTATTCACCTTCAAAACGAATAGTGGCACTTTTGATGCCAGCCACATCACCTGCTGAGGCTTCTTCTAGGGTCGTTTTAAAGCCCCTATCATCGCCCCAGCGTAAATACATACGCAAAACCATTTCAGCCCAATCTTGAGCTTCAGTGCCGCCTGAACCGGATTGAATGTCGAGATAGGCATTATTAGCATCGGTGTCACCGGAAAACATGCGTCTAAATTCTAAGACGCTCAGATGCTGATTTAATTGTGCAATATCATTCTCGACATCACTAAGAGCCGATTCATCTCCCTCTTCGACAATCATATCGAGTAATTCACGAGTATCGTAAACACCTTTGTCGAGGTCATTGATGGTTTGCACCACCTGCTCCAAAGAAGCTCGCTCTCGACCTAAGTCTTGAGCACGAACCTGATCATCCCACACATTAGGCTCAGCGAGTTCATGCTCTACTTCGGTAAGCCTTTCTTGCTTGCCATCATAGTCAAAGATACCCCCTGAGCACATCGGTACGCTCTTGCAGCTCGTTTAGGGTAGTAAGGTAAGGATTGATTTCCATAGTGCAGCCCATAGTGCGTTGAATAGTGACGTAAATAGCAGAGTGAATCGCTCGATCAAATTAGGCGCGGATTGTAACCCATCTGACCGCCCCTCTCCACCAGCTTGCTCGACACTAGACTGCTCGGCAAAAAGGCCGACTAAGCGTAAACTTGCCAACTCTAAACGGGCCACAGCTAAAGGGTGAAATGTCTGGCAATAATGTTTGGGCAAACGTTTTTCCAGTTTTGTATAAATCGTTCGAGTTAGTGCAAATGACTCATCGGCCCAATCACTAAGATCACTGAATTGCGAAGTTTTATAAGCGCTATGACGTCGATAAAGTTGCTTACCTAAACCCCTCCACCTAGCATTGGTACCACAGTGAAGAATATCGCTATCCCACAAGCTGTGTAACGACATTAGCTTACCCTCAAACACCACCATTTGGCGAGTCCCACCACGATCATCTCGATAAGCCACATGTAAAGGCTGGTGAATATCAGCAACGAAATGGCTAAAGAGAAGCAAGGCCTGATCCCTTTGGTTTTGATCAAGTGAGGCATCCCGCCAACGTTTCTGGTAGTAGTCTATTGCCGAGCCTACGCATGTTGGTTTCCGGCTAAAGGCAAAGCAATTACTCTCTTTGGCACTAAGCTCACCTCGGGCTAGGTTCATATAATGAAGCGGCTTAACCCATCTATAGGACTGATCACTACGAATTTTATCGGCCCACAAGCAAGATTCTGCGTACGTATTATAACCCATACGCTTTGCGGCATCCGCCAAGTCTTTTTGAAGGTTCGGCTTACTAGCACGCCACGCAGCGTCACAAATCGATTTATGCCCTAGTGGCCCCCAAGCAAAAGCGGATAACGGCAAATTAAATAGAATGATTAAGCCTAAATTTATGGCTAATAGTTCGGTATTTAGAGTAATTCCAAATGAACTTTTATTTTTTCTTACACTCATAGTGATGCGTAACCGATAGATACTGTGTTGTAGACTAATTTAAATTAAACTACTTTTATTAATCACCATTTGCAATACTTAGATAAAAACCTTAACCACTTTTAACATCGGAGATTAAAACATGAGCAAAATTAAAGCATCACTCGCCGTTTCTAGCGCTATCGCAGCAGGTTTATTTTTAGCTAGCGCCAATGATGCGGTAGCGGGACCAAAATACAAAGCTGAGAAATGCTACGGTGTATCTAAATCAGGCAAAAACGATTGCGCTGCTGGCCCCGGTTCTAGTTGTGCTGGCACATCAACGGTTGATGGCCAAGGCAACGCATGGCAATATGTGCCTAAAGGCACCTGTGAAAAGTTAGTGGGCGGTGCGCTGGAGCCCACTAAAGCTAATCTTCCAAGTTAAAAATTGGTGCTAATATGAGAGTCCCTTCGACAGGCATATTACGTATTTAAAAATATTACGCTCCTTATGACCGGCTTACGCGCCGGTCTTTTTTATTTGACTGGAGACTTTTTCACTTAACTACCGGCTCTCTGTTTTATGTTACCTAAACAAAACAGTCATACACTACCCAATACCGTTGGGATTAGCCTCAAGAGTGAACACTATCAAACTATTCTTGATACTAAACCTGATATTGGCTGGTTTGAATGTCACCCAGAAAACTATATGGGCGATGGCGGTCTACCCCACTATTTTTTATCTAAGGTAAGCGAGCATTACCCCCTCTCAATGCATGGGGTTGGTTTATCGCTCGGCAGTGCCGATGGGATAGAAAAAGATCACTTAGCAAAATTAGACAAAGTGGTTAACCGGTATCAACCTGCTCAAGTTTCAGAGCATCTAGCCTGGAGCCACTGGAATAGTATTTTTCTTAATGATCTATTACCTATACCCTATACTCAAGATTTTTTAGACCGAGTAACAAGCAATATTCACGTTGTGCAAGATAAATTAAAGCGACACATCTTAATTGAAAACCCGTCTATTTATTTAGGCTTTAACAACAACGAGATGTGTGAAACAGAATTTTTAAAAGCCCTTGTCAAAAGAACGGGTTGTGGCTTATTACTAGATATTAATAATGTGTATGTTTCAGCGAATAATCAAGGTTATTCACATGAAGAATATATAAACGACTACCCATTAGAAGCGGTGGGTGAAATTCACCTAGCGGGGCATACAGAGAATATAAGCGAAAATAGTAAGGTCTTAATTGATGATCATGGCTCTCCTGTGATTGATGATGTGTGGAAATTATTCTCTTCGGCAATTGAAAAAATTGAACGAGCAGTACCGGTACTCATTGAGTGGGATACCAACATTCCTGATTTAAGTATTTTAATGAGCGAGGCCAGTAAAGCTGCTAATAGGATGACGAAAACTATTGCTGCAAAAGAGTTAATATAATGTCATCACACAGACCCAAGCCAGACCAAAAATCAGGTATACCCCCTCCCGAGCTGACATCACATCTCTGGCAAGCGGCATTTGTTGAATCTTTATTTAACGGCTTTTCTGAACCATTAATCAGTAGTTTAATGATGCGACCGGACACTCGACAGCAAGCGCGTTTTGCGGTTTATCAAAACAATGTGTTTTATTCATTAAGAACCGCATTAGCCGATCTATACCCTACGATAAAGACATTAGTAGGAGAAGCGTTTTTTAATGGTACTGCAGATGCGTATATTAGAATCCATCCTCCAAAACAGGCTTCTATGGTCTACTTCGGCCTACATTTCTCCGAATTTTTATCACACTTTGAGCACACGCGAGATATGCCCTACTTGGTTGATATCGCATTGCTTGAACTGGCCCATCATCAGGCTTACCATGCAGCTGATATCGATATACTCGATAAGGTTTTCTTTGCCAGTATAGAACCCAGTGTATTTGAGCATTCGGGAGTCAAATTTCACCCTTCATTACAAATAGTCAGCTCAGCTTTTCCTATTTTTACTATTTGGCAGTCTAATCAAACTGAAGCCCCTTCTAGTAGCAGCGAAAATAGCAGCGCAAAGATTAATCTAGATGAACCTCAGTGGCTTATTGTTGTCAGATTGGATTATGAAGTTCTTGTCTTCAATGTTGATTATGGAACTTACCTTTTTTACCACTATTTATTCAATGGAAAACCTATCAATAATGCCGCTCAGCGCGCCCAGAATAAGCACGCTGATGTTGATATAAGCTCAGCCATTGTACTGGGAATTAATAATGGTTTTTTCACCGCACTAAATCCATAAACTAGTTTCTATAACGAAAGAATATTAAAAGAGAAAAACAGAATGAAGCGATATCTTTGCACACTATTATCCCCCATTGACAATTTTCTCTCTAGCATACCAGAGTGGATAGTTAATTTGGCGATGCGCTTAGTCATTTTTAATATATTTTGGAAATCGGTCCAAACTAAAATCACAGGTTTGACAGTTGCCGACCAACATCTTGCCTTTTGGAATTTAACAGACTCGGCGTATTTTCAATTTTATGAATTTGAGTCTTCTCTTCTAGCAAATGACTGGACACCTATATTGGCCACTTATGGAGAATTTTTTCTATCTCTAATGATATTATTTGGAATTTTTACACGGTTTGCAGCATTAGGGTTGCTTATTATGATCATGACAATTCAATTTCTTGCTGTTCCTGAAGCTTGGTGGACACTCCATATATATTGGACGCTAATAGTTATCTATTTAATGAAACATGGCGGCGGAAAAGTCTCTTTAGATAACTTATTGTTGAAGCGTTAATCTAACCCTTACGTAGGGTGGGCTATGCCCACCCAAAAAAAATAAAAAGTTCTCCATATTGTAACGAGTCTCGATAAAATAAAGAATTGGTGGGCACAGCCTACCCTACGAAATTACTTTTATATTAATCACTTCGATTGTTTTATTCCCATCAACTAAACAACATCGCCATTCTACATCCAAGTCGAGCATTTTCATTTTATAGTGTCGGTTTTCGTCTATGGCCTTGTAGGCTGGCCGAGGGTCTTGTTGTAACACTTCTGTTAATAAGGCCTCTAGACTTATAGTCTTTAAATATTTTGTGTCGCTATAAGTAGCACAAAATCGTTTAGCTTGCTGATTAAACATAACGGGGCAAGTAGTTGGACTGAGCTCGGCCAGTGAATTAAAGGCACTTGGAATCGAATCTGAATAAGGAATATAGGGTTTAATATCCACAATAGGCGTTCCATCTAGCAAGTCAATCCCGGAAAAAAAAAGCCGCACTTGATTATTACCGGTTTCTATTTTTTCTAATTTAACTGCCGACAAACCCAGATGATTAGGTCGAAAAGAACTACGGGTAGCAAACACACCACTTTTTTTGTTGCCTCCTAAGCGTGGAGGACGCACTTTTGCTTTCCATCTTGCATTGATATGTTGGTGAAAAATAAATGATAGCCAAACATGACTCGATTCGTTTAAGCCTTCGATACAATCAGAATCATTAAAAGGAGGCAATAATAGTAGTTCAGCTTTTGCACTGGGTGCGAGTAATGGCTGGCGAGGAATGCCGAATTTTTCTGGAAAGCAGCTTTGGATATAGCCTAAAGGTTCTAAAATATAAGTCACTGTTTCTGCTACTCTGCTGGACCTAAATGGAAAACATCATCGTTGATTCGTATTTGTCCACCGCGAATTATTTTTGCGCATAAACCCCCGTGGCCTAGCATAGCGGCGACACCATTTTTTCCTAAAGCTTTTTCCATGCGTGAGCACGGATGACACAAGGCAGTAGCTGCAAATATTGCATCACCAATTTGAAAACACTGGTGTCGAAGTGCCGTTAAGTTAATGCCCGAAACGACTAAGTTACGGCGTAAAATAGCAGGGTCGATACTTTCTTTTTTTAACAAGCGAGTGATCGAATCGATGTACTCAACACTAATAATAGTAGCTTGTCGTGCTGAGCCACGGCTACCTTCACAACGTCGGTCCCCCGTCAAACCTAAACCTTCAACTGCCATAACCTCATCAACGATGATCATGGGTACCTTTCTAGCGGGTCGCAAGCCAATCCATTCCAATTTTCCTGTAGGCAAATCATCCAGATAGCGAGCAAATAAGCGTCCTTGTATTGACATAGTATTTCCTCGCACCTATTCGCCGCTGCTAAGCGGGTAAGTACTGTATTGCTGGTAACCCGTTATTATTGATATCCGGCCACTCCATTCACGGTCTAATTCAATATCACCGCTGTCCATCAGTAAAGGCCTACCATTTAGTGCCGCTAATTTATTGGGTGTGATAACTAAAGAGATATTATCCTTAGCCACTTTTTTTAATAAGGAAGCGGATAACTGTTGGTTACCTCGACCAATAATATGACCCTGCCCCCCTGTTGCCGTCATCACTATTTTAGTTGGGTGATAAGGGTGCTGATCTAAAAGTAAAGATAATTCAGGTGAGCCTATATCGTTCGCGATTAATTCTCGACCTAATATAACATCAACACCCAACAAGGTATTCTGCAAGCCAAGCTCATCCATGAGCGCTCTTGGTGTGGTACCCGCACCAATAATATAAAGTGTTTCATTATCCATCTCATCGACAATACCGGTAGCAATTTCTAACTGCATTGCCGATTCATCTAGCTCAACAGAATTTTTCACCTGCTGAACATAGCGATCATCATTTGGCACCAACAGATCACCATAATATCGTGAGTTAATCTGCCCGGC
Organism: Cellvibrionaceae bacterium; assembly: GCA_047629215.1. Taxonomy (GTDB): domain Bacteria; phylum Pseudomonadota; class Gammaproteobacteria; order Pseudomonadales; family Cellvibrionaceae; genus CANLBN01. Next base: position 8,307 of record JBLHWO010000042.1, on the reverse strand, counting down.
TCTGAGCTTATCTTCATCAATGTCTCTTACTTCTTGCAATGATATCGAAACCGGTTTTAACTCTAAAAACTCAAGCACTATGCGAGCCGCCGCCTGTGGAGAAATAGCATAAACACCCGAGTGCATTTTAACGCCCGCAGGTATTCCCAATACTAGTTGACGATGACCCATTTTTTCATAGGCAATCACATCAAAAATATTACGCGCCGTACCATCGCCACCAGCAAAAAGTAATAAATCTAGTTTTTTTTCAATTAATACCTTAGCAAAAAATTGGGTGTCTTTAGCGGTGGTTTTATCCTGCTCTAGTGTTCCGACAACTGTTGGCACAAATCCACGTTCAATTAGACTAGCTTCACCCATAATACCGGGAGCTGAGAACCATTCGATATCGTCTTTATAACCCTGCAGCTGCAGTAAAGCCACTTGAACTCGCTGATTAGCTAAACACTTAGCACCTAAGGACAAAGCCTGCTCTACAATAGCCTCCCCGTCGCTTCCCTTAAGGCCCAAGGGTCCACCAATACCCGCCAATGGGTTGACTAATAATCCCAAGCGTAATGACATGGTTTACTTCTCTCCTCGAATCAGAGCAAACGCATCCCGCAATGTTGATTTTTCTAAATTAGCTGGCAAGGTAAAATGAGAATACTCTCTGCGAGAAATGTAATTTTTACGAAGAAGGTCAAAGCGACTATCCTGCCTAAACTGATTATCATCTTCCCGAATATCATAACAAGCTAAGATTAAGTCGTTAAGGCTTTCAGCATTCAAACAAAGAGTAGATTTATCGTTCGATAAATACTGTTGCTTTTGCTCTGAAATAGGCAGATTTAAATATTCACACAAAGCGCGATAGACCATGTAAGTTCCGCGCTCTTTGCCTTCAAGACTATAACCTGAAATATGCGGCGTACCGAGAGTCACTTTATCCAATAATTGCCGATCTATATTCGGTTCGTTTTCCCATACATCTAATACAACCGACAAAGGACGGCTACTTAACTCAGACAATAAAGCTTTATTATCTATCACCGCCCCTCGCCCACTATTAATCAATAAGGTGTTGGGTGATAAACGAGCAAGCTGACCTTTCCCAAATAGATGGTGAGTAGGAAATGGCCCCGCACGGGTTAAAGGCGTATGGCAGGTAATAATATCAGCGCCTAATAGCTCCTCAAAACTCACTAAATTATGGCAGCCTGTTTTTGATGAGGAGCCTTTTAATAACGAATCTTTTGATAAAAAAGGATCGTAAACAACAACATCAATGCCCAATACTTTCAAACGATGGTACAAGCGGCTACCTATATTACCGCAACCTACGATGCCGATTTTTTGTTGTTGCCATTGAGGCCGAAGCGCAGCCATAGCACTGAACACATACTGAACAACAGCATCGGCATTACAGCCCGGAGCATTGGCCCACAATAGTTTATGGCTCTCTAGATAATCGATATCCAAATGATCTATGCCAATCGTACAGCTTCCAACAAACTTAACGGAACTACCCGCTAATAATTGCTTATTAACTTGAGTAATTGAACGAACTAATAGTATATCGGCATCGACCACATCCTCCGTTTTCATATCGCGTCCGGGCAAAGCAACGATATCTCCTAAATCACTAAAGAATTCATTCGCCAAAGGGATATTTTGATCAACAACAATTTTCATTAATTAATAGACTTATTTTACTGAAGGAAAACGAGTTTGGAGAATTTGAATGCGTTTAAATAATTTAAGTAAGCCCAATCATTTACAAAACTGTTGTAGTGATGCCCAGTTAAGTTGCTACCATTGTAATTCATTAACACTCTTTATCAATTTTAAATCAGTAATAATAGTGGCTAGCTGTTGGGCTACTTTAATTTGCTCACCATATTCTACAAGCTTATACACCAAGGATTTTGCCCCTTAATTGTATGACCATGGCCGCTATTATTACATCAATGCCGACAAAGTGAATGCTGCCGCACTTATGGCGAAGGGCCTTTCACAAATTTGAGAATGCTGGGACGTTAACGTCACCTGTTTTAAAGCCATTAATGCACTTATCCATTTTTCTGCTCTTTCATTTACGCCCTCCAAACAATACTGGTGTGTCTGAGCGAGCAAACGCTGCTTAAATAACAAACTGGGCTCAATGCCCTTGCTTAAATCAGCATCACTACCCTGATCATCGGCATCGAGATTATCGACGCTGATTCTAAATTTTATTCCACACACCTCTGAAAAAATCCACTCCAAAGCTTGAGGTTTAATTTCTACTTTCTCGAACAAAGCTTGCTGCTGCAGATTACGACCGTCAGGAATATACCAGTAGCCGTAGTCGACCCGTTGTCGCCTGGCAGGCCCAGCAACACACCAATGAGCAACTTCATGTAAGGCACTCGAAATATAATCCCGAGTGAATATAATACGATTGTAGCTATGTTGAGCATCTGCTGGCCGATACTCAGGCTCCTCTGCGCCACCGATCAAACGCGTATTATCAACTGCATAAAACAAATCATTAAACAAAACAATCAATTCGCATAATTCAATAGTATTTATATTTTTACAATATTTATCAAGCAGCCGTGAATACAATATCCCATCTTCCTTAGCGTTGGCATAATATGTTTTAATAAGAAAAGGCATTTTTAACTTGAATTTTTACTCAACTAGATATACCTTAAATCAAGTACGAGTCGTTAATATTTATATGATCCTTCAATATATAGTGTTTACGAAGAAATTCAACACAACAGGTTCTATTCCTACTCGTCTAACTACCAAAGGGGGTGCATTATGAATACCTCAGACGAAACTGAAAATACCGATAACGTCGTTGATATTTTCAGCGGTCGACCTGTCTCTGATATTGATGATCAGATCATCATCAGGCTCTCTCCCGAACTTGACGGCTTAGAAATGCTGTATTCCAACGATGCCAGTGATGGCAGTCTTTACAGTCTACAAATACTGTGCTGGGGCTTAAGAGCCAGTGGGGAAGTCGTTGGCTTGGTGCCATGGTTAAATCAAATTATGTCTTGTACTGAACTATGTGACCCACTGAATGGGCATTGGCAAGGTTACTATGACCCAGGTATTGATGAGATCTTCGAAGAACCTCCTATCCATAAGGTTGTGGAGTTAGAGACAGCTGCCGAATATTATGAATACCAATGTGAAAATGCCGACGACATTATTCAGGAAGTACCCGATACCATAGGTACCCACGCTATATTATCTAATGATGGTTTTCAGAGCTTAAGTTTGGCCGAAGTTATCAGTTGGAGATTATTTCATGACGGCAACATCACGGGCATGCTTGCGGATCAAGATAAAGTGATTTCAACACCAATATTACCAGGGGATGACTGCTTGTACCCCGCTGAAGAAAACCCAAAATTTAAGTACTTCTTCCAGCATCACATTGCTAACAAAATCAAATCACAAGATCCAGAAGCGATTGCGGCTATATCACTGCTAACCGAAGATTAACGCCTACTACTGTAATGTGAAACCTTTGCACAGAAGATGATTTCTAGCTGCCTTTGGGGTATGCGTTAAGGCAAGGCATGCCCCAAGTGCACTTAGAAAATGCAAGATAAACCTGTAGAAACAGATTTAGGCAGCTGCGCTGGCAGAAGGCTTAGCACCATGGAAGGCGATAATCCAAAGAGGGGGTTTATGCGTTATAAAGGAAAGATAGAGTGCGTTTTTCCTCGGTGCCCCTTGAGGGGTAAACACGCATGGAAGTGAAATGGCTTTCATGCAAAGGCCTCAACATGCTTAATTCTTCCTAATAACATACCGGTACTGATCGCCTACTCGAGTATTGACTAAAAGATCGTGACCGAGAAAATGGCAAAACTTAGGGATATCGCGAGTCGTTGCGGGGTCTGTTGCAATGACTTCAACTGTATTACCAAGATCCAAGCTACGCACACTTTTGTGCAGCAGCATAACTGGTTCGGGACAAATAAGTCCGCTTGTATCGAGAACTAAGTCTACTTTTTGGCTCATGGGGCGGAGGTGTGTATCAAAACGGAGAAATACTCAAAATTTTCTTCTGTTTGCTGACTAAAGTCAATAAGGAGTACATTAAACAGTGAATAGGTACATAATGTGAACCCTACAAGCTCCATCGATCCCAAAGCCCTACAGCTGAGCATAATCATGCTACGCCTATATCGGCCCACTATTGCCAAACTACTTCCTGGACCTAAGAACTATCCTTCCCTTGGCTCAGACATCGAGTTAAGCTTAGACTCACACGCTATTTCTGGAATTATTGCCGTTCTTAATGAGCTAGGAGATGACTGGATCGCAGAAGCTAAGCGGAAGCCCTGTGAAACAAACCGTAACCAACTGCGCCAACAATGCCTAGCGTTTATACTTGATGAATGGTTCAGCATTGACGAACAATGTCAGCGCCAAATCAAGATGGGCATTAATTAGTCATGCTATAAGTACTGTGGTGCAGAAAACTGTCGATAATCAACAGCCGTCATTACGTTAACTGACTCAGTCGCAGGGTCGAAAATGATCACTACTTTACCCGAGTTTAACTGTTGCTTAAGAATCCCTACCTTAGTCTCAAGATCCAACTCTTTATCCCCGTAGTCTGTACCCTCGCGAGTAATAAACTCTTCCATTAAACCCTGCAAAGTCTCTTTATTTAGTTCATCTGGAGGTATAATCATTTTATTTAGCGCTATAGTAAAAGCAAATTGAATGCATAGTACGTGTAAAGCCTTTGAGATTCAAAGCAATTTAGATGAAAGAAGTTTTGATTGAGTTAACGAAATAATCTGCCAGTATTTCTTAAAAAAAGGATGGTTCGTTTAATATGGGTAAAATAGTGTCGGCAACGAGAATGATGGAAACCCCTTAAGTAATCAACGATAGTAAGAGAAAAAACATGCCTAAACAACACATTGTTATCACTTTGCTCAGCAACGACAAACCCGGAATAGTTCAACGTGTTGCCGATATCGTTGCAAACACGGGAGGTAATTGGCTAGAAAGTCGTATGTCTCAACTTGCAGGGAAATTTGCAGGAATTTTAAAAGTCAGTATTGATAAAGATAAAGTTGATACCCTAAGCGCAGCACTTAAAGGTTTATCTTCTTATGGGATTGAAGTACTTATTGATCATTCTGAAGACGAGTATAATGACCAACAGGGTAAAACACTTGCCTTCGAATTAATTGGTGCTGATCGGGTTGGTATTGTTAGTGAAATCGCTAATGCATTTTCTGAAAAAGGAATCAATATTGACGAATTAGAAACTCGCTGCTCTAGCATGCCATGGTCAGGAGAGCCTTTATTTGAAGCAACAGGACTATTAATTGCGCCCAATACAATAGATAAAGAGGATCTTCTCAGCCGCTTAGATGGGATTGAAGATAAATTAGGCTTAGATATTTCTATTACCGAACAGTTATAGACCTAGGCTGACTATAAACGTAGGGTGGGCCATGCCCACCCTACGGCAAAGATAAATCAAGGTGCTTTTTTATTTAGCTCAAATCTTTTGTAGCCTTGTAGTGGACAAGTAAATCCCGCAACTAGCTTCGCTCTCTATACGATAAAAGCTGTTCTCTACGCCTAGACTACCGTTGTAATTTCCATTGTTGCCACTATCACAAACCGCCCCACTTTCGTAACGACACTCGCAACTAATTATTAGCCGACACTGAATTAATCTATCAACATTAAATGTAGGGCCAACCGTTAAATTTTCGCAACGATTATCCATTTGCTGCCGGTCAGCGACAGGGCTAGAAACCGGAAAAAATAACTGATGCGCAGCTAATTCTGCACCTGTTTTAGAGGCAAATAGACTCCTCTTGGCCATAGCACTTGTTGTTAAGTAATTAGCGGGTGCAGACACCTTTTGCAACAAAGCTAATGCAACACCACTGGAAACAACAATCATAAATAAAGCCAAAGGCAATAAAAAACCTTTTTTGTTTTTTATTGCCTCAAGGTGCATAGTTTAACGCTACCTTAATTTTTTTTGTGACTTCAATATCATGTGAAGAAAATAGTAATTGAATCGTTACACAATGCTCACAGGCGCTATTATTAGCGCCAATTTGAAAGGTACGTCCTACAGAATCAATAGAGTTCATTAATAAGTCATAAGGGCCATTTAAATTGACCTGGGAACTCGCTTGTGAAACATCACTGTAGTAGCGTAATTGATTATCAACCACACAAAATGCTTGGGATCGGTCAGTAATAAGAAAACGTTGTTCAGGGGAATTTCGACGCCAACGATGGTTTTTCTCCAAAGTAATGCTTGTCGCTGATAGAGTTTGAATACTGGCTAATGAGGAGGAGGATTACCATACGCTTCCGAGCTAGAGCCCGCCCCAATGGATAAAAAAATAGCATCACCATCAAGTAAATTATAAGATGAGACATTGATTGGCACATCGCGTCCCGCAGAAGGTAAGCTATTATTCTGATCGGACACTTCATTTAAATAAAAACCATCTGCGACGACAGTTAAAAATGATAAGCAACGATTTCCATTTGTTACTCTGAGGCTAAAGGGCAAGGCTAAACGAAGCTGTTTATCTAAGCGGTCCATTGTTAATTGGCTATCAATCAATACATGTGACTGGTTTTTAACTAAAACCCGCACTTTCATTAAAGCTATAACGATACTGGGTCCCGCTACAGTCGTAGTAGCTAGGATAAGAATGACCGCTATCATTTCTATTAGCGTAAAACCCTAGCCACTTTTCCTTTTATTATTAATATTATTTCTAGAGCACTTATAATATTCATATTTACTCATTCACTTTATAAGCTGTTAATACAAGTGTGTCACCATTATCCACTTCTACCCTTACATCAACCCGCTTAGCATATTGTGACTGAATCTCTAGTGGTGTTCCATTTTCGAAAACACGTACCGATCGAGAAATTGAACACTAGCCCCTTCCTCTCTGATATCGATGGTTGATGCCGATGCAATAAAACGAATTGAATTACTCGTATGAGCTCGTGACAGTGCTAGACCTGGTGAATGACGTAAAGCATTAAAGACACAATTTTTTGCTACTGATAAATCATTATTATTAATAGAGAACCGAGGAATGACTGTTATCACCAACACACTGGTAATAATTAATACAGCAAAAAGCTCAAGTAGTGAAAACCCGCCATTTATGTTGATAGTCTTTTTTTGGTTGAGAAATATAAACAAGCGACCCTCACAGGGTGACACGTCACATTTGAGTACAGTTTATTAAAGAAGAGATTTTTTACAAGCCATGAATAGGCTTGAATTTTACTATTTTAATATGTAAAAAACTCCTCTGTAGGAGCTCCGAAATAAAAAAATCGCCCCAACCATTAGTACTACGCTAAAAATGACTAAGACGATTAAACAGGTAAACCTAATATGTTCTAATATTAAGCTTTAAGACTTATCTAACTCCATAGACGGTAAAAAAAAAGTCCGGTGTATCTGAGGTGTTATAACCGCTATTACCATTAGAATCAAAAGCAATACGACATGACGATGAGCCTCCTTCTGAACCTACTCCGCCACCATCAAGGATGGCACCTCGACCGCCAACAATATAATAATGTGGATCTAGGCCGCCCTCCAATAGAGTCGCCGCGCCTCGACATGACGTAACCGTTACCGGTGTACTTGTCGCTAAGCCCGCATCGAATGCAATATTATTGGCGTGGTTTAAACTAGCTGCACTGGTTAGCGCACCGGCCATATTTTTGACGGTCGAATCTTGTGCTGCATCAGAAAAATCAATAAATCGTGGCACCGCGGTAGCCGCTAACACACCCAAAATAATAATCACTGCGATAAGCTCGATCAGTGTAAAACCGGAAGCACATGATCTCATAATAAACTCCAAGCACCCTATAAATATTGACTAGGTCACGACGTTACTGTGAAGTCATCTTACATTTAAACTATAGTTACGAAATTGTATTACGCCAGAGCATCGATAGACATTTATGGAATAGGAATAATCAAAGATAAATAATACTAGAATAATTAACGAAGTTTGTGTATTCGAATCAAAAAAGTATAGGCCTAATCATAATCTGGTTTAAAAAAGAATACGCGGATTTCAGTCGCCAGTGCGACACTCCGTTATTATGCCGCTAAACGCATAGCATCGTAAACTTCATTAGGTGTTTTATATAACCGAGTAACTTTCTCGGTCTGTTGTTTAATTTATTTTGAATGACTCTGATTTCTTTTACTGTGACTTTATCCAGCGCCATACCTTTCGGAAGGTACTGACGTATTAATCCATTATGGTTTTC
>JBLHWO010000041.1:0-20597 GCA_047629215.1 Cellvibrionaceae bacterium | reverse complement strand
TTAAACATTTTGATAATGATTTGACGTTTTAATAATAAGAATAGCGGTTTTTAGTTGGGGTAAGTAAAAGCTGGTACGCATAAGCTTCTGTAATGTCTTTGGCTGTCTTTTTCTTTCATTCTTTCATTCTTTCATGCAGAGAGCAGTTACTCGAAGAAGTGCTATCTAGAAGAGTGCCTGCTTAGTACTACTTAACAAGCACTACTTAACAAGCACTACTTAAAAAATCTACGCCAATTCTCCACCGTTTTACAGTATTACCTTTACATTCAGTAAACCAAAGAATAGAGCCTTAGCCCTTTTTTATAAGCAGCTAAGCGCTCCGGGCTTATCGCATCTCTCCTGATTGTCTCACTTGGTATCGTCTCGTGCGGTGGTGGGGGAGGTAGTAGCAGTAGTGATAATTCTGATATAGGCACACCCCCCCGTCACAGAAACACCGCCCCCCGAGGTAGAAGCATCCACGTTAGCGCTGGGCTCCCCCTCGGCCAGGCCGGCTGTATTACCTCCTTACGGCACAACCACAACCATTATGTTTATATCCGTGGTCAGTGACCCGGCGTATCCCGCTGCTTTAATCCTGGACGAAGTCGATCAAGATGGTCTATTGGTCACGGCCAATGTGGCTCAGCTAAAAGGTGATGGCATAGGCTCCGATACTTTTTTAGGCGATCGTGTTTTTACCGGCTCCTTGATGGCAGGCAGTGTCAATGCGGTGGAAAAGTTTTACCGTGCCCATGCCGATAATAACGGAGAGATCAAAGGGTCAGGTTCGTTGAATTTACTTTGATGATTTATTTTACGCCCCCGCTTTTACAAATAATTTAACTTTCTATTGTCTTGAAATAACATCCTTAACATTTTTGAATTACACCATCATATTAATCGCCAAGGAAGGAGATAATAATCATGGCTAGACTCCCTCGCCTTTATGTTCCTGGCTGCGCTCAGCATATTATTCAGCGCGGCAATCATCGCCAAGCATGTTTTATTGGTGAATTGGATTATGAGTTTTATTTAGATAAACTCAATGACGCGCGTGAAAAACATCATGTCTCCATACATGCCTTTGTTTTGATGACAAACCATGTTCACTTACTTGCCACTCCAAGCGATCAGTACGGTATTTCCCAAATGATGCAGTCGTTAGGGCGTTGCTATGTGGGTTATGTCAATTCCCGCTATCAGCGAACGGGTACGCTGTGGGAAGGGCGTTATAAATCTACCTTGGTTGATAGTGATGCATATTTGTTAACGGTGAGCTGCTATATTGAACTTAACCCTGTTCGAGCTATTATGGTTGACCACCCCTCTGAATATCCTTGGTCAAGTTATCGAGGTGATGCTATGGGTAAAGAGATTAAACTATTAAGTCCTCACTCTCTCTATTATGAGTTGGGGAAAACGTCTGAGCAGATGCAGCAGGCTTACCGGGCATTATTTACGGGAAGAATAGCAGAGCGAACATTAAGTGAAATTAGTGAAGCGACTAATAAAGCCTGGGTATTAGGCGATCATCGCTTTAAAGAGCAAACAGAGGCGATAGCTAATCGTAGAGTAGCGTCGTCGGGTTGGGGTGGTGACAGGAAATCAATGTTGTATCAAACAGATCATGGAGTCTGACCCTATGCTATACATCACGCTTGCTTCCATCACGTGATTTCTATCTAGGAGAAAATTCTTTCAGCTGATGCAGTTCAATAGTAAATATTTCCGAAGCATTGTTTTGCTTAAACTGTAGCAGTGCCGATGGAAATGTTCCTATAAATAATGAGTCTTCTAATGATAATTCTAAGGTGACGCCTTTTTGTGAAGGTAGTACGATCTGCCCTTCATCTAAGAATATTCGTTTTCCTCCAGCAACCACACTGATACTGTTTAGAAAAGTTGGGCGTGGGCTAATAGTACGAAATTGAAATTTATAGCCTGAACCCATCTTAGAATTTTTTTTGCTAAAAGTTGCTCGTAAACTTACGGAGCCTTTTCTTTCGGCAAAATATTCGGTTGAATCAACGTAATTATTAGGGGAAATGGCGGGCTGGCTTTTATTAGGAGCCGATTCACAGCCTATAACTAACAAGCAGAGTATTGACAATATTAAAGTAGTCAGAGCCCATTGGCCATTTGATGATGGCTGATTAATTTTATTCTTGAGCTTGATAATCAATGAGCTTCGACCCCTTTTGTATTTAACTTTTTAATTCGAGCATTAGGCAATAAGCAAAAAAATTATCGACCAATGATACCTTTAACCGTGCTCAATAGATCGGCAGGTAATATAAAGGTTTTAGTATTGCTAGACTTAGCTAATTCTTCCATTGCCATTATGTATTTTTCTCCCAGAAGATAGCTAACGGGTAACTCGCCTTCTATTGCTTCGGCAACGAGTGTAATAGAGCGTTTACTTGCCTCGGCTAATACAATTTGTGCTTCAGCATCCCGGCGCGAGGCTTCTAAGCGGCCATCGGCTTCTAGAATAGCGGCTTGTTTTTCACCTTCTGCTTTGGTTACCGCTGCTCGACGTTGGCGTTCTGCCGCGGCCTGCTCTTCCATTGCAGCTTGCATCGTGACTGAAGGATTGATGTCTTGAATTTCGACCGTTTTCATTATGATTCCCCAATCGGCAATATCATCGGAGATAGCGGCTTTCAATTTAGCTTTAATCTGATCGCGTGACGATAACGCATCATCCAAGCTCATCTCACCTACAATTGATCGCAATGCTGTTTGAACTAGATTGCGAATGGCAAGAATATAGTCTTCAACACCGTAAACGGCTTTTTCTGGTTGTATAATATTAATGTAGGCAACGGCATTCGCAATGATAACCGCGTTATCTTGTGTAATGACTTCTTGCGAAGGGATATCCAGTACAATGTCTTTAGTTGTGATTTGATAAGGCACCGAATCAATGTAAGGCATAATTATATTTAAGCCCGGGTTAAGTATGCGATTAAATTTACCTAAGCGTTGACAGATGTGCTTGTAACCCTGAGGCACAATGCGTACGCCTTTGAGTAGAGTGATGATGATTAATACGGCAAAAAAGCCAGCGATGTAGAGCGATTCCATAGGTATTACCTTTTAAAATTATTGAGTATAGCGTTTATCGGTTTAAGACAGTGTAGTGACCATAAGGCTGTTGCCAGAAATATCGACCACTTGCACTTTGTCTCCATTGTTTAATGTTCCTGAATAAATAATTTCCCACTCATCATTACCGACAACAGGTGCTGGAAACTTAATTTTGCCCCTTCCTTGTTGCTCACTAAAAGAAATTACCATTCCAATTTGGCCGATCATGGCTTCTCTCGATAACCCGGCCAGAGTTTGCGTGGTAATTTTGGGCGAAATGAATTTATGCCAAGCTAACAGAAACAAGGTGGACAGAGCGGCCCATATAATCAATTGGGCACTAAAGCCAAGCGGTAACAATAGAATGAGGGTGCCGACTAGAATTCCGGCGACGCCAAGCCACAGCATAACAAATACCGGCGCAAATAATTCTACGGTAATCAGTAGTAGGCCAAATACAATCCAGTGCCAGTAAAGAATATTGCCATCAAGCCATTCGATCATTGTTATTACCCTCGCCATAAATTTGCATGATTGTAGCAAAATTACCTATGGCTGTCTCAAGGCAATGTCGTCTGTTTTTGGTGGTGTTCGTGCGTGCTTTGTCGTACATGATTAGGGTTGCTGTCCCAGATTGTAAAAGCCTATCGAGACGTTATACTTAGCGGTGTCGAGAATAGTAGTCTGATCACCTACGTGGCCGATATTCAATTAAATTTAGGTTCGGTGAATGTATGGGTAGTGATCGGTAAGTGATCGGCAGGCAAATGGTTATAGCTAAGGTATAAATAGTTAACCTGCAGCGTCTTCATAGCGTCTTACTTCATTTAAAGCGCCTTCCATTCTGCACTCCTAGATAGTAATAGCATAAGCCCCTTTTTAACGGTAAAGAAATATGTCAGAAAACATCTCGGAAAACATCTCGGAAAACATCTCGGGGAAAAAGCTACGAATATTGATGATAGCGAATGAATGTAACCCTGAGTGGTTTTCAGTTCCGTTATTAGGCTACTGTATTTACGATGGGGTCTATCAGCGTGCCGATATCACTCTGGTTACCCATGGGCGCAACCAAGCAGCGTTAGAAAAAGCACACCCCGATAGAGATATTACTTATATTACTGAAAGCAAGTTTACTCAGGTCTATGCGCGCATAGCGCAACGCGTCAGCAAAGTGGGAGATAGAATAATTTGGCCTTTGTATAATGCTTTGAGCTACCCAACCTACGCCGAATTTAACCACCGAGTGCATCAGCAGTTTAAGCAAGCTGTGTTGGATGGAAAGTACGACTTGGTGCATGCTTTGACGCCAATGATGCCGCGTTATCCCGTTAAAATTATTAAGGCATGTGAGAATACGCCTTTTATTTTAGGGCCGGTCAATGGCGGGGTTCCATTCCCAGAAGGTTTTGGGGACGTCGCTACCCAAGAGTTTGCTTACCTTAACTTCATACGCTCTTTAGGCCGTTACTTTATTCCGGGTTACCGAGAAACGTATAAAAAAGCGAGTTATATTTTGTCGGGTTCTACCTATACGCTGGAGATGATTAGAAAGTTATTTAAGCTCGACCATAAACGGTCAGAACTATTTTACGAAAACGGCATCAAGCAAACATTTTTAAAAGCTAAAAAAAATCTATCGCGTACAGCAGCGGCACAAAAACTAAAAGGCAGGGTCAGTTTATTATTTGTGGGGCGCTTGGTGCCTTACAAAGGCGCCGATATATTGTTAGAAGCGCTGGGGAGCTTAGGTGATGATGTTGCAGAACATTTTGAGCTAAGCATAGTGGGCGATGGCTCCGAACGTGCTCATCTTGAAAGCTTAGTCGGCCAATATAACTTAAAGGGTAAAGTTCATTTTATTGGTTGGGTGGCTCAAGATGATACTCTAGAGTATTACAAGAAAGCAGACTTATTTTGTTTTCCTTCTGTTAGAGAGTTTGGCGGGGCTGTCGTATTAGAAGCAATGGCAAACGGCTTGCCGTGTATTGTTGTGAACAACGGTGGAATCGGTGAATACGTTAACGATGATACCGGTATAAAGATCGAGCCAGTTTCTCGTGAATATGTTGTTGATGAGCTGGCTACACAAATTTCACGTTTAATTAAAGATACCGAGCTGCGCAACACCATGTCATCTGCGGCAATCGATTTTGTCGGTAAGTTTACATGGGATGCTAAAGCAAAAGACTTAATGACAATTTATCAAAAAGTATTAAACAAAAAATAAATTTAAGCTGCTTCCGTAGGGAGGGCTGTGCCCGCCAACTTTTCTTTTGAGCGTGAATATGCTTGGTGGGCACAGCTCACGCTAGGGGTTTAGGCCGATTGTGTTTAGGGTAGACGTACTATTTGACGAGCCAGATTATCGCTGCGCCTCCCGCTAACGCTAAGCTGGCTAGAGGGGCGTTTTGAATGTCTGTTACCCACGTCGGCCACGCACTAATGATGGCCCCGGCACTTAATAGTGTTGCGACGACTGTATATTTCTTGCGTTTATTTTGTTGCTTTTTTTGGTGATAATAATCCTTCGCTGTTTGTCTTAGTTCGGGTGCCATTTCACTAAACTGTTGTATGCTGTCTAAGTTATTATAAATTTTCATCGGCAACTCTGGGAACTTCTCTAGCCACTCGGGTCCGTAACGCTTTAACTCTTGAAATAACGTTTTGGGGTGGAAGCGATTACGTAACCAGCGCTCTAGATAAGGGTGTGCGGTTTTCCATAAATCCAATTCTGGGTATAGCTGACGACCTAAGCCTTCAATATTAAGCAGTGTTTTTTGGAGTAGCACCAATTGAGGCTGTACTTCCATATTAAAGCGGCGCGCGGTATTAAATAAATTAATGAGCACCTTGCCAAACGAAATTTCGGCGAGCGGTTTTTCAAAGATAGGTTCGCATACGCTTCTAATGGCTGCTTCAAAATCACTTATTTTCGTATCCTTAGGTACCCAGCCACTTTGTACATGCAGTTCTGCGACTTGACGGTAATCTCTACGAAACATGGCTAATAGGTTGCGCGCTAGGTAATACTGATCTTCTCTTGCTAGCGAGCCCACAATCGCAAAGTCAACGGCAATAAATTTAGGGTGCTTAGGGTTTTTTGCGCTAACAAAGATATTGCCGGGGTGCATGTCGGCATGAAAAAAATTATACTCAAAGACTTGTTTGAAAAAGATTTCTACTGCGCGTTCAGATAATTTTTGCATATCTGTTCCCTGCGCGTGCAAGGCAGTAATGTCAGATATTTGTACGCCATAAATACGTTCCATTACCATTACATTCTTACTGCAAAAATCCCAATAAATTTCGGGAATATATAACATGGAAGAGTTGTGGAAATGGCGGCGCATTTGTGAGGCATTGGCAGCCTCTCTTTGTAAATCTAGCTCATCAAAAATGGTATTACGATAATCTTTGACAACGGCAACGGGTTTCATGCGCGCTCCATCGGGGAGCCACCGTTCCAGTTTTTTAGCTATCCATAATAATAATTTTGTATCCTTATGTATAATGTTGTCGATGCCCGGTCGAATCACCTTGACCACAACATCTTTGCCATCTTTTAAGGTGGCTGCATGAACTTGTGCAACCGAGGCCGATGCTAAGGCTTTGTTGTCAAAGGTGGCAAATAAACTATCGATAGGTTGCTCTAGTCCATCGACAACAATGCTGCGAAATTCTTCAGTTGAAAAAGGGGGTACATTGTCTTGGAGCTGGTCAAGCTCTTGAACAATGTCGTGAGGCACCAGGTCTGGCCGTGTAGACAGTAGTTGACCAAACTTAACAAAAATAGGACCGAGTTTTTCACAGCTTAAACGCAGTTGCTCGCCGCGATTATTAAAGTTATTAGGAAAAACGGAAAAAAACACCTGAATAAACCAAGGTAGGTGAGTGGGTAGTAAAGTATCTAGTCGATAGCGGCAGCAGGTAAATATAATAACCAGTGCACGAAAAAAAATACTCACTCTGCTCTTCCTTTTTCTACTTGTTCTTTTTTATTTAAAGCTTCGCCTAAGTATTTGAATTTGGCATCAAGGCGATCCGTGTCTAACACTAACTGACTAATATCTTGAGAAAATAAAGCTAACTCTGTTTTACTGGGAATGATTTTCAATTCTTCCGGTAGATATTCTTGTAGTAGCCGCAGTTGCACCTCTTTTTGATTTTGCGCCCACTCCGCACCCTTGCGTAGTTTACTTGCCAGCATAGGGCCAGTGATATCACCTATGATACCGCTAATAGCATCTTCCCAATCGATATCTAAATTGTGTAATAAAGCTTGCCATTGCTGCAGTAAGCCAACGCTGCCGCTTAGCTCTACGCCGCTATTGGCTAAACTGGAAGGCTGTTTTAACAAAGACAATAAAGCGAGAGCTGAGCCGCTTAATTGAGTGGTTGCGGGTACTTCGCAGTGGCACATCAAGCGGATGCCGTCTTCGCTGCCGTGGCAGTAAAGAGTGAAGTCGGGAGAGTTCGATTCAATAGCGAGAATGTCAGTCAAGTTCGCTAGTTCTTGTCGGCTTGCGGGGTCGTAACTCAAGGCGGTATTGACAAGAGACTCTAGAGATCCGGTGATGAATGTTTTTACGCTGGGGTCCATGGCTAGGGTTTAATGCCTTTATGTAATGCTACGACACCGCCGGTCATATTGTAGTATTCGGTGTTGGCAAAGCCGGCTTCATTCATCATTGCTTTTAAGGTGTCTTGGTCGGGGTGCATACGAATAGATTCTGCTAAGTAGCGATAACTATCGGCATCCTTAGTGATTAATTTCCCCATCAGCGGCAGTAGTCTAAACGAATACTGATCATATGCTTTTTCTAACAAACTATTTTGGGGTTTAGAAAATTCTAAAACTAATAAGCGGCCGCCGGGTTTTAATACGCGCAAAATAGAGCGTAGGGCCAAATCTTTATCGGTGACATTGCGCAAGCCAAAGGCAATCGTCACGCAATCAAAGGTGTCATCGGCAAAAGGAAGGTATTGAGCGTCTAGTTGCGCATATTGCACATTGTTATTAACGCCGCGATCAATTAGGCGGTCACGCCCGACATTGAGCATAGAGGAATTAATATCCGACAGAATAACGTATCCGTCATCGCCGACTAATTTAGAAAACTTATACGCTAAGTCGCCAGTGCCACCGGCAATATCGAGTACCTTGTGGCCGGGGCGTACGGCAGACACTTCAATGGTGAAGCGCTTCCAAAGGCGATGAATACCACCAGACATCAAGTCATTCATTAAATCGTACTTGCTAGCCACAGAATGAAAAACGCTCGCAACGCGCTCGGCTTTCTCATCGACAGGCACTTCTTCGAAGCCAAAGTGGGTTGTAGATGGCTTGTTTTGTGGGCTAGCAGTGGAAGGGTTCGACGATTTCATAGGTTTATTAATCAGGCCCGTTTATATTGTATTGAGTTAGGAGCCATTGTAACCGTTGAGAAGAGGATTAGGTATTAAGAACTGGATAAAAGGGTGGAAAATTATAAGCCCCCCTTTTAAAGATTAAGAAAGCGGGGACTTATTTTGAGTGTCTTGAATCGGCTAACTAAAACACATTAGCCATTGGGTCGGGATTAAACGTTGAGCTTGGGATCTTTTTAGACGGTGACCTTGTGGCAATAAATTCACAACTGCCATTTTCTATATGGTGAAGGGCCCCGGCATACATGCGCTCAGTCGGGTCGCTAAAGGCGCGAGCGGTGTCGTCTTCAGCAAAACAGGTAGCTTCAATGCCATTAAAGTAATCGCCATTACCCGCGTCATTTACAACGCTAAAAGTGATGGGTTGTAATATTTTATTATCTCCAAAACTAAAGCTAATGGAGCCCACAGGTTTACCGCACGTGGCTTGGCCGATAGTCACTAGCTCGATGCCGGCGATACCGGTTATCGCATTCATGACCAGCTCGCTCGCAGAGCACGTGCCGCTTAAAGTGAGTACATAAAGTCGGTTGAGGTCGAGTTGATTCTCTAAGGATAAAAAGGGAATTCTTTCATTTCTTTGGGTTTGCAGGTCGTTCCATTCAAGACGCGTGACATCAGATCCTACTCCGTTGATTCCCGCTATATAGGAAGCGAGTACTTGTGCCGTGTCTACAAAGCCGCCGGCGTTATAACGTAAGTCCAGAATTAATTCATCAATATTGTTTTGGTTAAAATCGGCAAACGCTGTATCCAGTTCAGCAACGGTCGGGGCTAAAAAGTTAGATAGAGCAAGGTAACCTACGGTGATACCGCTTCGGGTTTGAATGTCTGTTGTGAGCACGGAATTAATACCAACGATACCGATGGTTAAGGTTACGTTAAATAAACTGCCGCTGCGGTCTACGTTAAAGTTAATATCATTTCCGGAGCGGCTACTACTAAGAATAATATCCCCTCTCTGTAGGCAAGATGAGGTGTTAGATTCTGGACATGAGCGGCCAGCGGCTGAATCGTCAAAGACATAAATTACGGTTTCTGTATTATCGGTAGCGTCGATTATTCTGCCGTAGCCTATACCTTCATAAGTCCCTTCTTCAAAGAAGTTCTGTTGTGCAATTCGGTTGCCGATATAACTAAAGCGGTCGGGTTCAACAAGAAGAGCGTCTAGAACTGCTTCAGGTGACTCATAATTACGTAAGTCGATACTGGGCACTTGATCATAGTAGAGGTAATAATCGTTCATAACATCGAGGACAAATTGCTTTTGCTCTTCTGTACTCATAGAGGAGCTTGAAGAGCTGCCGCCACACGAGAATAGTAAGAGTGCGGAACATAGTGTTATCAGCATTTTCATATTAGTGCTTTTTTCCTTATGGTTTTCTATTCAACGTGTACAAGAATCAATTAACAGCCTCGCCCATTATCTCACCCATCTTAACGGGTGATTGTGCATCCAGCGCTTGTTGCCAATTAATGCTGTCTTCACCAAACAATATAATCGCAGTAGAGCCCAGTTTAAATCGGCCCATTTCTTCTCCTTTTTCAAGGTGAATGCCAGAGCTGTCTTTGTTGCCATTAGAGTTGCTGTAATCCCAGCGGCGAATTTGCTTTTTAATGGGCGTTACTAGGCCGGCCCAACTGGTCTCGATACTGGCAACAATCATAGCGCCAACCAAAATAACTGCCATCGGCCCTATCGATGTCGAAAATAGACAAACCACCCGCTCATTTCGAGCAAATAACCTAGGCACATTATCGGCAGTGGTCTCGTTAACCGAGAATAGCTCGCCGGGTACATGGATCATCGTTGTCAGCGTGCCAGCAAAGGGCATATGCACTCGATGATAATCCTTTGGCGATAAATATACTGTGGCGAATTGCCCATTGTGGAATGCGTGAGCATGGGCAGCGTCACCGCCTAAAAGCTCTTGTAAACTGTATTCTTGTCCTTTAGCTTGGAAAATACGGCCATGCTTTATTTTCCCCAGTTGGCTAATACAGCCGTCGGCAGGGCAGGCAATGGCATCGCTAGCCTGAGTGATGGGTCGTTGGCCGCTGGCCAGAGAGCGGGTGAAGAAATCATTAAAATGGCGGTAGGCTGTTGGCTCGGGTTCCAGAGCAATGCTCATATCGACCTTGTAGCGCTTAATAAACCAATGGATAAAGCGGTTTTTAATCCACGCGATACGGCATTCGGCTAAACAGCCTGCGGCACGTGAGAGTAAGGTTTGAGGAGTAAGGTATTGGCAGAAAATAAAGAGGCTGGCTTTCATTAGAGGTGTTATTGATCAATGGCAAAAAAGTGATGCTATTGTATCGTCACTTAACCCCATAACGGAAGCGTTTAGATTTCACACTGCTTTAAGGCGCACGAAAGCTGTTTACCTATGCGTTTAAAGTGTTGGTGGCGCTCCTTATTCCAATCTTTGTGATCGCAAATAACAATGGCATAGGGTTGGCCATTATGAAATAAAGACATTAATCCGCAGGGCTGAGGATGCCAGAGGCGAGTTAAGGCCGCAGGTAATTGTGAGCGTAAACCGGATAATTGAGTGCGATCAACAGCAATCGACGTGGGTTTTTTCAAGAGTGCGCCAAACATGGCGCCACAGTCGGCCATCTCAAAATGAATGGAATGTAGCTCGCTTTTTTTGTCTTTATTCTTGAGCCCGAAGTTGTTGCTATCAAATCCAAAGCTAAGCGGTATACGCATTTGTTTGTTGCTGATTTTCAGCATAATACAATGCTCAGCTTGCACGCCTTCGCTCAATGCCTCCATGACCAAGCGTAAGCACTGTTTGGATTGCTTGGCGGTGCCCAGCTGAGATAGGTAATGTTTAATAATAGCGCTATTGTTCGTCGGCTTATCAGCGGGCATTGCCTTATGTAATTGACGGTAGCGATAAAGCGGGGAGCAACTGCCAAATAAATACACGCTATGCTCATCGCTAGAAGCGGTCTCAGAGGAAAGACCAACAGAAGAATGAAGTCGGTTTGCGGTTTCTATTACGGCCTCATTTAACGCTTCTAGGGATATGCCTAGGTGGTTGGATAGCAGCTTCTCCCAGCGCTTGATGTGTTTTCCATGCCAATCTAAGTAAATGGCTAGCACATAGTGATTGATCAGGCTTACTCCTGCTTCAGGGCTATAGAGTTGCTGCTTGGCCTGCATATCTTTATTTGCCCATACTTTTGTATCTTCAAAAGACAAGCGCCGTGCTTTTTTCCAAAAGCGAATATTTTTGTGAAAATCGATAGCAAGGGCTGTTAAGGTCAGATCGGGTAGGGGTAAAAAAACCTGAGTTTGTTCTAGCAATGACTCCAGCGAAAACCCCAAGGTGTTTTTACATAGAGGTTTAAGTGATTGTCGGCGCTTACTAGCCTGTAGTTGCCCGTATTGCATCAATTTAGGTGCAGCGCTCCACATCAACCAAAGTGGTGCATTAAAGAGTAAGGATGGAAAAAAAAAGCGCTCTCGGCGCGTGCCATGTTTTTTTGGCAGTAATTGGCAGGCGAGTTCTGCCGCAAAAATGCCGGCGGAATAAAGCTCTTGCTGGCCAGCTGAGGCTATTTTTTGTTTTGGGGCATCCCTAATAACCTGCTTAATTTGTTCAGTGCCGAGCAGCCCAATTAAATGAACCAAACCCTGAATGCTGCCCTCTCTCTGCTTCAGCTGCCTGCTGGCTTTCAAATAAAGTTTAAGGCATAAAATAGGTTCTTGCTGAATCATCGCCGCCAGTCTATCCGCCGTTGACTCCTCATCATTAATCTCAAGCAGAATTTTTTGGGCCAAGACAGTATTCAGCGACATCACGTGCTTGGATAGCCTTGATAGCCATATGGCCAGGCGTGATTTGTTAGCGGGTGGTTTAGCCCTTGGCGTTTGTCTAAGTGGCTCTGCTCTCATGCTATTCAATATAGTTCAGAAATGGGGTTTTGGCTTTTTAAGTGAAAGATGGCGTAGGGGTGTAAAAATCCAAATGAATTGACTCCCGCCGCTCATTTTTGGTTATTGTTAGATTTTGAACGAGTTGAACATACTCTGTTAAGCGTTCTGCCATCAAACATCAGCTGATAATGTATTTTGGGGGGGCGTTGCAGCTGTTGCGAGTATGTTGGCGGATAAATTTAGTTTGCACGCGTGGCTTGTGCCGCAGCTAGCTTTTGCAGGAATATGATTTGCTCGAGGAATACTCCACTTTTAGGACGATTACCGTTACCGGTATCCTTACGGCAGTTAGCATATATCCTTTCATTCTCAGTGATGAATATGGGGCTGTTGGTGTTTTCTGAGGCAGAAAAATCTACGACGGATTAGAGCGGCTGGCATCATTGTATATTTGTCCATTAGTCGAAACGTTGATCAGGAAATAAATGATCCTATTCGCCTCGACGGCTCCAGGCGCTGCATGAGATGAAGTTGGCATAGAAGAAATAAATGTAAGTAGGCAGTAAATATATTTTAGTGAAGATTTAGTAATCATAAAACTTCTCCTTTTAATAATAATTTGAATAGCATCATCTGGTAAGAACTGTTGAAAAAAAATTGCTCTACCGTGCTTTAATAATGCGACCGATGATCGACACTCACAAGATAACAGGGATAGGCTCAATGGCTCCGTCGACACCATCTTACGTGAGGGTTGGTGCATTGGCGTGGCCAAACAAACCTCAGCAGAAATAGTAAAACCAATCAACACGCTTGAACAAAAAGAAGATCCTCAGGGTATTTGGAGTAATAAAATTAACGTACATATTAATAAAAAATATACCACACTATGTTCTAAGCTTAACCACCTTGCCATGCTAAAAGTGTCTGGCTTTCAATGAGTTTGTGACTGGGGGGGACAAGAAGAAAAATTAAGAAAAGCCAATGCTTAGGCGGGCAATAATAATGTTGGTATTATGGATGATCCCGAGCTGCAGAGATTTATCGAGCATTATCAGCGGCTGACTGAACACATGCTATACTATTCACCACAGCAAAAAAATGTTTTTTTTCAGCTTAATGCTGAGCATAAAATCACAGGAAGAACAGGCAATGGAGGCCAATAAAAAATTCAATTGGGTTGTTGTTATCAAAAATAAAAAAACTATATTGAACCAATTGATAGATTGCCTTTCTTATTTATACATTTTAATTACATAGATACAGTGGTTGTGGCTATGAATACACCTCGTTGGGAAATTTAACCTGGCTTACCGGCTTGGGAAAGGCTTAATAAAGCAAAACTAGAGTTATAGGCTCAATAACTAATTTTGAAGGAAATATTCTTATGACAGTTCGTCAATCTTTTAGCGTTTTCATCTTCGCTGCTCCGGCACTCATTTGCCTACTAAGTTTAGTGGCACCTAAGGCCCTTTGGTTGTTTGTAGTGGTAGCGCCTATCATTTTTTTGGGACTGTCAGATATGTTTCAAACGAAACAGTCAATCAAACGTTTATATCCTGTATTGGGTCGATTTCGTTACTTGCTTGAATCTTTCCGGCCAGAAATTCAACAATATTTTGTTGAAGACGAAATAAGTGGCAGTCCCATTCCTAGAGAGTTTCGTTCTTTAATTTATCAGCGTGCTAAAGGTGACAGAGACACGCGTCCTTTTGGTACCATATTTGATGTCAATCGAGCGGGTTACGAATGGGTAAACCATTCACTGCAACCGAAACATTTAACGGATTTTGCGCCTCGTATAAAGTTCGGCGGCGATGATTGTACAAAGCCCTATATGGCATCTCCATTGAATATTTCAGCAATGAGTTATGGCGCATTGAGTAAAAATGCCATTATGTCGTTAAACAAGGGCGCTAAGATCGGTGGGTTTTCTCACAATACCGGCGAGGGCAGTATGAGCCCTTATCACCTTGAGCATGGCGGTGACATTGTTTGGCAGATTGGCACCGGTTATTTTGGCTGTCGTGATGACGAGGGTGGTTTCAATCCTCAAACCTTCCAGGACAATGCTTCTAAAGAGGTGGTGAAAATGATAGAAATAAAGCTGTCGCAAGGCGCTAAGCCAGGTCACGGCGGGATCTTGCCTGCGGCTAAGTTAACACAGGAGATCGCCCTCATTCGCCATGTGCCCATGGGTCAGGATGTGGTCTCTCCGCCTTCACACTCGGCGTTTTCAACGCCTGTGGGATTGCTGCATTTTGTGCGTAAATTACGTCAACTATCCGGTGGTAAGCCAGTGGGCTTTAAATTATGTATCGGTCGTCGCGACGAATTCTTAGCTATCTGTAAAGCGATGCTTGAAACGGGGATCAAACCAGATTTCATTACCGTTGACGGTGGCGAAGGTGGCACAGGTGCCGCTCCCACCGAAATGACCAACTCAGTAGGGACCCCTATCCGCGATGCACTAATATTCGTTAATAGTGCACTTATCGGTGTTGGTTTAAGGGATCAAATTCGTATTATCGCATCGGGAAAAATGTTTAGCGCTTTCCACATGCTGCGAGCCATGGCTATGGGGGCTGATACCGTTAACTCGGCCCGAGGCATGATGCTGGCACTGGGTTGTATCCAGTCGCGTAGCTGTAATACTGACCACTGCCCTACAGGTATCGCCACTCAAAACCCGTCACGCACTAAAGCGATAGTCGTAACCGATAAGGCCCAAAGGGTCGCTAACTTTCATCATGAAACGGTTAAAAATCTGGTAGAACTTATTGGTGCCGCAGGCTTAAATAATGTTGAAGAGCTTCGTCCAGAACATATTAACCGCAGAGTCCAAGGTACAGACGTTAAAAACTATGCTCAGCTGTATCCACAACTTGCTTCAGCTTGTCTTTTGGACACTAAGACAATACCAGAAGACTGGAAGTACGATTGGGGTAATGCCCGAGCCAGTACCTGGTAAAAAAAGTGCTAGGTGTATTCACATATACCGGGCATCAAAAAATCATTACCCTAAAAACCACCGTTGAATCGTAGCGACAGCTTTTTGCCCCTGCATACCCCAAGGGCACTTAGAAAAGCGCATGCACTATATCTCTGTAGATAAGGGTGTCTAAGATATAGAATTATAGCGTGAGTTTTTTAGCAAATTCGTAGCCACCCTAGAAGTTAGGTTGTTATTCGCTCATGGGGATGGGATGAAACCATACTTAGGCTGTATAATCTGCTTGGTCTGAGCTGTGATAAATATGAAAACGTATGGCTATGCTAAATATAAAACAGTTAAAGTACAGAAGTTATTTCTTGATTGTGATGTTTATTGGGGTAGCATTTTCTCTGATATTTTTCACACTGAGTCATATCAGACAGTCGGGATTAAACCAAGTTAAGGAATCCTTAACGACGTTACTGTCAACGGTTCAAGAAGCGCATCATATATGGATAGATCAGCGTCTTAAAGGCGCTCATGAATATGCTTCAAGGCAAGATATAGTTACCCTGAGTGAGCAGTTGGTTGCAAGGTATCAACAGGGGGGCGCTATCATTGGTAGTCAGCCGCTTGCAGAGCTGCGTAGAACTATTGAAGTGTATCTAACAAAAAATAATGACCAAGGCTTCTTCTTGATTGCGCCAGATCACATTAGTATCGGCTCGATGCGAGATAGAAATATTAATACCACTAACTTGATTTCTCAGCAAAAAACTCACCAGCTAGAACAAAGCTTTCAGGGAAAAACGGTATTTATTCACACTATTGTTTCAGATGCACCACTGGTCAATGGCCCCAGTCATGGCTTTAACCCTCCAACCATGTTTATTGTGACACCCATAAAATCACAAAATGGGGATGTTATCGCCGTATTGGCCTTCCGGATTAACCCAGCCCAACACTTCACCCGAATTACCCAGTTAGGTCGATTTGGTATGAGCGGTGAAACCTATGCTTTTGACGAACGCGGCATTTTAATCACCAACAGTCGCTTTGATGATGACCTAAGGTTTGCAGGCTTGATTGGCTCTAATGAAAGCCCAATACTTAATATTAAAATTACAGATCCAGGCGGAAATTTGCTGACAGGGTATCGCTCCAAAGGGAAGGCACAGGCGTTACCATTAACCTTAATGGCAAAAAGTGCAACCGCTGGTCATAAAGGCGTTAATCTAGACGGGTATCGAGATTATCGCGGTGTAACCGTTATCGGCGCGTGGCTTTGGGATAAAAGCTATCATTTTGGTCTTACTTCTGAGATTGATCTCGGAGAGGCCTTGATCCCTTATTATAATATGCGTCGAGCCTTGTTCGTTGTTGTGGCCTTGTTGTGCCTGCTAGGATTTATTCTTATCAGCTTTATCCGGCGCATGGATAAAGCATCATCCCGGGGTTTAAAAGAGGCTTATAGCAGCCTGGAAGCGCGTGTCACAGAGCGCACCTTGGAGCTTGAAGTTACCCAGCGGCAATTATCCAAAGCAAATTCGGAACTGACTGAATTGGCTAACACTGATGGATTAACGGGTCTGTATAATCGACGCCATTTTGATGAGCTTTATGCAACAGAGTGGCGTCGCTGCTTACGGGAACAAAAACAAGTCGCCATAATATTTTTTGATGTGGACTTTTTTAAAGCGTACAACGATTTTTATGGTCATCAGCAGGGCGATGATTGTCTTAAGAAAATAGGACTCCAGTTACAGCAAATGCGATCTGCAGATCGCCCCGGTGACTTTGTTGCTCGCTATGGTGGTGAAGAATTTACTATTTGCCTTTCTGATACGACAGAAGCTTACGCGCAAGAAGTTGCAATGAATGTACTACACTGCATCGCTGAGTTGAAATTACCTCATGAGAAATCTGAAGTAGACAATATTGATTATATTACCGTTAGCGTTGGCGTTGCTATTGATGTAGCTAGGCTAGGAAACTCTGCAGAAAAGCTACTCGAAAAAGCCGACAAAGCGCAGTATATGGCTAAGGGTAAAGGGCGTAATCAAGTTTGTGTGTTTGATGCCAAGATATGACGCCATGGATCGTGTTCAAGAAGTACGGTTATTTTTTTGTGGATTAGCTTTTTCTGATTTACACATAGAGAGTGTGGCGACACGAGTTGACAAGGGTGGTCACCCCCATTCAAGAAGACATAATTTCCGAGCGCTGGACGGGGGGGGGTATCCATAATATATGGGGTTTAATACCGCGATGCGCAGTAGTATGTTTAGTCGATAACTCAATGCCTGCTTACAAAGGTGGGCCTAAGTCTGCCCCGTGTACTCTTCCTTCGTTATGACCGTTCCTGACTGCTGTAACAACAAGTGGAATGGGCAAGGATGTTGCTGCCTAGTCGTGCCGCAGAGCGTTAGCGTTTCGTTATCTGCGCGCGTCACTCAAGTCACCGCCCAATAAATAGTGATCGATACAAAAACAAAAGCCCTTGCTATAATACAGCAAGGCTTTTTAGCTTTAGCTTTAGTTGATGCCTGATGTTATCAGGCATCCGTTAGCTGTTGTACCTGATGCGGATCAAATTTGGGCCAAATAATATAGTATTGTAAATAAAAAAGACTCTGACCTTACTCGGTCAATGTCGTCCTAAGCGCATTAAAACTATTCATACGGTATTCGTTTATATGGCCATCTTCGTAAGCTTTATGGATAGCGCAGGCGGGTTCTTTTAGGTGTTTGCAGTCGCGGAATTTACAATGGCCGATATAGGGGCGAAATTCAACAAAGCCATAGAGAATATCGTCTAGTTTCATATGCCATAAACCGAATTCGCGTATCCCAGGGGAGTCGATAAGGTGCCCACCCTCTGGAAAATGAAATAGTTGTGCGGTGGTGGTGGTGTGTGTGCCTTTTTGGTTGGATTCTGAGATGGGGCCGACTTGTAAATTGAGGTCGGGAATGAGCATATTGATCAATGATGATTTGCCTACGCCGGATTGCCCTACAAATACACTCGTAAAGTGAGTTAAAAAACTTCTTAAGTTGTCTAATCCCCCGCCATTATTATTGTCTTGCTCTTCGCTTTCTGTTTGCAAAGTGGAGGGGGTAGTGCAGTCAATGGTAGATGCGGATATAACCTCGTAACCCAAGTCGCTATAGAGATGAACAAATTCGTCCAGAGTTGCCCTATTGCTGTCGTCGATTAAATCCGTTTTATTGATGACCAAAACCGGACGAATACCAATATTTTCGGCGGCAACCAGATAGCGATCAACTAATTGAGTATGAGGCTTCGGTATGGGGGCAATAACAATAAGAATGCGGTCAATATTGGCAGCAACGGTTTTTAGTTCGCCATAGGGGTCGGGTCGAGAGAGTTCGGATTCGCGGTCTTGTACTGCAATCACGACACCCGTAGGTTCAGCGTCTCGCCATACGACTTTATCGCCAGTAACAAGAGAGCCTAGGTTGCTCCTGAAATGACAGCGACGACGTTGCCGTGGTGTTGCCTTGTCTTCGCTTGAGAGGTCTTCAATGTCAACTTGAGTGCCATAGTGCGCAATGACTAGGCCGCGTTTTTCGGCGCCTAGTTCATTACTTTGTCCATTATTGTCGCGCGCATCTATGAGTTGAGCATCTTTTTTTAATGCTCTAGCGTTGCGCTCGGCTTGAATTTTTTCGATTCGCCATGCCTGGCGTTTGGTTAGTTTGCGTTTGCTCATTTAGACTGTGTACTAACATTGATGAGTATAGACAGCTAGAATACCCCAAAACTAGGATGAAACGACAATGAATGATGATAATCTTATTTGGATTGACCTTGAAATGACGGGTTTAAGCCCGTCAGATGATGTAATTATTGAAATAGCGACGATTGTGACTGATAGTGATCTCACTATTTTGGCAGAAGGACCTGTATATGCTATTCATCAATCGGATGAGAAGTTAGACGGCATGGATGATTGGAATACCAATCAGCATGGGAAATCAGGTTTAACTGAGCGGGTTCACAATAGTGAAATTACATCGGCCCAGGCAGAAGCGGATACCATTGAGTTTTTAAAACAGTGGGTGCCGGCGGGGCGATCGCCTATGTCAGGAAATTCAATCTGTCAGGATCGTCGCTTTTTAGCGAATTATATGCCTGAGCTAGAGCGTTATTTTCATTATCGCAATTTGGATGTGAGTTCCGTTAAAGAGTTAGCCCGACGCTGGCGGCCAGAAGTATTAGCTGGGGTCAAAAAAACCGGTGCACATTTAGCGATGGATGATATTCGTGATTCGATTGAGGAATTAAAGCATTACAGAGCCACCTTTTTTAAGTGAATGTTTAAATGAGCTGTTAAATAAAGTAAAAACATAAAGAAATCTTGGCAGGGAAGGGCGGCTCTAAAGATTAGTGTTTTTGTTCGCTGACAAGGCGCGGGCGCACGGAAAAGTCTAGTGTATAGGGTATACATGAGCAATTGAGTACGACCGCAACGCCGTCAGCGAGCAAAAAGACAATTTTTAGAAGTGCCCAGAAGATCATTTCTAGGTGCCCTCGGGGTATGCTTTCAGACACTCAAAAATTGTGCCTAACAATCTATTTGCATTTCCTCCATCCGTGGAGTCCTAAAGAGGGAGTTTATGTGTTGTGCCCCCCGAGGTAAGTGGCCGCTAGAGACCATTTTTCCTCGGTGCCCCCTCGTGGGGTAAGCCCGCTAAAGTGATGGCTAATAATGTGGGGGTGCTGACTTTCTTTTTGGCTTCAATTATTGTTGCGGGTATCTACGGCTAAGCGCGAAATTATTTTAATTCAAGCCTTGCCTGCATTAATTTCGCTTGATTTACTCAGGTGTCCCGCTTAATTTTACGAACTCTTTTCTTTGGGTTGTGGAGTTGTTCAAGAGCCCATTCAATATGCTCTCTTACCATCTCAGAAGGGAAGTCGATTTGCTTTTCAAGCGCTTCGATTATCTTTTGAGATGGTTTGGCGTTACCCAATCCAATAGCAATATTGCGCAACCAACGCTCATACCCAATCCGACGAATTGCTGAGCCTTCTGTATTTTTTAAATACTCTTCTTCAGTCCATAAAAATAAAGTGACTAAATCTACATCATCTAATTGATGCCGAGGAGAAAAATCGTTTTCATCGCTAGGCTTTGCAAATTTATTCCATGGGCAAATAAGTTGGCAGTCATCGCAACCAAATACACGGTTGCCCATGGCCTCTCTAAACTCAAGCGGAATGGCAGTTTTGAGCTCAAT
>JBLHWO010000040.1:0-20783 GCA_047629215.1 Cellvibrionaceae bacterium | reverse complement strand
ATGATACTGAAGTACACGCACGAATTGACTTGATGATAGAGCGTGCTGGGGTAATCACTCCTCGGCCTGAATGTGATCTAGTAGTGAAAGCCTTTATTAATGGAAAAACTATTGGAGCCATAATGTTAGCCAGTGGACAGTTTGTTCTAGACCGTTATGATGCCCCTGAATTTTCAGATGATGCAATACGAAGTCTGATTAGTCACAACAAAAACAATACGATCACCTATACCTGTGCTCCTCCTGGTTCGGGAATACGTATGGGCATTGATCGCAATGAGGACGGTATTCTGGATGGTGATGAGACACGTTTTAAAGGATGAGTATACATTGACAGTATGGAGTTTTTCAGTTGAGTAATAGCGCGATAAAAAATAGTTATTATTACGGTGGCTGACAGTGGTATTGATGCGCGACGGAAGTACTGCAGTGACACGGAGTAAATGACCATTTGCTGTTAACTTGGGGAGCACGTTGCTGACGCAGCTATCGCGGAATAAGTGCATTTTAGAAATGCCCTTTATAATCTAATTAAATCGGTGGGGGGGTACGAATGATTTGTGACCTTCATGCCGACTTTCCCTGTCAAAGGAGGGCTTATCCGAGTGGGCTCGATGTATCATTGACATGTCCCCTGAATATAAATAAATGGGGCTATTTGTCGTAAATTGGTAAACACTTCTGTATTCCAAGAACCAATATATTGAAAATTATAGAGATAAGTTGAGCCAAACCAAGCAAAGGCTCTGCCCTCAAAGGTGTGAGTCACATTATCGCGGCGATAAGGATCACAATAATTGGGGCTTGATGCCGTTATCTGACTAACGGAATTAGAAAAATCGCTAAAATCACCATTGAATTTAACGGCTTTAATTCGATAATAATATCTCGTTTCAGGATCAAGATTGTGATCTACAAAGCTGAGGCCTGAAATGGGTGTCGGTGTCATTTTATAATATTGACAAGAGCCACAATCTGCTTGGTAAATATTATAGCCACTAGCCTCAGAAACCGCCTGCCAATGTAACTCAATTTGTGTATGCGTACTATCAGAAGCGCTTAGATTTTGTGGTGCAGAAAAGCTACCATTAACACTTGTATTCCAGCCTGTATAATTAGCTGAAATACGGGTTAACACAGATCGAATGTAGGAGACTTGTCCACTGTTATTTTGTGTATACAGATTACCGGTATAGCCCCAAGAATCCCAACAACCATCGGGGTTTTGCGGAAAATTAGTCGAGCCTGTTGTTTGTGGATACAGTACAATTATATTGTTAGTATCAGCCCATTCATTCAAACCCGAATTGATATAAAATTGATTCCCCACCCTTTCGGCATATTGCTTACAACCATGAAAAACAATATGTACACGACATGGTTGCAAAGCGGCACAAGAAGACGGGATATAAGCGTAGCCGGTATTTGCCATACTGATAGCATTAATGTCGTCATCCGTAAAATTGAAATCAGACTGATTAAACTCAATAAATTCGCCACTTAATTCGCCCACTTGCGCCGGACTCAGAGTACCATAGAAGTGTTGTAATAACTGGCCGGCGCTATCGTAATCGCAATTGTTAATATAGGGGGGTTCAGAATTATCACAGGACTTCCCTATACGATCAGTAATCCATCCGTGGCCAGCAGGCAGATTATTTTTATAAAATATATTATCTTCTACTGTATAGTTTTTATAATAATTGAATAGACTATTAGAAACCGACGCTTTTACTCGACCATCGTTATAACCATGGAATAACCATATTTTCTGCTGAGTCATATTTTCTGTCATATCAATCAAATTAAGAGCTCCCCACTCATCAGTGACGGCTATCAATTCATTGACGTCAGGACTACCAATTAAACACCTAGTAAACCCTATCTGAACATTTGCCTTCGCGCAGTAATAAGGTCCGCCAGCAACTGCAGCAAGACCCTTAATTATGGAAGAGTGGGCAACCCCCATTTGCACTGCCATAAAGGCACCTGACGAAAAGCCAGAAATCGTTGTCTGATCAAGCCTTACATTGTAAGAAGGTAGAGCAATAACCGCATAAGAAGAAACAGAAAAGCAAAGTCCAAAAAATAATATAAAAACAAAAAAAATTTGCAAGCGTAATTTTTTAAAGTGAAATAGGCTCATCATCAACTTCTCCATCATAAAGATTAAATAATCAACGAATGATTTTACCAAGCATAAAAAATATAGTAATTAGATTAAAAAAATAGTTTTTAGAGTGTCATTTTTTGGATAACGATATAAAGACCTGCCTTAAACTTTATATCATTTGTAATAATTAAACACTCCTTATTAGCTAATTCCATATAGGCAACGCTTCCGTTTTAACTCATATTTAAGTGCTCATTTTTACAAAATGTAAACAATGCTATTGGCGAAAGACTTTTTAATCGAAATCTTTAACCCTGGTTAATTTTTCCTCTTTCGATAACGTATACATTGTCTACCAAATTTTTAGAGTGGGTATAATCAGATTCGGAAATCAAAACGGATACTTGCTTTTCTTTTAGGCTTGAGAGTACGTCCATTAATCGTTCTGCCAGGGCTGGAGCAACCCCTTCAAATGGCTCATCTAATAATAATAATTTTGACCCACAAACCAAAGCTCTAGCTAAGGCAACTAGTTTTTGTTGGCCACCACTTAAGGTCATTGCCTGCCTGTCCTTGAATCGTGCTATTTCAGGCATCAGCTCATAAACCCACTTTACTCGATCTACATCCTTCATCCTTTTCGTCGCCCATAGTGGCACCATAATATTTTCTTCGACGGTAAAATGAGAAATCAAGCGCCTATCTTCGGGTAAATAACCAATATTATGATTAGCACGATAGTGCGCTTGTTGCTCTAGCAGGTTTTTATCTTCAAACCACACTTCCCCTCCTTCTGCATCTAACAGACCCATAATAGAGCGCATAAACGTGGTTTTACCTGCTCCATTGCGGCCAATTAAACCTACCATTGCGCCTTCGTTTATTTGTAAATCAACTTCTTGCAGAATAGGAATCTTTTGAATAGAAACGGAAAGGTTAGAGACCTTAAGCATGTGTATTTTCTCCTTGACGATGAAATTCAGAACCAATCACATACTTACGAACCTCAGCGTCTTCCAATACGATAGATGTTTCACCATCAGCTAAGATCGTGCCTTCGTAAAATGCAATAGTACGGGGAGCAAAATTTTCAACTATTTCCATATCGTGCTCGATAAATAATACCGCCGTTTCAGTGAATCGTAAGGCATTCATTAAGACCTCCATCAGCAGCATCTTTTCGTCCGCGCTAACACCACTGGTAGGCTCATCTAAAAATAGCAACTTAGGATTACCCGCTGTTGCCATCACGATATCGACTAACTTTCTCACTCCTTGCGCCAAAGCAGATATCTTATGGTTAGCATATTGATCGATATTAAATCGACTCAATAAGGCCATTGATTCATCAACAATTGGCTTTGTAATTGTCGGCGTCAAAAGCGAAGGGTTATTTTGTTTAATAATAGTTAAGGCGATAACAATGTTTTCCAGCGTCGTCAAATCCAAAAATAGCTGCGGTATTTGAAATGAACGACACATGCCTCGCCGGGTTAAGGCTCTAGAGGGAAGACCGTTTACTTTTTCTTGTCGAAAGAATATCTCGCCCTCACTGGGTTGCATATAACCCGTTACCATATTGACAAAGGTTGTTTTACCCGCACCATTCGCGCCGATAACACCAATAACTTCTTTGGGTTGAATCTGTACATTAATGTTAGATGCTGCAACGACTTCGCCAAATTTTTTTCCTAAACCACGTGTTTCAAGTAATGCGCTCATGATTTACGCTTCTCTTTATAATAATTAATCAGTGACCAAAGTCCTTTAGGGAGAAATAGAATGATAAGCAACATAACAATACCTAATATCATTTGCCATGTATTCGGAGAGAATTCAACAGCATAAATCCTCAATATTTCAAGTAAGAATGTCCCTATAAGCGGAGCGACGATATTGCCAGTGCCACTTAACAATACAATAAATACGAATTGCCCTGAGGTTGTCCAATACGTCATTTCAGGGTCTACGTGGCCCACCGCAATAGCGGCTAAAACACCACCAGCGCCAGACACTGTAGCCGCAATAACATATTTTATATGCACTGCCCGCTTTACTGATGTCCCTAAATATTCAAGGCGTATTTCATTTTCTCTAATGGCTTCACCTATATAACCCATAGGCGAACGTAAATAGCGATTAAGTAGTACCGCAATAGCAATAGTAGGCACACAGGTAAAAATAAAGGTGGCTGTATTCCAAGCGTCATCCTCAGGCTTCCATCCGAAAAAAGTCGTACGGGGTAAATTAAATCCATCGGTGCTTCCTAACACTTCTGCTTTCACCAATATGCCGTATAAAATCATCGATAACGCAAGGCTTAACATCGCAAAAAATATTTCCCTATAGCGCGACATCAAAAACCCTAATAGAGTGGCTATCACTAGCGTTACTATTACACCAAGGAGTAATAACACAAATGCATCTGATATTCCCCAGAAGTGCCCCGCCATACCTGCGGCGTAGCCTCCAATACAAAAATACAGCCCTTGCCCAAACGAAACTAACCCTGCCCTCGCCTGAATCATAACGCCCAAGGCAACTAAACCACTGGCCATAGAGACCTGTAAAAAAAACTGTATCCAATCTGGCACCAACAGCCCGACTGTAATTAATAAGGGTAGACTTACTATCAAGGCTTTTTCAGTTGTATCCCATTGTTTGATCATTATATTTTTCTCCCCTCTGCTTGTGCAAAAAGCCCATAGGGTTTTATTGCTAGAACAAGAGCCATAACACCGTAAATAGCAAAAAGCTCAACTTCGGGCAATAAGTGCACGGACGCAGCACGAGCGAAACCGACAATCACAGAGCCAAGCATTGCACCACCGATACTACCAAGGCCGCCTATCACAACCACGGCAAATGCCATTACGATCACTTCAACACCTAAACCCGGATTAACGGATATCTTAGGTGCCGTGACTGCCCCGCCTAATGCGCCCAATGTCGCGCCAATGATGAAGGTAATGGTAAAAATAAACGCAACATTAATGCCCAGACCAGAGCTAATTTCTCGATCTTCAATCACGACTAGCAGTAATTTTCCCGTGCGGGTTTTATTCATCCCCCACCACAGTAAAAACCCACAGATAACCGCCAATGCAATTAACGCTAAATCGTAAACTTGATAAGGTAAACCAAAAATTTCGACTAGCCCTAAGTAGGCATAGGGCTCAAAAGCAAAATAGGGATCGACACCCCAAATTAATTTGGTTGCGTCTTCGAGTATTAAAAATATGGCATAGGTTACTAATACCATTAACACTTCATCGCTTTTATACATGAAGCGTAAACAGCCACGTTCAATTAACAAACCCAATAATATTCCAACTACTAAGGCTGCAAGGAAAATAAATAAATAGACTAAAGCCGGATGACCGTCAGTTGATGAATACCAACCCACAAACATAGCAGAAGTATAGGCACCAAAAGCATAGAAGCCTCCATGAGCAATATTGAGTATTCTCATCACTCCGTAAATCAAGGTTAGGCCTGCAGATGCGAGAAATAACCAAGCAGAGAAACTTAAGCCGTCGAGAATAATGGCAACAGCGGTCAACATAATTAACTCCTGAGGGTTAAAGGATTAATGTACAGTTAAAATAACAAAGTGCAATCCAAGCGAGTAAAGCTTGAATTGCATCAACCATTAACTAACTAACACTTTGCACCTTTAAAGCCAGACTTGATCCAGTCAATACTATTGACGCCTTCGGGAGGATTAACACATTCAGCGGGATAACGTTTTACATTCGTTACTGTTGCAGCTTTTGTTTTTTTATCGAATTTAAACGTACCGTAAGCTGTTTCTTGCGTCGCTTGATGGCCATTTGCGAGAGACATATAGACAGGGCCACTTGGCGTCGCAAATTCGGAGCCTTTTAGTGCAGTGTTGATCGACGTAATATCAGATTTCCCCGCTTTATCAGCAGCCGCTTTAACACCTAATAATGCTTGTGCCATATGGTATGAAGGATACGTTGGTAAGGAACCAAATCGTTTTAGATACGCTTCGCGAAACCATGTATTCAATTCGCTTGCCGGGGCTAAATCGCCATTAGGGCCACGAGCGCCAATAATAGTGCCGTCTGGAATTTGCTTACCTAGACGGTGCATGGCAGATTCACCGGTAGTTAAGACAACTTGGCTACGAGAAAAAACACCTCGAGCACCCGCTTGTAAAACTAGGGCTTCCATATCGCCGCCCCAAAAACTGGAGTGAACGACATCTGGCTTTTTAGTCAATATTACAGAAATTTCTGAACCATATTGACCGGCATAGATTTTTGGAAACTGTTCTGTTGCAATATCGACTTTACCTCCCAGGGCTTTTATCGACTCAGAAAAATCTCTCCAAGAATCTTGACCCCAAGCATAGTTTTGATTAATTCCCGCTATCGATTTCACGCTACCTTTTTCTGATAATAAATATTTCGCGGCGGCGACACTATCCATTGTCGATGACGCTGCGGTTCTATAAACATAAGAAGGGTTTGTAATAATTTCTTCAAAAATTTGTGGTGTTCCACAGTCGAAAAACACGGTTAATGTTTTCTCTTGTTCAGCGACTGGCGCAATAGCTTTACAGCTACCACTAGAGATGTAACCAATGACGATATCTACTTCATCTTTTTGCACTAATTTTTTATAATCTGCTACTTTTTGTTTACTGGCTTCATCTGTATAAATGGGAGATATTTTAGCGCCAGCTAAACCAACGCTATTATAGGGTGCAGGTAAACTGCCAGCGTTAATACTATCAACCAATAACTCTGCCGCTTGTTTGGCAGGAATACCAAAGGGCCCAGATGCGGCTCCAGACAAAAACATAACGAAACCCACTTTCACTGACTTATTATCATCCGCAGCGGATACAGGGTTTGATAAGAGCGATAAACCGATGGCCGAAACGGTTATTAAAGACCTAATACTTTTAGAAACTAATTTCATAGTCATCTCCGAATGAATTATTTTTATTGAAATACAGCTGACTAATAAATAAGGCATTGGTTGTAGAAAAATTGAGAAGCCGATATTTATTAATATTATTCGCTGCAAAAAATCTGCAATCATACTCAACTTGCCTAATGTAATGCATATATAATGCCAAACAAAAAAAAGGCGCTAAGTCATTGAAAAATATTCTTATTTTAAATCAAGGAAAATAAGGCGCGAACCTCTGGCTCAAGAAGCGCTCAAGAAATTAAAATTATCGCTCAACATGAGCGAGTATCGCTCAAGCTTTTAGCTCTACATTAGAAAAATATTTTATTAAACGAACATGAAGGTAGGTCATGCGTAAAGCAGAACAATGATAAAACAGGACAAACGTAAAGTAGATAGTACCGCTATCGCTTAAGCGACCAACTAGTCGGCGGGTAATAATCAAACCACTCGCCTAGCATTACCGTCGCCGGAGGATAAGCGTTATTTTTAACAGTCTTGCCAATCGATTGGACTTGTAATATTTGATGGCTCACGGGGTCCATGTAGGATTCAAAACCAACGGGGTCTTCAGGTAACTTAAGTTTAATATTTTTAAATGCCTGTATTCTCTGATCAATATCAGCAGCTGACTGCGTTTTACGCAACACCTTTGCAATCGCCAAAATACCTGAATAAGCGCCCTCTGCAGCGTAGCTAGGATAACGTCCAGCTGAGCGGTAAAAAGATTCTACAAACTGATTATTCTCCTTAGTTTGAGGCCAATTAATGTGGTGTCTTGCTGAAAGAACGATACCTAAGGGCATTTCTGCTCCAAGCTCTGCAAGAGTTTCATAATTTCCACCCGCATCAAAATTCATAAAGGCTGATAACTTAAATAACTCTGTTTTATTGGCCTGACGAATAAAGTTAACTAAGTCTTTACCCCAGTGACCATTAATAACTATATCAGGCTTTTCTTTTATCAATGCGTCGATATAAATCTCATAATTTTTTTCATATAACTTAGGCCACAGTGACAAAACCGGCTTAAATTTCACCTCACCTTGCTCAAGATAAAAACGAAGATCATCCCACGCACGATAACCATAGTCATAATCAGGTCCAATAAATGCAATTTTTATAAGTTTGTTAACCTTAAATTGCTGAGAAATATAATTAGCACCCGCTCGCATCGACTGACGTGTGCCGTTATTCAATCTAAAGTAATAAGGATGTAGCGCTTCATCAACTAAACGCGGAGAGGCATGATCGGTACCGACAAAAATAATTTTCTTATCGTGAGATACTTTTGTTACGGCTAAAGCAACGCTTGAACTAACAGCACCACAAAGAAAGTCTACTTTGTCATTATCAATAAAGTTTCTCGCGAGCTGGACAGCCCTCAATGGTTTTGACTTAGTGTCGCCAATTAAAACGTCTAATGTCGGATAGTTGATGCCTGATTTTTTACGTAGCGCATTGATTTCACGCAATGCGATATTAATAGCCACCTCACTGTCTTTGCCGTAACGCTCCCCAGAACCAGACATAGGGAAGAGACAACCCACTTTTATTACTTTGTCATCAGAGTATGACGACGGCATCAATAATAAGTAAAGCAATACAACGATCAGGATACGGCTAGTATAATGAGGTAGCGATAGCATACTCTACTCTAAACCTAACTTCTGAATTCGGCGCTTCAAGGCATGCCGAGATATACCCAATTTTTCTGCGGCTAAACCTTTCCTCCAATGGCATTGATTCAAGGCTTCTAACACCAGCTCACGCTCACTATTGAGCAATGAATCATCTATAGTTGTTACAGCCACCTGCTTTAGATTAGGATTATCGCTGATCATTTCTACCGGAAGATGCTTTAGTTGAATAATATTTCCTGAATATAAGATGGTTAATCTTTCAATAATATTTTTTAATTCTCTTATATTGCCTGGCCAAGAATAGTCGAGTAAAATTCTTCTAATCTTTTCATCTAGCCTAATAGGAAAA
The DNA here is from genome assembly GCA_047629215.1 of Cellvibrionaceae bacterium. GTDB lineage: Bacteria > Pseudomonadota > Gammaproteobacteria > Pseudomonadales > Cellvibrionaceae > CANLBN01. Next base: position 11,731 of record JBLHWO010000040.1, on the reverse strand, counting down.
CTTCCCTCTCTTCGCGAATAAAAACCTATAAAATAATTGATTAGCATATCGATATCATCAGCACGCTCTACTAGACTTGGGATATGGATGGGCATGGTATTGATACGAAAATAAAGATCATCACGAAATTCATTATTTCTGACTTGTTTTTTCAAGTCGCGGTTAGTTGCCATAATAACGAGAACATCGGCTATTTTTTCACGAGGGGAACCAAGAGGGCGATAACTCCATGACTCCAAAAAAGTGAGTAATTTTGATTGTAAATGAATTGGTAGCTCACCTATCTCATCTAGAAATAAAGTTCCTTTATCAGCAACTTCAATAAGCCCTACCCGCTTTGCAACTGCTCCTGTATAGGCGCCTTTTTCCGCACCAAATAATTCTGCCTCTATTAATTCTGAAGGTAGCGAAGCACAATTAATCTCCACAAATGGCGCGCTCTTACCAATAGTTTTATTATGAATTTCTCTTGCAACTAACGTTTTACCGACACCAGTTTCACCCAGCAACAATATAGTTTTAATCGTACTATTAGATAAACGCCGGATATTTTCTGACAACTCTTTAGCCGCAACACTATTACCAATTAAACCTTCAGAGAAAGTAGTCTTATCGCGTAAATACTGCACCTCATTTTTTAGTTTTTTTCGCGCAACATTTTCATTAATGAGTAATAACAGCTCATCAACATCAAATGGTTTCGTCAAATAATCAACTGCACCAACTTTAATAGCTTGCACAATATCTTTAGTGTCACCGTGTGCCGACATCATAATAACCGGCGTATCGGGCAACAAAGCTTTTAATCTAGGCAAGAGATCCAAGCCGGACTCTCCCTGCAAGCGGACATCGAGCAATATAGCATCAGGCTGGCAAGTGTTGGCAAGCTGTATGCCGCCATCACCATCGTGAGCAACTTGACAGCCAATACCACCTTGATTTAAAGCAAACTCTAAGGTTCGTGTTAAATTAACTTCGTCATCAATAATTAAAACGGTTATATTATTCATCATCAGCTTTTACAACTATACGAGACATTAAAGGTAATTCAATTATTATTCTTGTACCCTGATCTAAGTGACTTTCAATGCTCATTGAAGCATTATTTTCTTTTAGTAATTGTGTGCAAATTGCTAAACCAAGACCTGTGCCCTTTGATCTTGTTGTGAAAAATGGCTGTTGTATTTTAGCTAAGGTTTCGGCATCCATACCCAAACCAGTATCAGAAAAAGTAATAATGGCGCTATTTTCTGCTCTTTGCAAACCGATACTCAAGTGACCGCCATTGATCATTGCCTGCATTGCGTTGAGTACCAAATTCATAAATACTTGACGCAATTGGGCTCTGTCCGCTTTAACGGTTAGAGATCGATCGCCCAAAAAACCTAGTTGAATATTTGCCTCTGATAATGTGCCCGACATTAATGCTTCAAAATCTTCAAGAAAGTCTTTCATTTCTATGGCCTCTATATGTGGCTCGTGTGGTCTCGCATAAGCCAGAAATCTTTCGACCATAGCATCAATTCTGAGTATTTCTTCTGAAACAATCTCAAATATCACTTTCTTTTCTTGTTCCGGCTCAGACCGATGCAGAGCGTGAATAGAGGTACGCAGCGTTGTGAGTGGATTACGAATTTCATGAGCAAGACCCGCTGCTAAACTCCCTAAATGACCTCGGCGCTCTGCATCAACACGAGAATCAATCATAAACTCTAACTGGCCACTCATTTGATTAAAAGCAGAAGATAATTCCTTTAATTCTCCTGTACCTTGTTCAGGGACGTGAATCGAAAAGTCGCCCTTAGCGATCGATTTAGCTGCTTCCGTTAATGGTGTAATCAACTGAACTAAACGATCAGACATATTCAAAAACACAGCAATAATAGATGCACATGCAAGGGCAATAACCACCAGTAATAAATAGCGTATTTTGACTCTAGGCTCAGATAAATTTTTCTCGTTTTTAATTAAAAACAACTCCCAACCGGGAATAATCTTCTTACTTGATGTGAGCTGAAAACTTGAAGGGGTGCTAGAAAACACACCTAAAATAGATAAATAACTGGCCTCACCTACCTTAATTCTCGGTTCATAGAAGTCTTTTCGATAAAGTTTAGATGCCTTCTCAGTGATAGAAGCTAAACGGATTTTAAGTAAAACAGAACCCAATTTTTCACTGCCGCGCAATACATCGCGCTTTACACCGAGCCATCCCGGCCGACTTAGAGTAGGTAAAATTGGCCCGACAATTCCTGTAGCCGTTACATTTTCTATTAATGAAACATGCTGAGATAAGTAGCTAACTTCTTGGTTAGGTACCGATGTAATAAAACCATTATTAGCATCATAAAAATGAACACTATATATATCGCGACTACCAACTTCTAAATAAATAAAATCTAGCAGCTTATCTGATAGTTCATCGCCCTTATTAATTTTAAAAACCTCTTCAACTTCCGGCATATCAACTAAATTTATTATGCGTCGTGACTGTAGTTTAATAAAATCGCTGATATTATCTGCAACCGCTTCCATATCGGAGTTCAAACGTTCAGATAAAATATTATCGAGAAGAGAAGCGGTATATCGATCGTATATAAAGGCTGTAACAATTAAGGGGAATATCGAAAGCAGGAGAGAAATAAATAAATATTTTTTAACTAGTATGAGCCGCCGATATTGACCTAACATAACTGCTCTCTCCATTTAATGGCTTTAAGAAAACTCTAAAAAACGTAGGCTTCTTTAAGTGAATCTTATAACTTTTGTTTTATTAATTATTTTAATTCGCGTATTTCAGACTGCAGCTCTTGCAATGTCGGTTCGCCATCGAGCCGATCTTGCTCCTTGTGTTCCTCTTCAAGCAGATGACAACAATACCAACAATCATATTAAGAAAGGCAAAGGCCGTGAAAAAAATAAAGGTTAGATAAAAAATCCAACTAAAGGCGTAGATCCCCATAGTCTCGTACATCACATCCGTCCAATCTTCTAAGGTCATTACACGAAACAATGTCAGTAAACTACGTGCTATATCTCCCCAGAGAACCGGATTAATCTCAGAAAAAAAAGTAGTCCCAACAGCCGCATAAATATAGAATATAATAAATATTAACAAAGCAACGTAACCCAATCTAGGCAACGCTTTTAACAGCGAACCAAGTAGCATGCGCAATTCAGGAATAATCGAAATCATCCTCAAGACCCTGAAAATACGAATTAAACGCCCGATAATGGCTAACTCACTGCCTTCAATAGGAATAAGACTAACGATTACAATCGTTGTATCAAATACATTCCAAGCGCTTTTAAAGAAAGGACGTTTAACTGGCTCAGCAATAAAACGAATTGCAATCTCAAACAGAAGGATTAATGCAATCATCCAGCCGAGAATAACAATTAGCTTTAAAACCGTATCGTGAAGGGGATACGCTTTAACGCCAACCAGTAAGGCAGAGAATATAATCACGCAAACGACAAATAATTCAAACGCTTTATTAGAGCGAATTCTTTCAATACTAGACTGCCAATTTTCGAGGCTTTTCATAAAATCAAATTTATACTACGTGTTTTACACACAAAAATTTATTTAAAACAGAAAAGCTACTTTTTACGCTACTTCCCACACTACTTTCTACGCCAGGTTGTACCCTGCGGCGAATCTTCTAAAACGATATCACCGTCAGTTAACAATTGACGTAACTCATCGGCACGCTTGTAATTTTTACTTAACTTGGCTTGTAGACGCTCCTCAATATAAGCTTCTACCTGCTCTGCCGAAAGGCCATCTTCACCGTTAATATTTTGTAAAAACTCTATTGGGTCAGCTTGTAAAACCGCCAATATATCGGCCATACCTTTTAACTCTGCGATCAAGCTTTCTGCTGCAGCACTGTCGACTTTAGCTCTTGAATTTACTTCCCTTAATAACTCATACATAACAGATAATGCTTGAGGCGTATTAAAATCATCATTCATGGCGCTTAGGAAAGCGTTATTTCTCACCTTACTCTCGGGTACAGCTTTAACGTGCGAATAATTTTTTAACGTTTGATAAAAACGATCTAAACCCGCTTTAGCCTCAATTAAATTATCTTCTGAATAGTTAATTGCACTACGATAATGACTACTAACAATTAAGAAACGAACCACTTCAGGATGATATTTTTTTAGAACTTCGCGAATAGTAAAAAAATTATCTAAAGATTTAGACATTTTTTCGCCGTCAACGCGGACTGCCCCGGCATGCATCCAATAGTTAGCATACTGACAACCATTGGCTGCTTCGCTTTGAGCAATTTCATTTTCGTGATGAGGAAAAGGCAAATCAGGGCCACCGCCATGAATGTCAAAGTTGTCACCCAAACAGGCTTTAGTCATAGCAGAACATTCAATATGCCAACCCGGCCGCCCGTTTCCCCAAGGAGACTCCCAAAATGCTTCTCCTTCTTTCGCCATTTTCCACAGTACAAAATCAAAAGGATCTTCTTTTTTTAGCTCTACGTCAATTCTTGCGCCAGACAATTGCTCATCAATATTTCTACCCGACAAGCGGCCATAATTTTCAAACTTACGCACTCTATAATAAACATCGCCATTAGAAGCTTGATAAGCAAAATCTTTATTTATTAACACTTCAACCATATTAATAATTTCATTGACATGGCCCGTTGCTCGCGGCTCTTTATCAGGGCGAAGAACATTTAATTGCTCTTCATCTTCATGCATCGCATCAATAAAACGTTGGGTTAACGTCGTATATTTTTCACCATTTTCATTTGCACGATTAAAAATTTTGTCATCGATGTCTGTGATATTACGTACATATTCCACACTCCATGCTTGCGAGCGTAAAAAACGCGTAATAACATCAAACGACACTAAAATCCGTGCATGCCCAATATGACAATAGTCGTAGACTGTCATGCCGCAGACATAAAGGCTAATCTTGCCTTCTTCTATCGGTTTAAAGTCAACTTTTTTTCGTTCAAGGGTATTATAAATTTTTAATGACATTACCATCTCAAATGTAAAACAATTAAAAGCTTCTAGCTTCTATGAAATATTATCTACTTACCCGTTAAACGTATCGCGAAGGGTAATAGTACGATTAAACACCAGTTTTTCAGCACGGCTGTCACGGCAGTAATATCCCTCTCGCTCGAACTGATAAGCTTTTTCTGCTTTGGCTTCAAGTAAACCGATTTCGCCAACACAATCTTTAAGTATAATTAGGCTGTCTGGATTAATTAAGGTCAAAAAATCTTTATCTCCATTGTCAGGAGCGGGGTCAGTGAATAGACGATCATACAAATGCACATCAAACGTGGCATGTTTTTTAGCATCAACCCAATGAATAACACCTTTAGGTTTAACGCCATCCTCAGGGTTATTACCCAGTGTATTTTCAATCACATGGGCTTTGACCTCAACAATCTTACCATCAGCATCTTTAATGCATTCATCGGCTTCGATGACATAAGCATTGCGTAAACGTACGCGCTTACCGATAACTAAACGTTTGTATTTTTTATTGGCTTCTTCCCTAAAATCTTCAACATCGATAAAAATTTCTTTGCTAAACGGTAACCTACGCTCACCCATATCATCACGATTAGGATGGCCCGATGCAATCATAGCTTCAGTTTTATCATCAGGGTAATTTGTTAACGTCACTTTGATCGGATTCAACACACACATTGCACGCGGTGAATTTTTATCGTGATCATCTCGAATTGCGTGCTCTAGCATAGCTATATCAACGACACCGTCAGATTTCGTTACACCAATCATATTGCAGAATTGACGCAGAGATTTTGCGCTTACGCCTCGGCGACGTAGGCCAGCAATGGTCGGCATTCTAGGGTCATCCCAACCATCGACATGCTTTGCATCGACGAGCTGTTTTAATTTACGCTTAGACGTGAGCGTATAATTTAAATTTAAGCGACCGAATTCGTATTGTTTAGGTTCATTAGGAACCGGCAGACTTTCAATCAGCCAATTGTATAAGGGACGATGATCTGCGAACTCTAAAGTACAAATCGAATGAGTCACGCCCTCGATAGCATCTTCTTGGCCATGGGCGAAATCATAACTGGGGTAAATACACCACTCATCGCCGGTTTGATGATGAGTTTGTTTCCGAATACGATACAGCGCAGGATCCCGCAAATTAATATTACCACTCTGCATATCGATCTTTGCTCTTAAAATACAATCGCCTTCTTTGTATTCTCCAGAGCGCATTTTTTCAAATTCGGCTAAATTTTCATCGACACTGCGTTCTCGATAAGGGCTATTTTTACCGGGTTCAGTTAGCGTACCTCTATAATCACGGGTTTCTTCCGCTGAAAGATGGCAAACGTAGGCTTTACCCTGCTCTATCAAGCAAATTGCCCACTGATGTAACTGCTTAAAATAACTAGAGGCATAACGTACTTCACCCGACCAGCGGTAACCCATCCATTCGACATCTCGAATAATCGCGTCGATATATTCCTGGTCTTCTTTAGCCGGGTTGGTGTCGTCAAAACGAAGATTACATTCACCATTAAACTTTTCAGCCAAACCAAAATTGAGACACATAGACTTTGCGTGACCAATATGAAGATAGCCATTGGGCTCCGGCGGAAAACGGGTCACAATCTTTTCATAATACCCTGCACCTAGATCTTTACTGACCTGTTGCTCTAGAAAATGAGGTGGCCTTTCGTTAGAAGGCAAGGCTTCTGTAGAATGCGTATTCGTATTGGATTCGGTATGATTACTAGTGCTGCTATTAGATGTATCTGCCGTCATGGGGTATGGGTCGCTTTATGAGTCACTGATATAGTGTGGAAGAATTTAGCCAAAGCGCGTATTATAGCGCCCTCCAATGGGGTTCACACCCAAAAAATCATCAATTTTTACTATTATTGCGCCAACTTCATGCGAGTTGCGTACTAAATATCGAAAAAATAAAAGCAGGCTCCACAAATGATTACTTTACATACCAATCAAGGCGATATAACACTTGCACTAGACTTTGAAAAAGCGCCTATTACATCAGCCAATTTCAAGCAATATGCTGAAGATGGATTTTATGAAGGTACTATATTTCATCGCGTGATTGACGGTTTTATGGTGCAAGGTGGTGGTTTTGATACCGATATGAACCAAAAAGAAACTCGCGAGAATATTGTTAATGAAGCTGACAATGGCCTAAAAAATGATCTTTACACTATTGCTATGGCTCGTACTATGGACCCCGATAGTGCCAGCGCCCAATTTTTTATCAACATCAAAGACAATGACTTCCTAAATCATACCGCCAAAACCACTCAAGGCTGGGGTTATTGCGTGTTTGCAAAAGTGACTGGAGGCACTGATGTCGTCGATAAAATAAAAGGCGTCGCTACCGGTTCAAATGGTTTCCACCAAGATGTGCCGACCGACGCTATTGTTATTGAAAAAGTCACCGTAACCTAAAATCACAGCTTGTATCATTAATGATTTTATTTATTTCTGATTTACACCTCTCCCCTCAAAGGCCTGATATCACTCAGGCTTTTTATCATTTCTTAAACACTACGGCGGCTAACGCAGACTCTCTGTATATTTTGGGTGATTTTTTCGATGCTTGGGTGGGTGACGATGATGACACCCCCGTGTTTAGAGAAATTGAAGCCGCGCTTGCGGGTTACAACAGAGTAAAAAGCGGATCACAACGCGTGTATTTTATGCATGGTAACCGAGACTTTATGATCGGCGAAGAATTTGCAGAAAGAACGGGAATAACCCTACTAGATGACCCAACCGTCATTGAGCTTAACGGGATTAGAGCAATGCTGATGCATGGCGATAGCCTTTGCACTCTCGACCAAGAATATATGTCCTTTAGAAAGATAGTACGCAACCCAGAGTGGCACAAAGAAATAATGCAAAAGCCACTTGCCGAACGTAAAGCGCTTGCGGCTCAAATGAAGTCAAGCAGTCAATCCATGAATAGTATTAAAGCGGAAGACATTATGGATGTGACGCCCCAAGAGGTGACTAAGCTTATGCATGAATATGGTGCTAGCTTATTGATTCATGGGCATACTCACCGCCCTAATCGACATAGAATTAAACTGGATAATCAAGTCGATGCTGAACGGATAGTCTTAGGTGACTGGCATCAAAAAGGCTGGTATTTATTCGCTGTTGATGAAAAATTAACACTACGGTCTTTCTCAATTTAAAAATCTCGAACGCATGGGGCGATTAAAATCGACCCAGTCCACCTCCGCTTGTTGGTTTGCATTTAAAAGTGACCGACGTAGATCTATAATAGCCAAGGACATCTGGCAGTTTACGCAGAAAGTTAAGTGAACAACAGGAATGGAAGCGTTGGCCTTAAATAACCAACGCTTGTAAATCAAGAATACCGTATTTGGCAAGAAATCACCGACACCACAAAACCTTATAGGCAATCAACTTACCCGTATTTAAAATAGGCACGTAGAGAATATTCTGGTCGATCACATAATCGATATCAGCCGTTCCAGGCTCAGGATTGACTAATACCGTCGCACCCTGTGATTTGGTGTAATAGGAAATATCACCGGATCGAAAATCCGACAGAAAGTAGCCTCCCATTCCACTTTTTTCTACACCATCCAGACTGCCTAAAGACGTTGTTTCACCCAATGGTTTAATTTTTTTATTTTTAAAATTAATAGTTTGCAAAAAACGTGAGCGCCCAGGTCTTTCGGTAGAGTTATCTCCAGCGGCAACCACTAACTTACCATAGCGTGCAAATATACCATTGGGTTCGCTGATACGATCATCATCAACCCAGACATCAAAGCCACCATTATGCAAACGATAAATAGTTTTTTGCCGCGAATCTGACACATAAATATTACCTCGCTTATCCGCGGCCACATCATTTAAAAACTGCGCGCCTTCACCGGGATAACTATTGATAACCTGTCCCGTTGCCAAGGAAATTTCAACCAAACGATCAATATCAGCTACATATAAATAATCCCCACTGACGGCCATTCCTTTAGGTGCGTCTAAGCTAGACACCCACTCTTGCTCAATAATGTCGCCATCGACTGACACCATGGCAATATAACCATTGCCATCTTTTTCTGTCGGACTGCCATTAATATTTGATACATACAAAACATCGCGAGCCTTATCGTAAACCACTGACTCTGGTCGACTCAACGATTCATCTAGAACCCATAACTCAACTAATCGAGGCTCTAATCGCTGTCGATAGTAAGAGGATGAAAGTACAGGGAATGATAGTAAAGCAATAAACCATAATACAATGAATTGATTGAGCATAGCGATCTCCTAATAAGTTGTGTGACGCCTTTGGATCATACAAACTCATAACGACTCGGCCTAGCCTTAACTCATTGATACCATTTATTATTCTTTAACGCCATTGGTCATTCTTTAACACCGTTGATAGAAATGAATAGTTTATTTTTTCTTATATGAAAAAATTTCTGTGGCGCCTTGATTCGGCTTATAAACATAATGATGTTTGAGTTTATCTCTAAACCAATACTTTACCGATAGCCTATTAAGGCGATGATGGCTGTCTAGCTCAACCTTTTCTATTTCGACGGTGGTTTTAGTACAGGTACGTCTCTTGCCCACTTGCCAACCAAAACCACCCGGCGCACGACAAAGGTCTCTTATATAAACCATTTTCGGTTTATTAACATTATGTATTTGGCCAATGCCTCGCTTATGACACGCATAGTATTGATGAGAATTACTCTGGGGTCTGATGCGCTCCCAGACGCGAATTGCTTCACCCGTTTTGGGGTCTTGCCATGATAATGGGCCTCGGATAATAACTTCTCCGGATGCATCGTTATCGGCAAGCGGTAAAAACACACTCCGTCGATCAATAGCATGCATACAGGGTGCTTGCTTATCACCATTCCATTCTGCCCCCGTCCATAATTGATAGGGAACAAATAATTCTCGATTACCACAATTATATAAATTAGTAATATGCCATGGGTCATCGCTGGCATAGGGCTGAATAGAGCAAGCTTGATGGTGCAATTGCTCAGCCGCAGAAAGTGTTACTTTTTTATCTGCACAGCTAACTGAGGACAGAAGTATTACAAGGCTGAAAAAAAGACTATTTTTCACTCATTTATCTCCACAAAATGCTGTTTAATATAATGCTCAAAGCGCCGACTGACAGGGGCTTGTCTGCCATAGTGAAGTAATATTTTTACACCATTATCCATCACCGACCAACCGCGAATATTGTTCTTGGCCACCCAAAAAGAGCGATGAACCTGCATACCATAATCATCGGGCATTTCTCTGATTGCCTGACCGAATTTATACAGTATCAACTCCTGTCCCAATTCCGTCGTTACCGACAGATAATGCTCCTGTGCCTGCAATAGCTGTGGCTCTGATCGAATATTGTGAGGCAACTTGTCAATGAACCCTGCCTGCCTAACCGTATTCTCTACCCCCATATCATACGTATTCATCAATATTTTATTTTCCGAATGATGAGTGTTTGGCCCAATACGCACATAAAAATGAATCAAATAAATCAATGCGCCAAATGATAAATGCCGAGGCAATATATTAACCGTCATGCTAGACAGTAAAGTAGTAAGAAAACCGGTATTTTGTAGCTCGCGGATAGCATAGGAGGTTGCTGGTCTCCCCGTGGCAATATCCAACATAGAAATCGCCAATCCAAACGGCAACCAACTGACAGTAATTGCCACAATAAACAAGCACTGCTTAGACCAGCTCACCTGTGTTCTCTCCAGTAAATAATAGAGACCAAAGATAAAACTTAATGCTAATGACAAATAGAGTAACCAGTATGCGCTGCGTAACCACCAGTTATCGCCTGGCCAAAAAGCGAATGTGTGCGAACTCAAGTTGACCGCAAAAGTGACTAGAATGATTGTATAAAGACCAAACTGACTATCTATTATTTTTTTAATTGGTTTTAACTCAAGCATACAAATGGCAACCACGCACTATCAATGGTAATCATGAATGACGAACAGTAAATCAAGAAATTCATCTTGTAACTTTTCAGCGCAGCATAATAATAGAAAACGTAACAATCATCTACAACAAACAACAATTAACAATCAACACTATAAGGAGTGTTTATGCACATTAAAAAAATAGTCATTAGCGGTATTGTCTTTTTCATCTGTACGGTGACCAGTCTATTCACACACGCTGAATCAACCTTAACTCTCACCAGCCCTGAATTTGCTGATGGTGGCGAGTTACCTCAACAATACAGTTGCAATGGGGCTGATATTTCGCCCTCTCTCACCATCAGCGGAGCACCTGCTAATACCCAAAGCTTTGTCTTAATTATGGATGATCCTGATGCCCCCAATGGTACTTGGCTACATTGGCTCGTCTACAACCTACCCTCGACCACCACGGACATTCCTGAAAATGCACCCACAACACACACTTGGGATGATGGCAGCATGCAGGGGCGCAATGACTGGTATGAAGCCAAATACGGCGGTGCCTGCCCACCAGATGGTAGACATCGCTACTTTTTTAAGCTCTATGCATTAGATATCAAGCTAGAGCTCAAGAAAAAAACTTCACTGCGTAAAGTAAAAAAAGCCATGAAAGGGCATATTCTTGCAGAGACCAAATTAATGGCTAAATACGGGTAAAGTTATTCACAGGGAAGCAATCAGTTTTACAAGGATGTATTTTTATT
>JBLHWO010000039.1:0-22034 GCA_047629215.1 Cellvibrionaceae bacterium | reverse complement strand
ATACAGAATTTATGGGCCGATAAAGGCCCCTCTTAAACAAAACGCACCAGTAACGCTGACCCCGCAAGGCATTGCCCCATGATAGTGCAATATATAAGCTAAACCAATTTTAACAGGCGCTAAAAGCTAATAATCCGTGGGGCATAGTCAATGTTCATCTATGGCGCAGATTTTGCTAATAGTTTCAGATGATTCTGGATAGCTTTCAGAGAGTTACTTTACTCTTGCGGTTTATCTTTAATATAAAAAAATAGCTCTCAAAAGTAATTATAGCAACTACAGCGCCACCATTAGAGATTATGCTTAAAGCAAGAAGTAAGGCGGCATTTGCGCCATAAACCTAAATACCGCAGGTAAATTGTTGCGAGGGTGACTAAGGTGCAGAATATAAAGCGTTTTTTTGCTTTTCTCGGAAAATTCGTAGCCACCCTACGGGTGCAGCCTAAAAAAGTGAAAAAACGCTTTATATTCTGTACTTCAGACAGCTGCAGTAGATTCAACTGCGACATTTAGGATAAACCAAAGCACTAAACAAAGGCAAAAAATTAAACAAGCATGTTACTCGGCCGCTTCCTTATAAATAACACTACGTTACAAAATATAATGGGCGTAAACCCTGACTTTAAACAGCTGCTAGACAATCTCACCACCGCTGTTATGTTGGTGGATGACCAACTGCGCCTTTTACATATGAACTCTGCCTGTGAAACGCTATTACAGGTAAGCTTAAATCACGTCTATGGGACATCGATCAAAAATTTTTATCATGAATCGACAAAAGCCCTCGAAAAAGTCACTAACGCCCTGACGGATGAATCACTCTACACTAAACGCAAAGCCCGTTGGCGGCTTCACAACAAACAACACATCACTGTCGATTACACGGTGACGCCTTTAAATAACGTCAATCAGATCTTATTTGAAATTCAACCGCTTGATCGATTGATGAAAATCAGCAGAGAAGAGGCCATGATCGCCTCTCAAAGCACAACTCGAAACCTAATTAGAGGCTTGGCTCATGAAGTCAAAAACCCTCTCGGAGGCATTCGTGGGGCAGCCCAGTTGCTCGAAAGAGAGCTCGATCAGATTAGCGATAACCCTGAACTCAAAGAATACACCAATGTCATTATTGCGGAGTCTGATCGACTTAGAAATTTGGTCGATCGCATGCTCGGACCTAGACACATTATCGAACTCAGACCTACTAATATTCACGAAGTGCTTGAGCGTGTTATCACGCTAATCACAGCTGAGACCAAAGGCTGTATTTCCCTAAAGCGCAACTATGACCCGAGCATCCCCGATATAAAGGGCGACTCAGAATTATTAATTCAAGCGCTACTTAACATTATCCACAATGCGATTCAGGCCTTAAGCACTGACACTGAAAATAAATCGCCTTTATTAAATATTGGTACACATATTCAACGCCAGGTCACTATCGGGCGCAAGCACTACCCGCTGGTTTGCTGCATTTCTGTTAACGATAATGGACCCGGTATTCCACCCGACCTGATTGATGATGTTTTTTATCCAATGATATCTGGTCGCGCCCACGGCTCTGGTCTTGGCTTATCGATAGCGCAGCAACTCATTAACCAACACAAGGGACTAATCGAATGCGCCAGTGAACCCGGCGATACTCGATTCTCCATTTATATACCTCTGGAATAATTCGCATGATGACAAGCAAATCCGCAACCAGCACACCTGCTATTGCACCCCAGTCAATTTGGATTGTTGACGATGACCGCTCCATTCGTTGGGTACTAGAAAAAGCACTAGCCAAAGAGGGCTGGCTAGTCTCAACATTTGATAATGGTGATGCAGCCTTAAAGCAGCTTGGCCGCGAGCAGCCTGCCGCTATTGTCAGCGATGTGAGAATGCCGGGTATAGACGGCCTTGATCTATTGAACATCTTGAATAAAGACTTCCCAGACCTTCCCGTTATTATAATGACGGCACACTCAGACCTTGATAGCGCGGTATCTGCTTACCAAGGTGGCGCGTTTGAATACCTCCCTAAACCCTTTGATGTTGACGAGGTGATTGCTGTTACTCGCCGTGCTTTAGCCCACTCCCAAGAAAACAAGCTTAGCGCTATACAAGAGCCCACTAACCCAGTAGTTGATAGCGACATTATTGGTGAAGCACCTGCCATGCAGGAAGTGTTTCGCGCAATAGGCAGACTCTCTCAGTCTAATATTACAGTTTTAATCAATGGTGAATCTGGCACCGGTAAAGAGCTGGTCGCACAAGCACTGCACCGTCATAGCCCACGGAAGCAATATCGATTTATCGCACTTAATATGGCTGCGATCCCTAAAGACCTGATCGAATCCGAACTATTTGGACATGAAAAAGGCGCTTTCACAGGCGCAGCCAACCAGCGTCAAGGGCGCTTTGAGCAAGCCGATGGAGGAACCCTCTTTCTTGATGAGATCGGTGATATGCCTGCCGAGACACAAACACGGCTATTGAGGGTGCTCGCTGACGGAGAATTTTATCGTGTAGGCGGTCACACCTCAGTTAAGGTTGATGTTCGTATTATCGCTGCGACCCACCAAAATCTGGAGCAACTAGTTGAAGCCAACCGCTTCAGAGAAGATTTATTTCACCGCCTCAATGTTATTCGCATTCATATACCCCAACTGGCCGATCGTCGTGAAGACATCCCAAAACTAGCACAATACTTCCTTAAAAAGGCCGCAATGGATATAGCTGTCGAGCCCAAGGTTTTGCTAAAAGATGCCGAAAACTATATTTGCGGTTTAAGCTGGCCAGGAAATGTACGCCAACTTGAAAATACCTGTCGTTGGATTACGGTAATGGCATCGGGACGAGAGGTGCACATCGACGACCTGCCGCCTGAATTACTAGAAAAACGAAATCAAGATGCACCCGCCGATGATTGGGAAAAGTCATTAAGGAATTGGGCTGACCAAGCCTTATCACGCGGCCAAAAAAGCATCCTCGACCAAGCTGTACCTGCCTTTGAGCGAGCATTAATAAACGTTGCCCTGAAGCATACCTCTGGGCGCAAAAGAGACGCATCAGAACTATTGGGCTGGGGCCGCAATACCTTAACTCGTAAACTCAAAGAACTTGGTATTACAGCATCCTCCAATGAGGAAGACTGACTTAAACTTAGCTTAAATCGAGCTTAAACAAAGCTCGATCCAAACAATGCTCGCCACAATAATCCTAAATACTCATTATTAATGTATTTCTTCGTAAAAATGCTCAGAAATAGAATTTATTAATTGACCAATAAATTGCTGAGACTTAGCAACATCTCCACTTTCTAAAGAGGCGTATGCATTATCGGCTAAGCATGTTACTCTCGACAACATCGTTTCACTTTCAGCCAATCTTTCCTTTAACGATTCAAGATGTAAAGTTGATCTATCAAGGATTGTCATATTTAACTCCAAGTACTACTAACAAGAACAGCATTAATTATTTCTCTAAAAAACATTTTTCATACAAATAAAAAGCTTTTCAGAATAATCTAACTGTCGTCAAAAGCAACATATCAGCGGTTTATTTTCAGCCTCTTAGTTGATTAGCTTGGGGCCTTTTCAAACTCAACTATTCTTAACAAAAAGCTAAATATTCTTTTAATAAGCTGCACATCTAAAAATGTAAACGTTTTCAGTTGCTAAACGCGCCAGTGCTTTTTATAACAGACCTCTTTCCAGCATCAAAACACTTTTTTTTATGCTTTTATGCATAACGCTAAAAACGGATGAAATGTTTTATGCTATTTTGCATACACACAAAAAACCTAATGGGGTCAATATGTTATGAACACTACTATTTCAGCAATCGATTATTACTTGCCGAGCCAGGTTGTTAAAACTCGCGACATGATGGCCGAGGTAAAACCCGAAAGATTAGGCTTTTCCGAGACCCTGATAGAGGATTTGATTGGAATCATCGAAGTTAGGCACGCTTTAGACGATGAAAAACCATCAACTCTAGCAACTTATGCTGCCGAAAAAGCGCTCGCTAAATTCGATGGCAATCCTGATGAAATCGATTTACTTATTTTCTGCGGAATCGATAGAGATTATGTAGAACCGAGCACCGCACATGTGGTGCAAAAAAACCTAGGCCTACGCAATGCGGTCTGCTTTGACGTGAGTAATGCCTGCTTAGGATTTATGAGCGGAATGCAAATAGCTAACTCAGCTATAGAATCAGGCATGTCAAGAAATGTAATGATTTGCACTGGGGAGCGACCAAGCCAGCTATCAAAAGTGACCGCTCCACACTTACGTGGATTAGAGGATCGAACAGAGTTTTTCAACAAAATAGGCGCGCTAACTGTAGGCGATGCTGGCGTAGCCGCTATTATCAGTCGATCTGAAGGCATATCTGGCATTAAAAGCATGAATTTTGTGAGCAATGGACAACTTACGAATCTCTGTTACTATAAGCAGGACAAGGATATCGTTACAGAGGGGCAAATGCTGATGAAGGAAATAAGCACAGCCATATTAGATGCGCATAAGGCCCTACTACCAACATCACTCAAAACAGCCAATATAAAGGCAAGTGATATAAATTGCCTAATCACTCACCAAGTAGGCAAAAGGCCTTGGGAGCGATACCCTAAGATTATTGGGGTAGAAAGAAACAGCATGACTAAAACATTTGACACCTTAGGCAATATAACTTCAGCTACCTTTGGCGTAAACTATGCCCGAGCGATAGAATCTCAGCAAATTAAAGCAGGGGATTTGGTAATGGCTGCGATGGCTGGCTCGGGATTATCCGTGTGTCAAGTAACTATGATCGCCTAATAACCTCAACTAAAACTTAAGTAGTAACCAAATCGTATGGCATTAACTATATACATAAGCCTCACAGTAACAGGTGTTTTAACCAAGCTGTGGGTGCTAGGCATCATACGTAGGCACTGGAAACCGTCAGTACAGTTTCTGCTTGTGTCTTCATTTGCGATGATATTTCTATTACAATCAACCTTTGAACTGATGTTATATTTCTTTAGCAAGGATGCGCTTGCTGGCAGAATAGCCCTCGTAGGCTATTATGTTTGTGCGGTTATTTGCATCAGCATCCTTCCTTTTATGATCGCTAGGTTAACTAGACACCATATTCATAAATATATTCTTCGCACCGTTATTTTATGCAATGTCTTCGCATGCTATCTCTTGCTAGCTACAGACTTAATCATAAAAGATATTGCTCATACCGGAATCGCACTCACTCGCGTTGCGGGTGAACATTACTGGACCTTTCAAGCTCTAGTCGTTTCTTGCCTTATCTTTACCTTATACATTCTAATCACATCGTATAAATCATCTAACGGCTTTATTAAAGTCAGAACTAATAATATTTTAATTGTATTTTGCTTAGCTGCAGCTTTCTCTATTTCAATTATATTAGCAATGCAATTTATTGAAGGAATGAATGCGGTAGGACTACTTCCCTTATTTGTCGCCATCTTCGTTCTTGGTATTGTAGACAACATATGCAGTAATCATATTTTAGATTATGACTACTGGCTGCCCTTTTCTAAGAAAAGGCAGGAAATAAACAAGCTAATTAAACCCTTTATAGAAATACAATCCGACGGCTTAGATCCAGAGTTAAAAAAAGAATACAATACAATGATTGCCCAGCATGCCCTTAAGCTATTTGATGGAAATCAAACTAAAGCTGCTGAATGGTTAAATGTTTCCCAATCTTGGGTCTCACGTAACAATAAAAAATAATTGAACTCGGTGTATAAAGTTACTTTTAGTACAGCTTTTTATTATTTCACTATAGATATAAGAAGCTCATGGCTTTAGTGTAGAAAACAATCTAGCATTATTATTTTTATTCAGGACTGGCTTTATTCTGCGTATAAATTATTTTTATCATTCCGCACCTCGAAACCATTAACTCCACCAGCACATACAGCAATATTAATGGGTGTTTTTTTATTTGGCGAGGCCCCCTCTACTTCTAGGGAACACTTAATAGATTTTAGCTATTGGTCACCCTTCTCCAAACGCCACCGACTCATTCAAACCACTAATCACTGCTTACGAAGACAAGATTATCATTGATACTGAAATTGAATACGACATAATTGTGCACCATCATGCGCTAGAATTGTTTATAGGAGATTAAACCAAAGCACTGTATTGGTCACAATCATACCAACCAACTTTAAATACAGCGATTATGCATATGGGCCTGATTATTAAGTTCTTTTGTTTTCTTTTGGTTCTTGGCCTTGCAGGCTTATTTGTATTAAAAAAACCTGACGGCACCCCATGGCTATCCGTTGATGACCTGATTCCCGATACCTCATTGATCAAACGCTCTGTTAGCGATGCGATGTCCGACCAGTTTGTCGGCGGCTCGGATGGAAACTTTCTCGACGAGAAGGTTTCAGTCTACAAATGGAAGGATGCTGATGGTAACTGGCAGTTTTCTGATACACCTCCGGAGAACGTTATCGCACAGCAGATACTGGTAGGGACCAACGTAAATAGAGATCTAGCGCCACTACCAGCGAGCCCTTTGGCTCCTAGAGAGCAGCCTGAAAACAGAAAAACCATTCCCATCAAAGATGGGGGCTTTTCGCCTACTACCATTGCGCCAAACAAGGTATCAAAGCTGGTTGGCGATGCAAAGGGGGTTCAGAAGTTGGTGGATGACCGCCAAAAAAAACTAGATGCGGCACTTGGCTCTAAGAAATAAAATACCTTCAACCTTAATTATTTTCGTAGGGTAAAAGGTGGGCACAGCCCACCCTACATTTACCCTAGCGCTTCTTTCTGCAAACGATTTAATTCTGCGATCCCTTGTTTAGCCAAGGCCAACATACTGGAAAACTCTTGCTCGCTAAAGGGTTCTCCTTCGGCTGTACCCTGTACTTCAATCATCCCGCCGTCGTCGGCCATAATAATATTCATATCGGTATCTGCCGCCGAGTCTTCGGGGTAATCTAGATCAAGTACAGCGGCGCCTTTGTAAATACCAACCGAAACCGATGCCACCATGCGCTTTAAAGGATTACTGCTCAGCTTACCCTCTTGAATAAAAAAGTTAATGGCGTCGACAAGCGCAACACAAGCACCCGTAATAGAGGCGGTACGAGTGCCGCCATCGGCCTGAATTACATCGCAGTCGATAGTAATAGTATTTTCGCCTAGCGCATCTAAATCAACCGCTGCACGCAATGAACGGCCGATCAAACGTTGAATTTCAACCGTGCGGCCACTTTGCTTACCACGGGCGGCCTCTCTACCCATGCGACTATTAGTCGAACGCGGCAGCATGCCATATTCCGCCGTAATCCAACCGGTACCTTTACCTCTCAAGAACCCTGGCACACCCGATTCAATCGTGGCATTACAAATTACTTTAGTATCGCCAAACTCGACTAAAACGGAGCCCTCTGCGTGCTTGGTGTAATGTCGAGTTAAACGGATAGGGCGTAATTCATTGGGTTGTCTGCCGCTGGGACGAGTCATAGGATACCTTTAAAAAATGAGTTGATAATAAGCCCTGGAAAAATGCACAACACGCTACACAGGGAGTGCAGGCCTATAAAAGGTCAGGAGGGGCTTTTGCAGGAATCTTGGTTTCTGATAAGTCAGTGGCCGCAGTTTACCCCAAAAGCATGCCCTTGGCTTGAGGTGAATTATTCTATAAACGGCGGTTGGGCTAAAAAGCTGTGGTAATATTCCCACCCATCCAAAATAGAGAATCACGCATGCCATATAGTATGACCGGCTTCGCTCGCCACACCCAACAAGAACCATGGGGCGAGATTGCTTGCGAAATTCGCAGCGTTAACCACCGTTACCTTGAGCCCTCTATCCGCTTGCCGGAATTACTACGCGCTTGCGAACCCGCCATAAGAGAACAGCTACGCAAGAAATTACAGCGGGGCAAGATAGACGTTAACTTTCAACTTAACGTAAGTAATCAATCAGAACAAACACTCTCGATTAACGCCGACGCTTTAACCGCCCTAAGCCACGCCATTAATCAAATCAAATCTATTCACCCCAACATTGCTGATGCTGACCCCTTGAAGTTACTCCAATGGCCTGGTGTTGTGCAACAAACAGAATTAGATACCGGTATTATTGAAGAAACAGCCACGGCCTTAGCCAACAAAACCTTACTCGCATTAATCGACCACCGTCAGCGTGAAGGGATTGAACTACAAGGACTTATCGAGGAGCGCTTAATTCAAATTAATGAACTCGTAATTGATGTTCGCGCTGGCATGCCCGTTATCCTCCGAGCTCAGAGAGGTAAATTGAAGCAACGCCTTGAGGAGTTCAAGACGGAACTAGACCAAGACCGAGTAGAGCAAGAGATGGTGATTTTGGCTAATAAGGCGGACGTGGCTGAAGAGCTGGACCGCCTACAAACTCACTTATCCGAGGTAAAGCACATACTCAAGCAAAAAGGCCCTATCGGCCGCCGCTTGGATTTTATGATGCAAGAATTGAATCGCGAGGCCAACACGCTTTCGTCAAAATCGCTCACCAGTGAGACCAGCCAGACCGCAGTGTCTATTAAGGTCCTGATAGAACAAATGCGAGAGCAGATACAGAATATAGAATAAGCGATCAATAATCCTAAATAACGCAGTTAAATCTACTGCGTTATTTAGGATTATTGATACAAAAAGGGAATGGAGAGAAATATACAAATTCTGCTATAGTATTTACAGCGTTTTATAGCGACTGTCCAGGGGGCTCCTTAAGCAATAGGCAGCAAATGACCGGCACAGAAACAGTAATACCCAAAACCCAAAAAACGACAAAAAGAAAACCATAGGCCATTTAAACTCATGAGTATTCGCGGCACTCTTTACACCATTTCTGCTCCTTCAGGCGCAGGTAAAACGAGCTTGGTCAAAGCCTTATTAGAGCGAGACAGCCAAACTCAAGCCTCCATATCCCACACCACTCGACCCCAGCGGCCCAATGAACAAGACGGCCACGACTACTATTTTGTGAATAGCGATGTTTTTTTATCGATGCTCGGGCAAGGCGATTTCCTGGAACAAGCTCAAGTGTTTCAGAATCACTACGGTACCTCCAAGAAATGGGTTGAAAAAACACTTCAGCAAGGCAAAGACGTAATTTTAGAAATTGACTGGCAGGGCGCGCAGCAGGTCAGGCGTTTATTGCCTGATACTCAGGGCATCTTTATATTACCGCCTTCACGCTCAGCGCTAGAAGCTCGCCTTCGTGGCCGCGGTCAAGATGACGAGCAGATTATAGAGCGCAGAATGCAAGAAGCGATCAATGAGATGTCTCACTACGTCGAAGCCCAATGGATGCTCGTCAATGATGATTTTGATCAAGCCTTGATTGATTTACACAGTATATTACTAGCTCAACGGCTTAAAATTAGCGTTCAACAAAACAAATATAGAGTCTTACTCACCGGACTATTGTCCTAGCCGCCTAAATTGCTTACACTAGGCTGTTGGATATCACCCCTTTTTTACAGCACCTTATTTTTGGAAACCGTTATGGCACGAATTACCGTTGAAGATTGTCTTGAGCATGTTGAGAACCGTTTTGAGCTAGTATTAGTTGGCACTAAGCGCGCGCGCCAACTCGCCACTGGCGGCAAAGAACCTATGGTCCCCGAAGAAAATGATAAACCTACCGTTATTGCCTTACGTGAAATAGAAGAAGGTTTTATCACGCCAAGTATCTTGACTGAAAAAGATGAGCCAGACTACGAAGAGGCCTTTATCGTTGACGCTAATGCGCCTTTATTAGACAACACCGATATTAATCTAGGTAGTTAGAGTTAGCAGCCCATTACCTCTGCCTATTACCTCTCGACGTAAAACTTCATCCCCCGCTTGATCAAACAAGCGGTAAAAGGTTGATCCTGCAATAATCGCTTGAAGTATATTGCCTTGGCGTACATGATCACTGTATGCGCGCTATTGACGACCGCGCACCTGGCTTCCATATCAACTTAGACCGACTAATTTATTTGTGGCTATAATGCTAGCGATATTTTTTTTCAGCAGCCTTAGAGGCATCTATGTCTAGCATAGATGCCTTTGCAGAAGAGCTGTCTTCTTATTTAGATGCCGAAAAAATAGACCAAATACGAATCGCTTATGATCGTGCCCGATGCGCTCATGAAGGTCAAACTCGTTCGAGTGGTGACCCTTATATTACCCACCCCTTAGCTGTCGCCAGAATCCTCTCTAAAATGCATATGGATCACCACAGCTTAATGGCTGCCATGCTCCACGACGTCATTGAAGATACAGGGGTGAGCAAGGAAGAATTAGCAGAACACTTCGGTGAAACTGTGGCCGACTTAGTCGATGGGGTAAGCAAACTAACTCATATCGAATTTTCTAGCCGAGAAGAAAAGCAAGCTAAAAACTTTGAAAAAATGGCCATCGCTATGGCCAAAGATATTCGAGTCATTATCGTTAAGCTCGCTGACCGACTCCACAACATGCGCACACTCGGCCCACTCAAACCAGAAAAACGTCGGCGCATTGCAAAAGAGACTCTGGATATTTACGCGCGCATTGCTGGCCGCTTAGGCATGCAGGATATGCGAATTGAATTTGAAGATCGTGGATTTGAAGCGCTCTATCCTTTACGAGCGCGCCGCTTAAGAGCCGCGGTTAAAGCTGTTCGCGGCAGACAAAAAGAATTAGTGGCTGATATTAAAGAATCACTTGAAAAACAATTGAAACGCTGGGGTATTGAGGCCGAGGTTGTTGGCCGTGAAAAACATCTATACAGTATTTATAAAAAACTCGAAAGTAAGAAAAAATTTAGCGACATTACCGATGTATTTGCCTTTAGAGTTATCGCTAAAGACATCGAATCTTGTTATCGAATTCTTGGTGCTGCACATATGCTGTATAAGCCGATTCCCGATCGCTTTAAAGACTATATTGCCATTCCAAAAGTTAATGGCTACCAATCGATTCATACCGTTTTAAATGGCGTAAAGAACATTCCTATTGAAGTACAAATTCGCACCCAGGAAATGGACGCTATCGCAGGTTCAGGCATTGCTGCTCACTGGCTTTATAAATCAGAAGAAGATAATAGCAGTCACTCAAGAGCACGCCGCTGGGTAAACAACTTATTGGAATTACAACAAAGCGCGGGCACCTCTTTAGAGTTTATAGAACACGTTAGAAATGATTTGTTTTCTGATGAGGTGTTTGTCTTTAGCCCGAAAGGAGAAATCATTGAACTACCTTCTGGCGCGACGGCGGTCGATTTTGCTTATGCAATCCATACAGAGGTCGGCAATAAAGCAGTGTCCTGTCGAATAAATAATCGTCTAGCCTCTTTATCGCAAATCATAGAAAATGGCCAGCTGGTTCACATCATTACTAATGATGAAGCACGCCCTCAAGCAATATGGTCAAATACAGTAAAAACCAGTAAAGCACGCAGCGCTATTCATCATGCATTAAAAACACATCAACAGCAGGACGCCGTAGATCTTGGCAAGCGCATGTTAGTGAGAACACTCGCCCATATCAATATTTCACTAGACGATATTAGTGCCGAAAAATTTGAAACTGCATTTAAAAAGACCAAGTGTAAAAATCTTGACGAGTTACTTTATCAAGTTGGTTTAGGTAAACGCATGTCCAATAGTGTCGCCAGAATTCTTGTGCCGGAACGCTCTGAAGATGTCGCCACTTATATTGCCTCACCGCTTACTATCGACTCAACTGATGGTACGATGATTTCTTTGGCAAGATGCTGCCACCCCATTCCGGGCGATCCTATTATGGGCATAATTAATGCTGGGAAAGGTTTAACAATTCACCTCGACACCTGCAAAAACATTCTTGATGCCCGACAAGATCTCGACAAAATTAACGAGGTAAGCTGGTCGCCGAATGTGAGCGGTGAGTTCCCCGTAGATCTCGCCATTACTATCGAAGCCAATAGAGGTATTTTTGCAGAATTAGCCAGCCGTATTACCGCAATGGGAGCGAATATCGAAAAAATCCAATATCGCGAACAAGATTCAAATAAAAATAACATTCGCATCACTATTGGCGTGAAAAGCCGCGTCCACCTTGCAGATATTATCCGCAGGATAAAAGGGCTAAGAGCGGTAGAAAAAATTGTTCGCGAAAAGAACTAACGGTTAAATTTATCCTTCAAGGCATTTTCAACTATTTTCGGCACAAACTGACTCACATCACCCGCAAGAGATGCAATCTCTCTGATAAATGATGACGACAAGTAAGAAAATTTTTCTGAAGGGGTTAAAAAAATACTTTCCATTTGAGGCGCTAGCGCGCGATTCATATTAGCCATCTGAAACTCATATTCAAAATCCGAAACCGCACGTAAGCCACGAATCATACCGGTCGCATTTTTTTCTTTTACAAAATCAGCTAAAAGGCAATCAAAACCACAGATTTCAATATGATCAAGATGACCCAAGGCTCTAGAGGTTAAATCAACTCGTTCCTCTAGCGTAAACAAAGGATTCTTTTTACTACTTTTAGCAATCGCCACAACCACATGATCAAACAAGCCTAATGCTCGCTCGACCAAATCGATATGGCCATTGGTTATAGGATCGAAGGTACCGGGGTAAACAACTATTTTCATTTGCATTCTCTAAGGAGCCTATATCAGGATGATGAACAATTGAACTCTTTTATTAAAGTGGGGATCTTAGGTACTAATCATTTATTGCACTAGGTTAGCATTATGCGTTTCCCTCTAACAATCATCACTCTTTTCTGTTTTTATAGCGCTGGCAGCGCATTCGGACCCATGACTGTCGTAGAATTATTTACCCGCCAAGGTTGCTATTCCTGCCCACCTGCAGATGCTCTATCGGAAGGCTCAAAAAAATCCCGATACGATTGCCTTAGTCTGTCATGTCATGTCACTTATTGGAACTATACTCGACTGGAAAAACACATTTTTACGCTCATTTTGTGATGTGTGTCAACGACGCCACCAAACCCACTAACAAGTAGGGCTGGGGTTTATGCGCCCCAGATCATCATCAACGGCCAATACGCTACGGTAGGTTCTCAGCTATCCAGCGTAACCCGACTTATTGAGAAGGCAAAAAAAGATAGCACACCTGCCACCATTACCGTTAGCGCACCTATTTCAGGCAAGTTAACTATCAAACCACCTGCTATAGCCACTTCACAGACTCAGCAACTTTTTTATTAGGCACGCCTGGAGACCATCACCTACCCATTAACCACGGAGAAAATGGATGCAAAACACTCGATTACTATAACCCTGCTGAAGAAGTCATTGCACTAGGCAACTGGAGTGACCAAGAGCGCACCTTACATAAAACAATAAGCAGACAATCCTCTGCTGTAGGTGAATGGCTTGTTATTGCGCAGTAGAAATCGTTAGGTAAGATTGTAGCGGCCGGGAGGTTGGCGATCCCATAATGTATGATAATGATTTATTCGAAAAAAATGCTTACGCGCCCATTACCCGGAAATTAGTTTCGATAGTTATCGGCGTTTAAGAGAGAAGAGAGTTACCGCTATTGCATGAATAAGGCTATAATTAGGAATGGGTTCTCCGCACTGAAAACTAACGTATTGTGCTGCCTATATAGTTTTCGTACTTAACTACCTAACGCTCTCTAACTACCTGACAAAGAGGATCTAACGTGTTTTCAAAATCTGTTTTTCGCTTCAAATCTATTTTAAGCGTTGCTGCTATTGTGGCTGCAGCCTCTCTTCCCAGCCTAGTCGGTGCGGCGGTTAAAGATGAAATCGCAAACCGAACTTCTCCGGTTGGTAAAATCTGCATGAGCGGCGATAGCTGTGCAGCGGCTCCGATTGTCGTCGCCTCAGGCCCCCGCAGCGGTGAAGACATTTATAACGCCAGTTGCTTGGCATGCCACAACACCGGTGCTGCCGGTGCACCGAAGCTAGGTGATGTCGCTGCATGGGCGCCACGCATTGATCAAGGCGCAGAGACTTTATACACGCACGCAATCGCCGGCTTTAATAGCATGCCGGCAAAAGGTCTATGCATGACGTGCTCAGACGACGACATCAAAGCCTCGGTTGATTACATGGTCACAAACTCAAAGTAAGCACTAACAAACAAATGACCTCCAAATCCTTGCTATTGCGGGGATTTTTTATGTTGGGCTATTGGGCCGAGCTATTGAGTAGAGCGCTAATCAAACATATTCAACAAGCTACTCAAAGCCGTGGCGCCTTTAACGTCATTTACTTCGGGGCTAGCCTCACCAAAACCTTCTCGCTCGATTTCACTTTGCGGTAGCTCTTCTATGAAACGGCTTGGCGTTGTCACACTGGTTTCGCCAAACTGTTTTCTTTTAGCTGCCATAGTTAACGTTAAGGTGCGCTGAGCACGAGTAATACCCACGTAAGCTAAGCGCCGCTCTTCTTCGACATTGTCATCTTCAACACTATTTTTATGGGGAAGAATACCCTCCTCCACACCGATCATTATGACGTGGGGGAACTCTAAACCTTTAGCCGCATGGAAGGTCATCAATTGCACACGATCACTGTCATCCGCTTCTTCTTGCTGCTCCAGTAAATCCATTAACAATAGCTTGGCAATCGCATCCTTCAGGCTAGTCTTCGGCTCCTCGGTTAAGGTTTCCTCGGCAGTTTTGCTTAATGTCTTACGAATAGAGTCAATCAAAAAATGGATGTTTTCCATACGCCTTTCGGCTACCAGAGGAGAGCTCGCCTGCTGGTGAAGCCAAGCTAGATAATCTATATCCTCAAGCATTTCGTTGAGCGCCACTATCGGATCACCAGAATCACACTGACAAATAATATGCTCAATCCATTGACTAAACTCTTGGATACGCTTGGAAGTGCTGATTCCCAAATGCTGCTCTAAACCCATTTCTTGAGTCGCGGCAAATAAACTCACGTCCCGCTCAGTAGCATAAAGACTCAAGGTTTCTATGGTGCTCATCCCTATTTGACGTCGAGGTGTATTGATAATGCGCAAGAATGCATTATCATCGTCAGGATTAACGATTAAGCGCAAATATGCCATCACATCTTTAATTTCTGTACGGGAAAAAAACGAAGTGCCGCCGCTAATATTATAGGGGACCTGATAGTGCTGTAATTTTAGTTCGACTAAACGTGCTTGATGATTACTACGATATAAGACGGCAAAATCACTAAAGCGGCATTGACGCTGCAAGCGTTGAGTCACGACTTCAGTTGCCACTCTTTCGGCCTCTGCCTCCTCGTTACTATTGCGAATAACACGAATGGGCTCACCGTAAGATAAGTCGCTCCATAAGGCTTTAGTAATCTCATGTGGATTATGCTCAATAAGATGGTTGGCCATCTTTAAAATACGCTGTGTCGAGCGATAATTTTGCTCTAACTTAATCACCTGTAAGTTTGGAAAATCAGACTGCAGTATCGATAAATTTTCGGGGCGAGCACCGCGCCAAGCATAGATCGATTGATCGTCGTCACCCACCACCGTCAAGGCTCCCCTATCCCCCATCAATAAGCGGATCAAACGGTACTGACTGGAATTAGTATCTTGATATTCATCCACCAATAAATAGCGAATACGCTTTTGCCAACGGGCCAACAATTCAGGGTTTGCTATAAAATACTGAACTGGCTGTAGAATCAAATCATCAAAATCGACTGCATTGTAGGCCTTTAAGGCGCGGCAATAACGTTCATAAATAAGTGCCATAAGCTGTTCCGCAGGGCTTTCAGCCTGCTCAAGCGCCTCTTGTGGCATGATCAGATCGTTCTTCCATCGCGATATTTGGTTTTGCACTAAGTTAAGGTGATCGGTATCAAGGTCACCGTCTTTCATCATCAATTCTTTGAGTAAAGAACGTGCATCTTCAGAGTCGAATATAGAAAAACCGGCTTTATAGCCAAACAGTTTATGCTCTTGACGAAGGATCGATAAACCTAAGTTATGGAAGGTAGAAACGGTAAGACCACGTGACTCCGAGCGTTTGATCAATTTGCCAACTCGCTCTTTCATCTCCCTTGCCGCTTTATTGGTAAAGGTTAGCGCCGCAATACTGCGCGCGGGAAAATCGCACTCAGTAATAAGATAGGCTATTTTACGGGTGATAACACTGGTTTTACCGCTACCCGCACCCGCTAAAACCAGGCAAGGACCATCGATATAGTGAACGGCTTCCCGTTGCTTGGCATTTAACTGAGGCACGTGACTAACTACTAGTAAATTAAGATACTATTGTACACAAGAAGCCTATGCTCTCTTGCGTTTTATCGTAAAAAATAATAAAAAGTAACTGCTCAATGTATATATGCGCTGTTGCTAATAGATTAATGCAGGGCTTTTAGGTACAGTACAAAAAACGAACGGACCCTGCTTTCTCATTTTAGCTTTTATGGTGCATTTTCCTCTACACAAACGCATCCAGGACTTACGAACCAACAACAAAAGAAATAACTAGGGAGCCGCTCCGTGGACAGTATCAGCACAAAAACCACGACAAATATAACGAAAAAGGCCACAAAACCCATCACCGTGCTACTTGTCGATGACGACCGCCAAGAGTACTTGCTGATAGGCTATTTGCTATCAGAGGCCCATAACGATGGCTATCGCCTCGTTTGGTGTCAGAATCTAAAGCAGGCAATAGAGCATATAGAGAACAAAACCTGTGACATAGTGTTACTTGATTATAACTGGGGAGGGTCGAGCATAGGGCGTGACTTTCTAAGCAATGCTCGCAGTAAGAATAGCCAGATTCCCATCATTGTAATGACTGATGAAATGGAGACGGATATCGATCAGAGCGCTATTCGAGAAGGCGCATCCGACTATCTCAGCAAAAGTCGCATTAATTCACAATTACTTGAGCGCGCCATTCGCTATGCTATTGAGCGTAAACAGATTGTAGACCGGCTCGACCACCTCGCTCACTACGATCATTTAACCGACTTACCCAACCGCAGTTTATTTCTCGACCGACTCAGGCACTCGATTAATTTAGCTGAACGCGATAAAAACCAATTTACCTTATTATTTATTGACCTAAATGACTTCAAAAGCATAAACGATTTATACGGACACGATACTGGCGATAAGCTATTAAAACAGTTTTCTGAACGTTTACTAAAATCCGTTCGGCGCAGTGATACCGTTGCCCGCATGGGGGGGGATGAATTTACCGTTATATTGCACAATCTCGGTAGCTCACAAAAGATTGTAATGCTTGCTCAAAAAATTATTAGCTATGCTAATGAGCTCTACACCATGAACAATCATCAGTTTAATGTCGGGTGCAGCATTGGTATTGCCCGCTACCCTGCGTCTGGACGTGACGAAGAAACGCTGCAACGTAATGCCGACTTAGCGATGCACCAAGCCAAACAGATATCCGTCAGCAGCTATCGCTTTTATACTGATGTCTTAACCGATGAAATTAAAATTCAGTGGAGTTTATTACAAGATTTTCATTCGGGAATGAAAGAAAAACAATTTGGTGTCTTTTATATTCCACGTATTGATTTGCGCACTAAAAAAATTGCAGCGGTAGAAATTGCACCCTACTGGAAACACCCTCGAAAAGGCGTGCTACATTACCATCAATTTTCCAGCATCAATACTGACAAGGAAATGGCCAGTAAGTTATCGGATTGGTTATTATCTGTAGGATTACATCAATTTAGTAACATTTCGTCCCATAGAAACATAAAATTAGTATTTAATTTTGAACCACAATATTTTTCAAGTAAAGGTTTTGCGCTCAACCTTAAGCAATCTATAGATAAATATAATATTAATGGCGAACAAATTGAGTTCGATTTAAATCAGATTATCTCTGAAAATAACCTGGATGCAATCGAGTCTTGCATGGATAACTTAGGCGCATTAGGCATTAGTTTTGGCGTCAACAGCTTTGGCTCCGAACTATCCTCGTTACTACACTTACAAAGATTACCGATAAACACATTAAAACTCGACAAACGCTTTATAAAAGCCATTCACAAAAACGCTGAAGATGCCAGACTCTGTAAAGCGATTATCAATTTCGCACACAACATCGATAAATGCGTGGTCGCTGACGGGGTAAAAACTACCTTGCAAATATCTATGCTCGAAAAATTAGGCTGTGACCAAACTAAAGGGCCAGCCGCCATGGGGATTTTATCTTTTAAGCAACTGCTCCAAATCATACAGCAGTAAAACCAAAAAAATCTCTTAACTAGAACGATCAAAATTACGCAAGCTTAAAGCCTCCGCAATGTGCTTAGCTTGTATCAGCTCTATATCATCTAAATCCGCGATCGTGCGTGCCACTTTAACAACACGGTGGTAAGCCCTAGCTGAAATACCCAGCTTACTGAGTGCATGCTGTAAGATTTCTTTTTCAGCTTGCCCTAAATAACAATATTCTACTAATTGCTTAGAATGAAGCTGGGCATTTTTACACCCCTGTCGATCTAGCTGTCGTTGATACGCCGCCACAACGCGCTCACGAATACTATCGGAGGGCTCGCTATCAGCATTACTCTCGCTGGCCTGCTCCGTCATTTCTTCAACCGACACACCTACAACAGGAATATGTAAATCAATTCTATCTAACAAAGGCCCAGATATTTTTTGACGATAGCGTCGTATTTGCTCTTCTGTGCAGCGACAAGCTTTAAATAGTTTAGCCACGACATGCAAGCTTGACGATGTTAAATAGCCACACGGGCATGGGTTCATTGCGGCCACTAATTGAAACTTTGCAGGGAAAATCAACTGCGCAGCAACACGTGATATGCGAATTTCTCCGCTCTCCAGTGGCTCTCTAAGCACTTCTAATACTTGCCGCTGAAATTCAGGAAACTCATCCAAAAACAACACCCCATTATGAGCCAATGAAATTTCACCCGGCCTTGGATGACCACCCCCACCAACCAAAGCTGCTGCCGACGCTGTATGGTGAGGATTGCGAAATGGCGGCAGCTGCCAATCATTATATTCATAGCCACACAGTGAATGAATATTCGCAACCTCAATAGATTGCGCTTGACTTAATAAAGGCATAATACTGGGCAGACGTCTCGCCAGCATGGTTTTACCTGTTCCTGGCGGGCCGTATAAAAGAATATTATGGCCGCCTGCTGCAGTAATTTCTAAGGCCCGCTTAGCCGTGTATTGGCCACGCACCTCATTAAAATCAGGCGCGCTATTAACGGGCGCTGGAACTGAAAATTCAATTTTTTCTAATCTTTTTTGTTGGTGTAAATGGGCGCATACTTCGAGTAAATTTTTTGCTTTATAAATAGTGGCGTGTTCGCATAAGCTAGCTTGCTGGCTATTGGCAGCGGCGACGACTAAAGCACGTTTAACCTGTGTACACGCAATGGCGGCAGAGAGTACATTATCAACACCGCGCAAGTCGCCAGATAAAGCCAGCTCACCAATAAATTCAACATGCTCTAATTTATGTTTTGGTATTTGATCTGAGGCCGCTAAAATACCGATTGCAATGGCAAGGTCAAAACGGCTACCGTCTTTTGGTAAATCTGCAGGAGCAAGATTGATAGTGATACGCCGCGCGGGGAATTCGAAGAGGCTATTAAGTAAAGCACTGCGCACTCGGTCTTTACTTTCTTTTACGGCAGTTTCGGGCAAGCCAACAATCGATAAACTGGGCAAACCATTAGAGAGATGAACTTCGACGGTAACGGGTGGAGCATCAATGCCCAGGCGGGCACGAGTGTGAACAATGGCGAGTGACATATATTGCATCCTGCAAATAAACATTCCTGTTCTGAGGACAATAACGTAAATTTTCAATCATTTCAATCAGTAAATAAAACGCCTCAGTATGTAAATAATACTGAGGCTTAACGATGGGAGAAAAATCATCTATTTAAAGATCAAAAGTTTTACTAATATCTAGCGCTATGTAACCGACACCACTTTTAGCATCAACACCACCTACTTCTTCATTTGAGGTTTGGCCGGCACTAATTGTCATATCAAAACCCTCAATCTCACCAGATGCTGAAAGCTCAACATAATCGTACGAGTCATTAAAATCATCATCGTAAGTACCAACTGTTGCGCCAAAGACCTCACCGCTCCAACTTAAGGCGATGAAATCATAATCTGTTTGATCATCATAATCCATTTCACCTGCACTGTACTCTACTCCAAAACCTTTGTAATCTGCAGTTAAGTTGATTTCTTGCTCAAAATCACTTGTATAGGTGTACTCGTAACGGCTGTAGCCTACCCAAAATGAGAAGTCTCCAAATCCAGCGCCATATCCAAAATAAAAATCTGTTTCTAAACCATCGTTACCACCTGTACCGTCATCAATAATCCAAGTGCCCGCATAAAAGCCTGAGACCTCGAGATCTATACCTCCATACACACCAGCATCACCTAAATTTACACCTCGGAAATAATAATCTGAAACTAGTCCCGCATTGGCACTAATTGCTAGCTCAGCTTGTGCCAAATTTGCTCCGGCAGTACTTACAGCAATAATCGCAGCTGTTAGTAATCTTCTTGGAAGTATTTTCATCTGCTTCTCCGATTTTAAAATAAATTGATTTGTAAGTTTAATCCACGCTTCGAAGGCGTTTGCCCACATTGTTTTGCCCCTAGACGAATAAACATTAAAATGTGAACACATCAGTTATAGCACACGCTAGGCAAAAAACCATTAATGTGTTTATCGGCACTGTAACAGCACCTAATCAGCAATTAAAATAGTATGTCAGCACTAAAGTGGTGCCTGATGTTAAGCCCTATTCATAGCCGAGATTTAAATATTTGCTGCGAAGACCAAATAAGAATGAAAATAAATTTTACGGATTAAAGGCAAGAGTAAATGTTACAATTTTATTAATCATATTTACGCATCAGCACTTGAGGAACCATAATGATATCAACTCTCATCAACGACATTATTTCTCGTGTAAGTCATTCGCACCTAAACACCCAAGACAAAATAGACCCGCCTCAATTAAAAGCACTACTAACTAGCGCCTTACAGAAAGTTGATATTGTTTCTCGTGATGAGTTTGATGCCCAAGCAGCCGTACTACTGCGTACCAGAGAACGACTACAGCAGCTTGAAAAGCAATTGCTAGAACTTGAGAAAACCTTGCCAAAAAGTGAATGATTATTGCAAAGACTCAAATGTGTGATTATAGCGCGTATCACATCGGACTCATTAGATCAAAGTCACTTCATACCCATAAATATTACCCTTCCCTCATACCCTTTGTAGCTTTAGCCTACGTTGATCAGCTTTATGCGCTGCTTTACTATGCACACAAGTACAAGACCACTTCAAACCCAGTACATTACCCGCAGACCAAGCCAAACGCACCAAAAGAAAGCGCGTTAATGGTGCCGTAACGTGCCTGGCGCGCAAAATAAGAGCGTAAGTCGCAAGTGGCGTGCAGATTATAATACCCAAAAACCAAAAAAATAAGCTAACACGCTGTTTTTAATGATCTTTTTATACTTGGTATACCCCCTGCAATTGAAGTATGAATTCGTTAACCGCACAATGAAGCAAAAGGCGGTTTAGTGTCATCATAAAATGAGCATTGGTAAATAACATTTATTTTTGCCTCACAAATATTTAGGAATGTTTAAACGTTTTAGGAGAGTAATTTATGAAGCTAGTAACTGCGATTATCAAGCCATTTAAGCTCGATACCGTTCGAGAAGCGCTATCAGAGATTGGAGTTCAAGGTATAACTGTCACTGAAGTCAAAGGCTTTGGTCGTCAAAAAGGACATACCGAACTCTATCGTGGTGCTGAGTACGTTGTTGACTTTCTTCCAAAAACTAAACTCGAAGTTGCCGTCAGTGCCGGCCAAGTCGATAGCGTTTTGGAAGCAGTAAGCAAGGCCGCCCACAGTGGAAAGATTGGCGACGGTAAGATTTTTGTTTCTGATCTTGAACAAGTTGTTCGTATTCGTACCGGTGAGACCGGTGAAGACGCACTTTAACTTTTATTAACTAACTGCAACGATTACAACCATTTGGAGA
>JBLHWO010000038.1:0-22070 GCA_047629215.1 Cellvibrionaceae bacterium | reverse complement strand
ATTCTAGTGGCAACTGATGTCGCCGCGCGGGGGTTAGATATT
Organism: Cellvibrionaceae bacterium; assembly: GCA_047629215.1. Classification (GTDB taxonomy): domain Bacteria; phylum Pseudomonadota; class Gammaproteobacteria; order Pseudomonadales; family Cellvibrionaceae; genus CANLBN01. Next base: position 22,028 of record JBLHWO010000038.1, on the reverse strand, counting down.
GAACGCATAAGCCACGTAATTAATTTCGATATCCCTCTAGATACAGAATCCTATATTCACCGAATTGGTCGAACCGGTCGTGCTGGTCGAAGTGGTGAGGCCATTTTATTCGTCACTCCGCGCGAAAGACGCCTACTGGGTGCAATTGAACGCGCAACAAAAAGCCCGATGGAAGCGATGGAGATTCCTAAAGCCAGCGATGTCAACAAAAAACGCGTATTGAACTTTAAAGAAAAAATTACCGATACTATTGCTCACTCTGACCTCACCAAATACCAACAATTAATTACTGAATTCATTCAAGATAGCGACCATGACACTGAAACGATCGCCGCTGCGCTGGCTGCAATTGCACAAGGTGGAAAGTCTTTATTTGAGTCTGAAAAAGAGTTTGCTCCATCGAAAAGAGAATCTGAACGTGGGGGCAGAGAGCGCGATCGCTCCCCTCGTAGAGATAATGCGGGCCGTAAACCCACTCGTAGAGAGGGGGGTAGCGATGAAAGCAGAGGTAAAAAACATCACGCAAATAGTGAAGATATGCGCAGCTATCGTATTGAGATTGGACGTAACGATGGTGTTAAACCTGGCAATATTGTTGGGGCTATTGCCAACGAAGCGAATATGGATAGTAAAAATATTGGACATATTAAAATTGGGGACGATCACACCACCGTTGATTTACCAAAGACTATGCCAAAGGCTATGCTTAACAAGCTAAAAAAAGCGTATGTCTGCGGCAAGCCAATGAATATTGCAGAGATGTAATTAAAGTTAAGCAATGAATCTAATTTTATTGTTTGAAAACGACTTTGTTAATAAAGATCAAGTGCGCTTAACTGATAGGCGCATGGTTCACATTAACACTATCCATAAAGCCAGTATCGGCGATAGCCTTAGCGTTGGCTTAATCAACGCGACTATTGGCGTTGGCAAAATAACTCATATCGATGAAACTAGCGTAACAATGGATGTTACGCTAGTTTCATTGCCGCCACCGCCACTTCCGCTAACGCTCGTACTGGCACTGCCTCGCCCTAATATGCTTAAACGCAGCCTCCAAACTTGCGCCGCAATGGGCGTAAAAAAATTAATTTTACTCGATAGCGCGCGAGTTCAAAAAAGCTACTGGCAAACACCCCAACTAACAGATAAAAACATTCAACAAAATTTAGTATTAGGCTTAGAACAAGCCAAAGATACCGTACTTCCACAACTTGTATTCGAAAAAAACTTTAAACATTTTGTCGAAGATAGATTGCCAGCAATCTGCCAAAACAGCCTTAACTTAGTGGCTCACCCCAATAGCAAGCAAGCCTGCCCCAGTGAACTAACTCAAGAAACAACTCTCCTTATTGGGCCAGAGGGCGGTTTTATAGATAACGAAATCGAGCGGCTCAATCGAGCTGGCTGTAAAAGCATACATATTGGAAAAAGGATACTACGAGTAGAAACAGCGGTGCCGGTATTGCTAGCAAAACTTTTTTACTAACTCTTATGCAGCCTACTCACAGCCTTTAGAGCTTGACTTATCGTTAAAATAGAATAAACGTTAACTGAACTTAAACGTTTATAAAATTAGAGGTTTATTAACTTAATTTCTTCTTCGTCAACCAGCCATTCGTTAACCGGCGAGCTATTTGCATCGCTTACACTTCCCTGAACTACTGTTTTATTATCGGCTTGTTTCTCTACTTCCTTCGATCGATATAATGTTAAATTAATAAAATCGTAAAGATTAACATCTGCCAACTGCGATGGTGACACTTTAGTTAAAGCAGAAAAGATATTCTCGGTTCGACCCGGAAACTCTTTATCCCACCCTGCCAACATTTGTTTAATATTTTGTCTTTGTAAGTTTTCTTGTGAGCCACAAAGGTTACAAGGGATGATAGGAAATTGTTTTTGCTCTGCGTAGTCGGCAATATCTTTTTCTCGACAATATGCCATTGGTCTAACAACAATATTGCGTTTATCATCCGCCAATAACTTTGGCGGCATGGCTTTTAGGCGACCGCCATGAAACAAATTTAAAAATAAGGTCTCGACGATGTCATCTTTATGATGCCCTAGCGCAATTTTGGTTGCGCCTATTTCTTCAGCAAAGCCATACAAGGTACCGCGTCGTAAACGCGAACAAATCCCGCAGGTTGTTTTCCCTTCAGGCACAATTGACTTAACGATACTGTAAGTGTCTTTGTTAACGATGTGATAAGGCACGCCCACTTTCTCTAAATAATTTGGCAATACTTCCTCGGGAAAACCCGGTTGCTTCTGATCCATATTCACTGCGACCAGCTCAAAATCGATTGGGGCAGATTTTTGTAAGCCTAAAAGGATATCGAGCATGGCATAGGAATCTTTACCCCCAGACAAACACACCATGACCTTATCGCCAGCTTCGATCATATTAAAATCGGCAATCGCCTGTCCCACATGATGGCGAAGTCTTTTTTGAAGTTTTTTAAATTTGTGGCGATCGTGGCGCATGGGTAAGGCATTGGGAGCGGAAAGTGAAATAGTGGTATCAGACATAAATGTGAGCAACTGGGGTGCGAAATGGACAGAATAATTATTGAACAATTGATATGGCTACATTGTAACGAAATACCCCTATTTTAGCTAAGGCTTCTCCTACCCACTGTAGTTTAATAAAGACCATCAATCATGACTAAGACTTCTTAACACTCGAGCGGCAACACACGGACGCGTATTGCCAGAAGAGGCTGCTTTTTTCCGAGCTAATTAACATAGCCGAAAAAAGTTAAATCAAAACAGTCACTTAAAATCAAGTTAAAAATGGCACGGCAGTTGCTCACTACAAATAGAGTTTCATTATTATCATGAGAACTAAAAATTATGGGCATCTTTCACCGCGTATTACACCGTTTTTCACAACATGCCCTATTGCCGGGACACAGCGACTCTCCAGAGAATAATACCAATAAAAGATTACTGGCTCAGATTAATCGTTATGCCTCTCTGATTCGCTTACAAGATGAACGGCAGCTAGTTGAAGTCATCATAGGAGAACACGCTGACAGCTTTCAAAGTATGATTGTTGGCGTTGACCTCTATAACCAACAACTCATTGTTGACGAATTTTCTCCGCGCATCCAAAACCCCGCTGACTTAGCCGGTCAGACCGTGGTTGTTCGACACCAAAATAATCAGCAGATGTTAAAAGTGACAAGTGAAGTACTTGAATGGGATGCAACCACTCACTCAATTACACTCAATTTACCTGAGCAAGTGAAGTATCAACCCCGCCGACAGCAAACTCGTGTATCGGTTATGAATACAAACCCTCTAAGCGCTGTGGTGGACCCTACCTATGGCGCGCCGTGGCATGCAGGCATTGATAATATAAGCCTTGGTGGCGCACGTATTTTAGTAATGGGCGATTTGCGCTCTCATTTACACAAAAACAAACCTTTACGAAAATGCAACATCACCCTCGAAAATAAGCAAACCATTTCTTGCAGAGGAAAAGTTAAAGCCTTTAGCTACCACAGTCGCCCGTTTCGTCGTACTGAAATCAGTATTAAATTCGAATCCATGGAAAACGAAGACCTTTTTAAACTAGAAGATTTTATCGAACAATTATCTATGGCTTAACCCTTCCTCCCACCACTCTTCTCTCACCTGAAAAATCGAGACTGACATAAGGTCTGATTAGGCTATGAGTAAATATTGCCCGCAGGGAAGCGGGTAGTAAGGAAGCTATTCGGTCATGACTTATTCATAGCTTTCTTAACGCGTCATGGAGAGATTCACGACGTTTTACAAATAGCCTGATCGGACCGTAAACCTAAACTCATTCACTGCTATAATCATTTTTCAAAAAACTACGCGGCACTATCAATGAACCTCGACTTTGATCGCCAACACATCTGGCATCCTTATACTTCCATTACCCACCCTGCTCCTGTTTTTCCGGTTGCCGGTGCCAAAGGCGTGATATTAACCTTGGAAGATGGCCGCCAACTAATAGACGGCATGTCTTCTTGGTGGTGTATGCTGCACGGGTATAACCACCCGGTACTCAATCAAGCGATTATTGATCAAACGCAGAAGATGGCTCATGTTATGTTTGGCGGCCTGACCCACGAACCCGCTATTTCTCTTGCCGAAAAAATCATTCGGCTCACACCAAAACCGCTCAAAAATCTATTCTTTTGCGACTCAGGCTCTATCGCCGTTGAAGTCGCTATGAAAATGGCGCTGCAATATTGGCAAGCTCAAGGCCAACCACAAAAGCAAAAAATAATGAGCTTTCGTAAGGGTTACCACGGCGATACATTTGCCGCCATGTCAGTTTGCGATCCGCAAACTGGTATGCATCATTTATTTGCTGATGTCATACTCCAACAAATTTTTGCGGAATCACCTCAATGTGGATTTCACGATCAGTGGGATGAAAATACACTAACCGACGTTAAGCAAAAATTAAACGAACACCATCACGAACTAGCAGCCGTTATTATCGAACCTATTGTACAAGCAACGGGAGGCATGAATTTTTATTCGCCGCATTTTTTACGCCGTTTACGTGAGCTATGTACTGAGTATGAGGTACTGTTAATTGTTGATGAAATAGCGACAAATTTTGGCCGTACCGGTGAATTATTTGGCTGTAATCATGCGGGCATTAGCCCTGACATTATGTGTCTAGGGAAAGCGCTCACCGGTGGCTATATGACCATGGCTGCAACTATCTGTACACAAAAAGTTGGCTCTATCGCCTGCTCTGGTGAAGCGGGTGTATTGATGCATGGGCCTACTTTTATGGCTAACCCACTGGCATGCGCGGTTGCCGGGACCAGTATTGACTTGTTGATCAACTCTCCTTGGCAACAAAACATTAAAGCCATTGAATCTCAGCTTATCGATGAACTAAGCGAATGTATTGAGTGGCCTCAAGTCGCAGATGTTCGCATTTTAGGTGGCATCGGTGTCATTGAGCTTAAGCAAGCGATTGATCTTAAACGCTACCAAGAAAAATTTGTTGAGCAAGGTGTTTGGGTAAGGCCATTTGGGAAACTTGTCTATGTTATGCCGCCCTTCATTATTGAACCCGAGCAGCTTTCGATGCTAACAAAGGGTATGAAAAACGTCATCCGCTCGATTGCATAATTAGTAATGCTCACAATATTGCTATCCTCGCTAGCCACCAGAACTTGCATTGACGAACCTATTCGCGCGACAATAATTACTGCAGCGCAATATACGCCAAGCTTATTTGATGCCGAACCACTAAAGCTCTTTTAACAACAAAGGCTTAACACTTAAAAACCAATGTTTTGCAGACAACAGGAATCTTGTAATGCTTAATCACTATCCGTCTTTAGTTGCCAATCTCAAAGATTCTGGCAATCATAAAGAAGTTACTTCTCCTTACGATGGCTCTATAATTGGCACCGTCTCTGCCGTTGATGAACAAGGCGTTGAAAAAGCGATTCAAACGGCTTATGCGATTTATCGAGATCGCAGCCGCTGGCTACCCGCACCAAAGCGAATAGAAATATTAGAAAAAACAGTTAGCATTATGACTGATCGCTTTGATGAACTCGCGCTAGAAGCTGCTAGAGAAGGCGGTAAGCCACTTACCGACTCTATTCTTGAAGTCACGCGCGCTATCAATGGCATCAACAACTGCATTGATTGTATTCGCACAGAAACCGGTAAAATGATCCCTATGGGTCTCAATGCCGCTTCCATGAATAAACTCGCTTTCACCACTAAAGAGCCTATCGGGGTTGTCATTGCGGTCAGTGCGTTTAACCACCCCTTAAATCTTGCGGTTCATCAAATAGGTCCTGCACTTGCCGCTGGCTGCCCCTTTATTATTAAACCTGCTGGCACCACGCCCATTACTTGCTTACGTTTTGTAAAGATTTTGCACGAAGCCGGACTGCCTATTGAATACGGCCAAGCGCTCGTCACTGACAATAATAAAACCGCGACTAAATTAGTCTCCGACGAGCGCGTTGGCTTCTTCTCTTTTATTGGCAGTGCCGCAGTGGGATGGATGTTAAAATCTAAACTTGCTCCTGGAGTCCGCTGCGCTTTAGAGCATGGAGGCGTGGCCCCCGTTATTGTCGAAGCCGATGCCGATCTTGATATGCTAGCGCCATTACTCACCAGGGGTGGCCTATATCATGCTGGGCAAGTCTGTGTCTCTGTACAGAGAGTCTTTGCTCATAAGAGTATTGCTAAGGACCTTGCGGATCGCTTAGCTACATTAGGCAGTGCAATGAAAATCGGCGACCCCACCGATAAAGCAACCAAAATTGGGCCGCTAATTTCACCCTTAGAAGTCGATCGTATTGATGATTGGGTTCAGCAAGCCATTAGTGATGGCGCAACGTTATTATGTGGCGGTAAACGGCTAGACAACAATTGCTATGCTGCCACTATTTTATTAAATCCGCCCACTAATACTAAAATCAGTAAAAATGAAGTATTTGGTCCTGTCATTTGTGTTTACAGTTATGACGCTGTTGATGATGCAATTGCAGAAGCTAACTCTTTAATGTTTGCATTCCAGGCCGCTGTTTTCACTAAAGATATTGATAAAGCATTCTACGTTTATAAAAATATTGATGCTGCTGCCGTAATGATCAACAATCACACCGCATTCAGAGTCGATTGGATGCCCTTTGCTGGTTTAAAACACTCTGGACAAGGCATTGGTGGTATCCCCTATACCTTTGAGGAAATGCAGGTAAGTAAACTCGCCATTTTTAACTCGCCTTCACTGTAATAACAGATATTTAATCCGAAAATTAAAATGGCTAACAACAAAAAGCCCCGCTGCCTCAAGACAGCCGGGCTTTCAATATACCGAGAACTAATATACGGAAAGTTTTATAGCGGGGAAGGGAGCTTTAAGAGCCAATGACAAACACCGAACAATGAGACTTAGACGACACACTGTATGTCGCATGTCCGAACAATTCTTAGAGTTATCACCCCAATCTTCAGACCAAATTAGGCATGATTCAAGCCAGTAGACATGTAAAACCTAAGGATATTAATCGTTTAGCGAACTAATTGTAATACGCGTTAGAGGTATCGGTATGATCCGTTACATCACGCACACCTTTGATTTCAGGGATTTTCTCTATAAGCGTTTTTTCAACCCCCTCTTTTAAGGTTAGATCTACCGCACTGCAGCCTTGACACCCTCCCCCAAACTTTAAGACTACATACTGGTCATCGGTAATTTGCGTTAACTCAACTTGTCCACCATGCGCCGCTAAACCCGGATTGATATCATTGTGGAGAACATAGTTGATTTTGTCCTCTAAAGGACTGCCATCATTAACTTGGGGCATCTTTGAATTAGGCGCACGTATAGTCAGCTGCCCGCCCATTTGGTCGGCAGAGTAGTCTACTTTGGCATCCTCCAAGAACGGCAAACTTCTGCCCTCAAAATATGCTTTAAAGCTGTCATACTCAACAATTTCATCCCCTTCTTGCTCCTCTCCTAGACGACAATAAGCAATACAGGTTTCCGCTTGGCTTGTGCCTGGGTTAGAAACAAACATGCGAATGCTAATGCCCTCGGCATCTTGCTTATCCAATAATTCTTTTAAATAACCCTGCGCGGATTCAGTAATGTTGACCATAGTTCTTGTATCTCAATTAAAAGGGGCAAAAAATTTAGCTATGCATCTATTTCTGATCAAAGACACAGCCGAGGCTGGCTTACCCTTGGAGAATTACCCGCATCCATACAGGCAATACGATAAGAAAAAATACTAGTAAATTGAAGCATCTACGCCAGTACTTTTCTTCGACATCTAAAAAATGCGTAGACGACTTTTTAGGCAATAAACAAATAGTGACACGAATAATGTATTTACTCTACCCCATAAAAAGTGAGGTAATGGTAATATAAGGGCATTCTGTTCAATATCAAACGGCATATTATGAATAAACACCCTTCTTCCGAAACAGAGCAACAAGAATTTAAGGATAATAAACCCAATTTTTGGCACATATTACTTAGCACTTTTGCCGCTGCGTTTGGCGTTCAAAATAGAAAGAATTTAGAGAAAGACTTTAAGCATGGAAGCATTAAAGTTTACATCATTGCTGGCGTTTTATTCACAGCCTTATTTGTGTTGCTGGTTATGATAGCGGTCAATATTGTGTTAAAAAATAACGGTTTATAGGCGATTACAGACAATACATTAATCGATACGCTGCCAAACAGCTTGACTATCCACACCACAGGTCCGCAGCATCTTTTGAAGCTCTTTTTTAAAGGCTCTTCGTTCAGAAAAATGTAGTTCTCCTAAGAATTTTTCTTGATGCTGATAAGCCAAGCTATTGATCTCGCTCATTAGCTGATTACCTTTTGAGGTGACATTACGTTTTACTGAACGCCTGTCGACTTTGTCATGCTCAACATACCCCCTTAGCTTCTAGCCTGTCTAATAGGCGTGTCACACCAGATCTATCGACATCAAGCTGAGCGACTATTACCGCTGGAATATTAACATCGCCACCCGATAAGACATTCAATAACATCCACTGAGGCCACGTTAGCTCATACTCTTTTTAGTCAGCTATTAAACTGTTCTTATAGCAGGTTGTTTAGACGATGTATCCAGAACGCAAAGCTATTCTGTAGCTGAAAATCCACTTTCACCTTACCGACTAAAGCCTATACAGGACATGAATTGATAAACGTAGGAACTAGTCAACATCTAATGAGCCACGCAATATTGAGTAGATTATTGTGCACTGACCCAAAAAATACAGGCGATCACAAACACTGAGATAAGGGCAATTGCGGCAATCGCATCAGCAAAACTATCGCCGTTTTCTTGAATTTCGATTTGATCATTCATAGTAAAGAACCTAAAACATTATTTTTATTAATTAGATAAAGTTTAAACCTAGCTTGAGGCATGCTGCAGCCGGTTTCTATGCGTATTTTTAACAAATATTTGGCTATAAAACAAGCTTTTAGGGTTGTTGGCCCCCAATTATTTTAATTATTAAAGAGATATTTTCGTACTTATACATAATCGTAAATACTACGGTTAAATCTACTACAGCTGTTTAACACACTGAATCTAAGCAATTTTTCATTTTTTGGCTGCATCTGTAGGGTGGCTGCGAATTTGCCAAAAAAAGTAAAAAACCATTTTATATTACGCATTTTAACCAGCTTAGCTACGACTCAAATGCGATATTTAGGATGATGATTACATCAATTGAGACCCTTGTACAGAAAGAGGGAGTTATGTGTTATAAATGATCGATTTAGCACGATTTTCCTCTGTGCCCCCGCGCAGGGTAATCCAGCACGCTGGTAAAATGGCTTCCGTGCAAAGGTCTCAATTTATATATCTATAATAACGATATACTTGTACTAAAAAAACGCTGTTTTGGGTCTCGCGACCAGCCATGGTTTACTGTATTCTGCGAGCTAGTTTAGGGTTGGTAACGCGTATGGCCAGCACCTTCCATTTTGTCTTAAGGAACGTCTGACTGAGTCTAGCTTGAATTTTGATGGGATAAAATGATCGTATTTAAGTCAATAATTGAAGGCAGTAGCGAGCTATTGGCAAAATTATCAACGAAAAATACGGTTATTTTAGCCGTCAAAAACAATTCATGACTTGATCAGAGGTTCCTTTAATAACCTCCTAGGCATTTTATGTATCAATACGATCAATATGATCACCAGATTATCGGTGAACGCATATCCCAATTCCGTGGGCAAACTGAACGCTATCTCAACGGGAAGCTAAAAGAAGAAGAGTTCCTGCCTTTACGCCTTCAAAATGGCCTATATGTACAACGTTTAGCGCCAATGCTGCGTATTAACGTTCCCTATGGCATGCTAAACAGTGCTCAGTTACGCCGCTTAGCTCATATTGCTCGCCACTACGACAAAGGCTATTGCCATGTCACTACGCGTCAAAACATTCAATTTAACTGGCCAGATTTAGCCGATGTACCCGATATTCTTGCTGAATTGGCAGAAGTTGAAATGCACGCAACTCAATCTAGCGGCAACTGTATTCGTAATACTACTTCCGATCAGTATGCGGGTATTGCCGTAGACGAAGTCATCGACCCCCGCCCCTACTGTGAAATTATTCGTCAGTGGTCAAGCTTTCACCCTGAATTTGCCTTTCTACCTCGCAAGTTCAAAATTGCGGTTACAGGCTCAGACCATGACCGCGCTGCGGTGCAGGTACATGATATTGGCCTACAAATGGTTCACAAGGCGAGTGGTGATGAGAGCGGAAATAAAAGTGGTAATATAGGTTATCGCGTTATTGTTGGCGGCGGCTTAGGTCGTACCCCAGTAATTGGCTCATTAGTGAAAGAGTTTCTACCAGAACAAGATCTACTTACCTATCTCGATGCAATTTTGCGTGTTTATAATTTATACGGTCGACGCGATAACAAATACAAGGCACGCATTAAGATTTTAGTTAAAGCAATGGGAGTAGAGACCTTTACGGAAAAAGTAGAAGCTGAATGGGCTCATTTAAAAGACGGGCCAGCGACGCTCACACAAGCAGAAATTGAACGCGCTAAACGCTTTTTCACAGAGCCTGCTTATGATAGATTTGATGCGAATAGTGAGCAAGCCAAGGTCAATTCACTAGCAGCAGACAATATCGCTTTCAGTAAGTGGCTAACACGCAATACTTTTGAACATAAGATCGCGGGCTATGCTGCCGTCGTTCTTTCGCTCAAACCAACCGGTGTTGCGCCAGGTGATATAACTGACCGTCAATTAGATATTATTGCCGACTTAGCCGACCAATATAGTTTTGGTGAAGCCCGCACAACTCATGAGCAAAATATTGTATTAGCAGACATTAAACAGTCAGAACTATTTGAACTTTGGAAAAAAGTAAAAACAGCGGGCTTTGCTACGCCTAATATTGGCACACTAACCGATATGATTTGTTGCCCTGGTGGCGACTTCTGCTCACTGGCTAATGCTAAATCCATTCCTGTAGCCGAAGCGATTCAACGACGTTTTGATAACCTAGATTATGTTTATGATATTGGCGACTTGGATATTAACATCTCCGGCTGTATGAATGCCTGCGGTCATCATCATGTTGGCCATATTGGTGTACTAGGTGTCGATAAAAAAGGCGCCGAGTTTTATCAAATACAACTCGGTGGCAACTCTAATGAAAACGCAGCACTGGGCAAAGTACTGGGTCCGGCCTTCGATGCCGAAGACGTGCCTGATGTAATTGCTACGCTACTCAATCTTTACGTCAAAAAACGTAACGAAGATGAATTGTTTATTGATACCTACAATCGGATTGGCCTAGCGCCATTTAAGGAGCTGGTGTATGCCGACGCAAAATAAAATGATTAAAGATGGCGCAGTCGTTAATGATACTTGGTTGTTAATTTCAACAATAAAAGATAGTTTACAAACTGTTCCAGAAGGGCAAACTATTGTACCCTTAGAGCTTTGGCGATCGCAGTCCGAGCTAAAAGCCCGAAGCGATATTGGCGTTTGGCTCAACAATGATAGCGATCTCAGCCTAGTAGCAGAAGAACTGATTACCCTACCCATCATCGCAATCAACTTTCCCATATTTATGGACGGCCGTGGCTTCTCTCTTGCTCGCTTATTAAGAGAACGTTATGGCTACCAAGGCGAAATAAGAGCAATCGGCCACATTATCCGCGACCAGCTATGCTATCTGAAACGCTGTGGGTTTAACGCCTTTACCTTTGATGAAAGTGTAGATATAAACTCCGCAGTCGCCTCACTAAACGACTTTACTGAAGCCTATCAAACTTCAGTCGATATGCCACAACCACTCTTCAAGCGTAAAGTGATTTAGCTGTACCCACCACCCTCTCTACAAGTAGAAATGTTTGGCTCTATTCCTGACCATCGATGGGATGAATGCCATCGATGGTCGTACAGAAATTGTATTCATAGCGTGTCCAAAATAAAGCCAAACGTTTCTAAGGTAAGCGCACAATTAACCCCATTATTCCCATCTTCGCTTAGACCTGCCAGACTTTGCTCTTTCGTAAATATCGGGACACTTCGTGAAAAAAGCAGCTTGGCGCAACATATAGACGCCTTCAATAAAAGTAATTTAAGTAAGATGGCCTACGCCAACAAGCATGGTCTAGTTTACAGTCAGCTGCTTTATTGGAGGTAAAAGTTAAGTATTGAGTCAAGCCCGAAGAAGGAAGAGCCGTTTTCCTTTTTACCAATCAAACCAGCACAAGCCTTAAGTACCCTGAGAGCCCCGGATACTCTCGAATTCCCCAGCGGCGCCAAACAATTTATTCACGACGCTCAGCCCCTGACTGACCTACCTAGGCTTTGCTTGGATCAACTTTAGTTAATGCTGCCGTCTAACTCACAAATCTGGTTCTACCAACAGCCCGTTGGCTTTTGTAAGTGGATTGATGGTTTAGTGCTGTTAGTTGCCGATACTCTAGATAAAGACTCCATGTCAGGGCAGCTATTCATCTCCAGAAATAAGAAGGCCGATAAACTCAATAGTCGTTCTCTCACGAGGGCGTGGATTGAAACGTTGTAACCCGTGGGCATGTGATCGCTCCATTCGGTCGCTCTCTTTCTAAGCCCACCCTCACCTGATACACTTAACCTTTAAAATCATTATCAGCGTGTTATGGAAGCAACTCTTTTTCAATCCTTCTTTCTTATCTTCACCGGTGCTGCCATTATTGCAACACTCGCACTCTATACCAAACAACCATTACTGGTTGCCTATATTGTCTTAGGCGCGATGTTAGGGCCTTATGGCTTAAAGTTAATTACTAATGTCGACTTAATATCTGAAATCTCACGTATCGGAATTATCTTTTTATTATTTTTATTGGGCCTAGATATGCAGCCCAAAGCCTTAATTTCTGTTATTAAACAAGCGACTCCCGTTGCCTTGATTAGCTCCGGCTTGTTTGCTGCTGTAGGTTACGGTATTGGTGTGGCATTTAACTATACCCCAGTAGAATGCATGGTCATTGGTATGGCGATGATGTTTTCCAGCACCATCATTGGTATTAAATTATTGCCTACTACGGTATTGCATCATCGCCATAGTGGTGAGCTACTGGTTGGTCTGCTCTTACTACAAGATTTTTTAGCTATTTTATGTCTGATGATTTTACTCAGTGGTGAGGTAGGCCAAGTGGATATTGCACAATTAAGCATGACCGTTATTGCGCTTCCTTTCGTTATTTTATTTGCTTGGGGCTTTGTGCGCTACGTTATTCAACCCCTGCTGAGTAAGTTTGATCGCTTCCATGAATATATCTTTCTATTGGCTCTAGGCTGGTGCTTGGGTATGGCCGAGCTATGTGAAGCACTGGGTTTATCTGCAGAGATTGGAGCGTTTATAGCCGGCATTAGCTTAGCGACGAGTCCTATCTCACAATATATTGCGATTAACCTAAAGCCCCTAAGAGATTTCTTTTTAATCTTGTTTTTCTTCTCTCTCGGTGCAAGCTTTAATTTACTAATACTGGGTGATATTATTGTGCCGGCATTGATTTTAGGTGCCATTATGCTGGCCTTAAAACCCACTACTTTTCGTGTACTCCTCGGCAAGCAAAGTGAGAAACCAGCGTTAGCATGGGATATTGGTTTTCGCTTAGGGCAGATTAGCGAATTTTCATTGCTAATTACATTGGTTGCATTTAATGCGTCACTCATTAGTGAAAAAGCATCAACACTCATTCAAGCAACTGCAATTTTTACCTTTTTAATATCCAGCTATATTGTGGTATTCAATTTACCTAATCCTATCGCAGTTAAAGATAAGCTCAGGAGAGATTAACCATGTATAAGATTGGTTATCGGTAATAAAAATTATTCCTCGTGGTCATTACGACCATGGCTATTGATGAAAGCCGCTGGCATCGAGTTTGAAGAAATTAAAGTAGAACTCTACAGCCCTGATGGAAAACAGCAACTATTACAGTATACCGATGCAGGTAAAGTACCAGTACTAATCGATAATGACATACCCATTTGGGACTCCCTCGCCATTGCCGAATACCTCGTAGAACACCACCCAGAAAAAGCATTATGGCCACTCGCTAGCGATAGCCGCGCCATTGCTCGCGCCTCAGTCACAGCTGAAATGCATTCCAGCTTTAACGCTATACGCGGCACCTTACCCATGAACTGTCGCCGTTCAACCCAGTATGAAAATATAAGCCCAGAGCTACAAAAAGAGATTGATAGAATTTGTAAAATCTGGAAAAGTTGTTGCGAAGAATATGGCGAGCAAGGTGACTTTTTATTTGGAAAACTTTCTATTGCTGATGCATTTTATGCGCCCGTTGTTGTACGTTTAAATGGCTATAATATTAACGCAGGTAAAATTGAGCGACAATATATGGACAATATTTTAGTATTGTCTGCTTTACAGGCATGGATTAAAGAAGCAAAGCAAGAAAAGACCGTCGTTGAGGCCTACGAGTTAACGCAGGGTGCTTTTGGCGGGCACAGCCCGACCTACATGGCTCTTAGGCAGCGTTGGTAACGTTAGTGGGTTAAATACCAGCGCGCTACTTAATAATATTGTCTTTATCTTGAGCAAACAGGTCTTCTAGTTCCTTTCTTCCTTGAATTCCAATCTCGATTACTTTATCGAGATTGTTGTGATGCTCTAAGGCTTTCTCTAACAAACTCTCGTCATGATCACGAAAAATTTCCACGGTTCTGATTGATTGGCTATTGGTAAAACCAAGCGCTGACAGAGTTTCTTTAGCCGCATCCAAACTAGCTGGAAACATTTCACGAATGACTTTATTCGCACCGGCTGCAATCAGCTTTAAATAATTAACTCGGTTATAGGCCCTCGCAATGATATTGAGGTCGGGATAATGTTCTCGAACCATTTTAATCACCAACTCAGATATATCAGCATTTTCTATAGTGAGCAACAAGGTTGTTGCTTGATCAATCCCTGCCGACTGCAAGACATCTAAGCGGGTGACGTCTCCAAAATGAATCTTACTTCCAAAGCGTTTGATAAATTCAATATGAGACGGGTTATTATCAAGAGCGGTAAAAGGAATTTTATTCGCGGCCAAAATTCTACCGGTGATTTGAGCAAAGCGGCCAAAGCCCAATATTAATATTTCTGATTCTTTTTCGATTTCGGGCAAGGCCTGTATAGAATCATCACTTTCACTCTTTTCAGGAAATTTTTCTGATATATAGACTACAAAAGACAACAAGGGCGCAGTTAAAGCCATCGATAAGCCTACCACTAAGTTAACCGTCTCACTAATCTCTGTCGAAACTAAACCCAATAAACCTGCCTGCCCCATAATAACAAAGGCAAACTCCCCACCTTGGCTTAGCATTAAACCGATCTGTAAACCAGAACGCCAATTGACTTTTACTAAAACCAGTAAACCCATAATGATAAGGCTTTTGACTAACATCAAACCGATTGCAAACAAGAGAATTAAAAACGGTTTAGAGGATAACAGCTCGATATTTAACGTCATGCCAATAGCAATAAAAAATAAGCCTAGTGTTAAACCTTTAAAGGGTTCTATATCCGTTTCTAATTGATGCCGGAAGTGAGAATTAGCCAACATGATGCCGGCAATAAAAGCACCCACTCCCATCGACAAACCAGCCATATACATAAGGTAAGCCGCACCCACCACAATTAACAAGGCAGTCGCTGTCATCGTTTCTCGGCTACCAAAACGGGCAACAATGTTTAATAACGGGTTTAACAAAAACTGTCCCGCCGCAAATAATAATGCCACAGCAAGCACACCGTACCACCAAGGCGGCCCATTAAGCGCCGGGGATTCTGCTAAACCTTGAACGATTAATAGAATAGGAATAACGGCAAGGTCTTGCATTAATAATATAGAAAAGCCGCGCCGTCCATTTGCAGAGGCTAATATGCCTTTTTCAGCCATTAATTGAACGGCAAAAGCAGTGGAAGATAAAGCCAGCGCCAAACCAATAATCAAAGCAAGCTGCCAAGAACTTTGTAAAAGGCATACCAAACCAATTAACAATGTACTTAACAATAATTGCCCACCACCTAAGAAGCCAATCTGATGTCGCATCGCCCACAATTTATCAGGATTGAGTTCAAGGCCGATCACAAATAAAAGTAGAACAACACCAATCTCTGAAAAGTGAAGTATGCTTTCTGGATCATCGATAAATTGGAGCACCTGTGGCCCCATAATAACGCCCGCGAATAAATAGCCTAATATGGCGCCCAGCCGCAGCCTGCGAAACAAAGGCACTGATATAACGGCTGCGAGCAGAAAAAATAAGAATGTTTCTAAAGGATTGGCTTCATGCATGAGGGAGATCTATTTTTGGAGGGCGCAGCCCACCCTACTTGAATGAGTTTACTGTCAACGAAGATAATAATGTAGGGTGAGCCGTACCCGTCAACATTGCTAGAACCAAATAAAAATCTATCTACCTTGCCAGCTCTTCATTGCGGGCAAAGAAAAAAGCATTCCGTTAAAACTTAAAATAACACTTTCTTCTTCAATTTTTTCAATATATAAGCCGCTGTCTAACTGGTCTCCTGCCCTGCGCCTTGCGCCATCAAGAATCACAAAACCACTATTGTTATCGGTAGCATAAATATGAGCGCCATAATCCACTGAAGGAATATTCTTTCTGACATAAGAATCAAGCTCATAAATTGAGAGAATGAGTGGCTCTACAGGCGCACTAGTTTCTATAGTTGATGTATCTAAAGCAGATACTGGTGACGACTCTAAGGTAGAGACTATATCTAGGGCGGCCACAGATGTCACGACTGCTTTGATATTACTATCTACAGAAGAACTTATCGTTTGCGAGCTAACCGTCTTTAGAGCCAACTCTATAGATTTTTTTTCATTTAATTCTTTATAGAGAGAATCTATTTCTGGCCGTGACTTTGTCGTTAAAGCCTGCTTATATAGCTGAATGGCTGCTTCTTTTTCTTGAGACATAGTGGTATTTTCAGCTAGTGCACTTGTTACAAGATCGCCAGCATCAGATGAGTTATTATTAAAATAAGAATCAGAGAATTTATTGAGATTGACTGTAATAAAATAAACAGAAAGTAACAAACTAACAATAAAAAAAGTAATTACCCATAAACGATAGTTCGTTTTAGGCTTCTCATTTGCTAGAAAAGCTGGCGCGCTCATCACCATTGCTGCTGGGGTATCGATTAAACGCCTTTCTTTATCCGATTTTTTCAAAGAATCCAGAATATATGACATAATTTTTATCGTTTTTAGTTCACAATCGAATTAGGTAAAGAGGCACCAGCTGACTGATCGTTGAGCGCTTGCAATGTTACAGCAACACCCAACTTTTCATTCAGCTTAAGCAATGTTTCAACGCCGGCTATACCATCTTCAGTTAAATTATTCTCTCTCTGAAAGAGCATAATACGTTTTTTCAGCAGGCTATTAAATTCACCTTTTGCCAACACTTGGTCACGTTCATCAATAAGTGCGAATGCATTAGCTAACCAATCTACCAAAACCTCATCTGAATCGAAAAAAATATAATTGTCGAAATTCTTCGGTGGCTGCCATAAATAAACAAATTCAGCAGTCCACTCATCTGACAAGCTAGATAGTAGTAGTCGCCGCTTACCTTTGGGTGTTAATGCATCGACATAGGTAGCGCTAATACCCAACACAGGCAAGTAATAAGTCTCACCCACAATATTTACCAAAGTAATGACTGCCGGACGATTATATTGCTCTAGTGTCCGCCAAGTCTTTGCTATCGATTTTCGACACTGCCAGCCTACTGTTTCAAGCTGAGAACAATTTGGATCAATCAAAGTAGAATCTTTCCTGACAGTTTGAATTAGTGCCTTAAGTGCGGCTTTATCGTTAACGTAATAAGCAATCGATTTGTTACTGACAACTTGAATGGGAGTTGATCTAGCCGTGACGTCAGATTGAGCTAACGCTGAGAGAGGTTCTGCTTTATCTATTTTTAATGATTCGCTAAGTTCAGAGCTAAATTCCGTAGAATTCAAATATTGCATCGGCTCAACTTTATCAATGGCTAGAGATGACAATGAGGCCTTGCTTTCCATTGTCGCCAATTCAGTTTTTACTAGTAGTTCACCAAAGAAAAAGAAAGCTAAAAAAATCACAAGTAATAGCGCAGCGCTTGCGCCAAAAACGATAAACCACAACTGGCTCTTTCTCAGCTGCTTTTCGCCTCTAACTTCAATAATCGCTTTATTTAAAATACTAAAATCAACTACAGCACGATTTTGAGAATAAGTGCCTAGCAAGGCTCGATCACAAATAACATTAATCAGTCGTGGCACACCGTTGGTAAGACTAAATATTTTTCTGACGATAGATTTTGGAAACAATTTTTTTTCGCTCATATAACCCGCCATTCTGAGCCTATAATCAATATAAGAGCTAGTTTCTTCATGGCTCAAGGGTTTTATATGGTAGCGTGCGGTAATCCGCTGAGAAAGTTGAGTTAATTCGGGCCTAGCTAAGTTATCGTTTAGTTCAGGCTGACCAACCAGTACAATTTTTAATAGTTTTTGGCGATCTGTTTCTAAGTTTGTTAATAAACGAATTAACTCTAAGACTTTAAAATGAAGATGTTGAGCCTCATCAATAAGGAGTACCGTCTGTTTACCAACGGCGTGATTGTCTAGTAAATAGGTATAAATAGAATTAGTTAGCTGCCGCAAGCTTGCATTTTCTTTCTGCTCACCGATCTTTAGCTCTTGGCAAATTGTCATCAGCAATTCACGTCCGCTAAGGAAGGGGTTTAAAATAAAAGCCACTTCTGTATCATCAGGAAGATTATCTAAAAAGCTTCGGCAAACAGTCGTTTTACCTGTGCCCACATCGCCGGTTAATAAAATAAAGCCTGCATCACTTTCAACGCTATGATACAGGTGTGCCAAGGCCTCCTGATGCCTGTTAGTCATAAACAGATAATCAGGATTGGGAGCAATAGAAAATGGCGCTTCACTTAAGCCGAAATATTCGTAATACATTTGTTACTAGCTTTTACTCTCAATAATCTTTATTAGGCTTCTAGTTTATAGCCGTTAACAAAACACTGTATAACATTACCTTTAGTTAGAGGCTTGCAGCTACACGCTATCTTTAAATTGCTTAATCAATGCCGATGTATCTTCTCGATTATGTCCTTTTGCCTGTAACTCTTTATAGCGATCACTAACAAACTGAGTATTCGGTAATTCTAAATCTAGACCTTTTACTGCGTCTAAACAAAAACCTAAATCTTTACACATCCAGTCGATGGCAAAGCCATAATTAAAGACCCCTTTATCGATATTCAAACCTCGATTAGACAACTGCCAGCTTCCCGCAGCACCCTGAGAGATTGCATCAATTACCTTAGGTAAATCAAGGTTTGCCTTGCGCGCTAGTGTAAACCCTTCGGAAATACCTTGTAAAATCCCGCTAATCAAAATCTGATTAACCATTTTTGTCATTTGCCCTGCGCCTACATCACCCATACATGTGATCGTTTTTGCATAGGGCTCGATAGCCGGACGAACCGGGGCTAAACCGGCTTCGGTTGCGCCCATCATTACGGCTAGCACGCCGCCTTCTGCACCTGCTTGGCCACCCGAAACCGGCGCATCAAAAAAAGCGACGCCTTTATCTTTGCAGGCTTGCTGTAATTCAATTGCCAACTCATAGGAAGTTGTAGTGTGATCAACAATCGTTGCACCCTGAACTAGAGTCGATAAGACGCCATCTTCACCGTAGATAACACTACGGACATCATCATCATTACCCACGCAAACCATTACTACATCGGCATTATGGCTGGCTTTAGCGGGCGTTTCTGCGAAACTACCTCCATATTCACCAGCCCAAAGTTGCGCTTTGGTCGTGGTACGGTTATACACGCAAACATTATGTCCCGCACGCTGCTGGAGACCAGCCATAGGGTAACCCATAACACCTAAGCCAATAAATGCGATCCTCACAACACTCTTTTCCTTCTGCGTCTTAATTTTTATTAATATTATCTGTTAACTTACCTTAGGAATTCAAACTACTTAATAAACTGTCACGCCTAATTGCATTAGCTCACGGGATAATTCGTGATCGAGATGCAACAAACCCTCCTGGTCAATTTCAATTGACCTAATACCTTGTGTTTTGTAAATTTCACGTTTATTCAACTGAAAGGTAAGCGCATCAGCTGGCAAGGACTCGGGCCAGTAATCAATACATAGCTGCCGACGTGGCAAGTAGAAATCTGGTTTTAGACTAATCCCTTTCGGTAATAATAACTCACGCTGATAACTGAAAACCAGCCCTACTGTATACAACCAACTGGCAATCATACTATGAGCCGTTGATAAAGTACTGAGGCCATTAAGCGCCTCTAAGCTTTGATTATTAGAGAAATAAGACAAGGAGTTCAGCACTGATGGCTTATCAAGTAGCGTGCGCGGCCACATCACATAGGGAATACCCGTTTCTCCATCATGAGACTGCACACCACCATAACTTTCACCCAGTGAGGTCAACTGCCAGCCTTTAGCAAACACCTCTATCCAAGCCAATTCAGCCAATAAACGGTTTAAAAAACGAGGGGGTAAATCAACACGTTTCGCCAAAGACGAAATAGTCACCACGGCTTCGTTAATTTCCCTAATCATAGGATGATCGGCTACCGAGATAGGCCAAACAATATACTGCCCGTACTTCTTACTCTCTCTATACAACCCACCTTCAAATTCACCCTTAGCAGTTAAGTGCCATACCTTCCCTTCCTGCAAAATCCAACCGGACTCAATCATCAACTGAGTGAGCTCTTTTAGGCTCAGCC
This sequence comes from Cellvibrionaceae bacterium, assembly GCA_047629215.1. GTDB lineage: Bacteria > Pseudomonadota > Gammaproteobacteria > Pseudomonadales > Cellvibrionaceae > CANLBN01. The sequence goes on along the minus strand of JBLHWO010000038.1, from coordinate 1,168 downwards.
CTAGCTTCTCTGCTAGGGCTGAGCGGGAGAGGTACTCTTCTGTATTTGGGGTTTGGATCGCCATGGGGTGGATTGTAACAGGGTTGAGAAAGGAGTCACTTTCTTTACGTGCCGAAAGAAAGTGGCTAAAGCAAGGGCAAACTTGAGTACTGACAAATGGTCGACAACGACCGGCTAAAATAATAACTGAATAACAGATATTTTATGTACATGAGTGTGGATTTTTTTGAATAGTTATTCAACAAACATGCCCCAGTAGGAGCCTCGAAAGATAAGTGCCATCTTAATCACTAATAACAAATCTAAGACAATCCTATGGCTATCAACTTACCCTCTATTCTTTCCCCAATCAGTAAGGTTTCATGCCTCGTGTGGACACATCGAGAGGGATACGAAATTCCATTTATTAACTTAAATAATAGTTGTACTGTGCACTATAGAGGCACTGACCAAAGTGAATTTGAAGCCGAATCAAGATCAGCACGATATACCCTGAATTACAACATGGTCATAACGAACCGGGTAAAGATACAGCCACTTTTACTAAGATTACTTGGCTCAGTGCTGTTGATACTAAAATAGTGGTCTCGGCAAATTAATACCCCGACAAAGCCCTCCCCCTCTACAGACATTCAAAAAATTAAAGATGCATTAGGCGCCATTGTTTACCAGCCCAATGGCACAAAACTGATTAATAACAGAACAATACAACCCTTTTTTACCCCAAAAAACCACAACAGAAATCATAAGTCAAGCCTCTACTGAAGGAAAAACATCTTGTTCACAATACAGAACGCGGTCATAGATGTTAGTAACGATACCCAACGGCCGCCCTTATCGGTCTAGGGCTGAGTTTTTTCATGCTGGGAATGTTGATCGAATCCAACAAGCAAAAAGACATGGATTTTTACCCAAGATCTACGGATCAACCTCACACTTTCAATTGATGAGAAAGTATTAAGGACATCCACCTTTGAAAATACCATCAAAAAAAGCATAAAGTGCCCAAACATAGATAGTATGAAAAATTTATTTCGCCTGGCAAACCACCCCAACCATAAATAACTATAGGGTATTGGGCCAATATTTTAACCATGTTAAACATAGGTTAGCACACCGTAAGACGAGCAGACTCCTTGATTCTTCTCCTATCGGCTTATGTCACTGC
>JBLHWO010000037.1:0-22392 GCA_047629215.1 Cellvibrionaceae bacterium | reverse complement strand
AAAGCTTATCTGGCAACTCCAAGGATCTTCCTAGTAAAGCTTCTAACATCCTTGTATCGAATAAGGGCATGACCTGTAAGCGCATGGCAATCGGCATAAAAACACTGGCTGCATAATCATCGCCATTCAAGGTCAGGTGAGTCAACACTTCATTAAATATTAGCTTTTTTTGCCTATCAATGACTTGCCATACAGGCTGATAATGAAAGGTAAGGGCTTGCTGGCTTAGCGCTGTACTGATCAAGTCAAGCCATTGCTTATTATTAAAGATTGTTTGCTGTGAAAGCTGTGATAAGAGCTGCCAGCAACAACCACTCAGCCTTTCATTACGCGCTTCGTTAAGTGCAGCATCGGCTGCCGCTAACAAATTGACTTTACGTTCAGTAACCTGCTCATTGATATTAGCTATATAAACAGCACCTACATAAATAGACTGTATTTTCTCTCCGCTCCATTCAATAGATTGCAAGCCACCATAAAGTTGCCCCATCAACTCTCTACCTTCAATCTCGTTAATGGCAGGAATAAAAATAGCAAAATCTGCACCACTGTGACGCGAGCAAATCGCATCGTGAAATCCTTGTAGATAATGCAGTAGGCAGGTAGAAACAGTAACGAGATAATCATCGCCCTCCTGTCGACCAATATTACAGTTGATTAGCTGTAAATCGCCAACTTGCATCAACATAAGCAGACCATTATTGGCTGTCCGTTCTGACCGAGTATAAGCAATTAAACGCTCATCAAAATCATGACGGTTAGACAGGCCTGTGATTGCATCCGTTCGTAATTGCTGATGCAAACGATTATTCAGCTCTACTTGATGCCCAAACATCACTTTAACCTTTTCAACCATCCGATTCATCGCCAGCGCCACGCTGCGCAACTCCGGTATGTTCGGTAAGGTATTTTGCACACTAAACTCTCTTCTACAAATTGCCTCGGCCTGCTTTTCTACTTCCTTCAAAGGATGCAGAATCATTTTTAGCCCAATACCGAGCAAGCCATAGCACAGCACAATCGTAACCGAATAAAGCCATAGTTGATCTTTGAAAGAGCGCCAAAGGTCACGATAAGCAAAGCCAGGATGACTCGTAACGGTTAGTTCACCTAACTGAAACCAACCAGAAGAAACCGCCGAGGAACCAGTAGGCTCAGGTAACATTAGCCAATGGGTAAACCAACGAGGAACGTCTTCAACGAATATAGGCTGTTCTCGGCGGATAATCTCTTCATGCTCAAGATCGCGATAAATAATGCTGCGGTAATAACCTCGGTCAAAAATAACATCAATCATGGAAGACACCTGAACTGTATCTTTTGCTAGCGCAGCTTGGCTAATACTAAAACCTAGTGAGGTTGCAGTATCTTGGGCATGAACCTGTAGTTGTTGATGAATATTCTGGCGAGCGCTGTAAATCATCACCAACATATTAGCGGTTAAGAGGCACACCAATAGTAGCGATATGGTGAGGATGAGTCGGCGCTGAAGAGACATAGTAAATTGGTATTGATAGTGAGAGTAAAAATGAGAGTGCTATTTTGTAGAACACGCTTTTACTGGAATCTGATCCTTTAACTATAGACAAGATAGCGGAGATAAAATAGTAAAGTTTGAATAGACTGAGTATTGCTCTTGATATCATTGCCGCCATTAAAACCCAAAAAACGATCAATATCGACTAAGCCTACAGGGGAAGTAGGTCACGCTTTTGAAAACAGCCTATACTTGTCACGAAAGAATCACTGCAGATCAGGATAATTCAGTTTAGAATAGCGTCTAATAACAATGAGTCCTCTCCCAGGAGCATAATAATGAACGGCAGAAAAGCCCTTATCGTCGATGACTCAAGATTAGCGCAATTTGTTTTAAAAAAAATGCTGATCGACCAAGACATGTTAGTCGACACCTCGTCTTCAGCCGAAGATGCCCTGGGTTATTTGAATGATCATAAACCCGATATCATATTTTTAGATCACACTATGCCCGGAATGAATGGCTTAGAAGTATTGAAGGTCATTAAAGCCAACCCAGACACAGCCCCTATTCCGATAATGATGTATACCTCCCAAGAAGATAGCAACTACATAAGCCAGGCACGTGAACTAGGGGCTCTAGAAGTACTACCCAAACAACTAAAAGCTTCTGAACTTGTCGAGGCACTAGAGCGACTGAACTTAACAAGTGATGTGGCAAACGATGTCACTTCGGATGAAAAAAACGCAAGCAATCATCATAATTTTGAACAAAACAAAGAAGAGCTAGAAAAGCTAACTTACAATGCGGAAATTGCTCTTGGTCATGAATCAGCCCAACAAAAGTTACAACAACAACTAGAACAACAACGGAGCCAGTTTGAAAAACAAATTTCGGCCTTACACGCCAAAACAGACACTATAATTCCTACCGCAGAAAAAAGTAGAAACAAACAAAATTTTTGGAATAATTTATTATGGGCGGCGGTTTATTGCGCGAGTGTCGCTGTTTTTTCGATATCGCATTTCCAACAAAAAAACGCAATGCAAATGCTAACAAACAATCAAAATAAGATCGTTGCAAATGCAACAAGCGTTGCAACGCTTGCTGCACAATCACAAAAATTGAGCAATATTGCAATAAGAGCTGAGCAAGAGTCCCGAGTTCCCCCTGAACCCTCCACGTTCGAACCTAGAGTGACAACGTCTACCCAAATTGATAATACTGACATACAAGATCAACTCAGCGCTCTTGAAAAATTAGTCAATACCAACAACCAGATTCCATACGACGAATTACTTTTAGGCGACACTATTCAAGCAAATTTAGACGAGCTGATTCCTTCACTGCGCTCAATGCAGTTTGCTGGCAGAGTGACGATCGTTGCACACGACGGTAACTTTTGCGTCAACACAGGAAACAGCGGGGAATTTGAACTAGCCGTCGATGACGTACCCATAACGCAATGTCAAATCACCGAAGCGAGCTCAAGACTTGCCGATATTGCTAGCATTGGCTTACTACAATTAATTACTGCCAGCAATCAATCCCCTGAAAATAATTTTGTTATTACACTTAACCCTCTCGGCACCAACCTTCCCTTAGAGCGATACCCCGCTATTGAGGAAAACACCCTAGCAGGAATATGGAATGATATCGCGCTTAAAAATCGACGTGTAGAGATTAAATTTTTTGCAGAATAAGAGAATAAGAATATACCGTTATTGGTGGCTTAACCTAAAAACCTCAGTTGACGCGAAAAAGTTGTGCGAGTCATTGTTGTGCATAGGAAAGCTTAGAATCGTTTAGCGACCTTATTGGTCGTAAGCGAATTCTAAACTTTTCTAGGTGCATCAAGAACTTGTGCAGACTTTCGTGATTCAACTGCGGTCTTTAGGTTTAAGCGTTCATCCAGTTGCTTCAACCGCTCTACCGTTCCAATATCCCACCATTGCCCACTAAAAAACTCAGCGGATAATTGTTGCTGCTTTATAGCGTCGTGAAACACTTCGCTAAGTGGAAATATTTTCCGAAGCTTAGCGTAGTTCCTAATTAATGCTGGAGAAAGTAGACTAATCCCACTAAAGGTCAGCGGTGAGGTAATCTTTTCGACTAGCATCCCATTAACAATAGAAAAATCTCCATCTGTATTATGGGAGGGATTACTCACCAAGACTAAATGACCAGACATATTTTGTAATTCTTTCTTCAATAGTAAACCAAAAGGGTAGTCAGTCCAGATATCGCCATTAACCAACAAAAAAGATTCATCACCCAATAGAGGCAGAGCATGTAAAATAGCGCCAGCGGTTTCTAAAGGTTCTGACTCGATAGAATAATGGATAGTAGCGACGCTATCATCGCTAACAAACTGGCAACCAAAATAATCGCGAATCTGCTCACCAAGATAGGCGATATTAATCACAATATCTCTCACGCCAGCAGCAACCAAGCGTTCTAAATGATATTGTAGTAGAGTCTTACCGCCGACTTGCAACAAGGGTTTAGGTGTGTGCGCGGTCAGCGGCAGCATTCTTTCGCCTCGACCCGCAGCAAGTATCATTGCTTTCAAGTACAATCACCTGTGATGGCGCTAGCAGAATACCACGGTTGCAGCTCAACTAAAGGTAGCAATTTCTGCTGACACCAATCGGCGAACACCTTTGTTTCTGGGTATTGCTGAGCGATATCCACAGTGTATTTCCAGACTAGCGGTAAATCAGACAGGTATTGAGGCTTACCATCTCGTAGCGATAGACGAGCGAATATACCTAGCACTTTGATATGACGCTGTAATCCCATTGTATCCATCCAATACTGCCAACGATGTTCACTGACTGCTGGCATCACCCCCAACTCAAGCGCTAAATTACCGTAAGTAACGGACCATCGCTTTACCTGCTCGGGAGACCAAGAAATATAGCAATCTCTCAACAAGGAGACTACGTCGTAAGTAATCGGACCCCATACCGCATCCTGAAAATCAATAACGCCCGGCGCTTCACCTTCACGATAAATAATATTACGCGAATGATAATCTCGATGAACCATAACTTGCGGCTGCTCTAAGGCCTGCTGCTCTAAAAAAGAGTAGGTTTTATCTAACAGCTCACGCTCTTCTATACTTAATTGATAAGCCAGCATTTGTTCTACAAACCAATGATCAAACAAGGCCATTTCTTGTCGTAACATTGATCGGCCATAGCTCGGTAAGGCGATAGAAGAACGCGGAATTTGTTGTAATCTCAATAAGACCATTAACGCCTGACCGTATAGCACATCCGCCGTTTCATCATTCAAGCAATCTAGGTATGACTGACCACCAAAGTCTTCGATCAGCAGAAAATTTTGATCTTCGTCACAAGTTAATACTTGTGGAGTCGGAACACCCGCTTCCCTCAATGCCCCCGAAAGCCCAGTAAAATAACGCGCACATTCACTAACCCCTTCAGTCTTGGGGGCGGACACGGCCAATAGTGAAGGATGAGTATGAAGCCTAAAGTATTGTCTACAGCCAGCATCTCCCGATAGAGGCTGAAGCTCTATGGGGCTAGTATAAGTAACATCAGAACGTTGCTGTAATTGAGCTGAAACCCAGGCTTGTAATTTACTTTCCGTTAGCGACATATGAGGCCTTTAATTGTTTTTTTATCTTTTCTTATTTTAAGGGGTATTTAATACTACTTTATGACACTGAGTTGTTGTCGCCATAGGATGACAAACCTCACCACATTTGTCACGTTTTCCAGTAGAATTACCCGTCATTTACTGTGTTCCTATAAAGCAGCTCACTCAGCCCCCAATTAGATTTGTTTATGCCGCCCTTAATGCCATCAATTTCATCCTGCAGCATGATTTACGGATTAAGGTATTGGTTACTATGGTTATCTGCTATTGGAACTTGCTGCAGCCCTCTTGTTTATGCAGATCAAACAAGCTCCGATCAAGTAACCACCTACCAAGCAACAAGGATATTAGACTGGGTACCTCTAGAGGCCCTAACAGAAGCACAGAAAGAAGCACTCCCTTTTGGAAGTTGCGGGGCTTATATTGCTCCTGTACGCACAGACAATGACGCCAATCTTCCACCAAATTCAGCCCCCATTAGAGCCTCTGCAAATACATCGACACTTTACGAAATGCCTAATGAAAGCAGTAATAACAATCAAAATAAAACAGCAGACAAGCATGTCATCTTGATCGGCGACGTTATTATTACTCAAGGCTATAGGCAGCTTAAAGCGCAACGCGCTGAAATAGATCAAGCCAACAGCACATTGATACTTGAAGGCGAGCTAGAGATAAGAGAACCGGGCTTATTGGTCTTAGGTGACAAGGCAACGATAGTACAAACAGCCTCCTTTATTTCAACGGATGTTTCTACTCAAAGCGCTGCCAATATTCAACCGCAGGGAACAATCGAAGTCAATCAGGCGCAATATGTATTGCACCAACAAAAAATTCGCGGCGGCGCCAAAACAATCAAAAAAACGGCTAGCAATACTATTAACCTATCCTCTGCCAGTTTTACGCAATGTGAGCCGGGCAACGATACTTGGCTCTTAAAAGGCAGCCAGATTATTTTAGATACTGACGCACGCCAAGGTCATGCCAAACATGTGCGTTTATTAGTTAAAGGCGTCCCTGTTTTTTACTTTCCCTACTTACGCTTTCCTCTTGGCGATGCGCGCCTCTCAGGCTTTTTAGCGCCCACCTTTGCCTATTCAAACGACAACGTTACTATTTCTGCTCCTTATTACCTTAACCTTGCGCCCAACTATGACCTCCTCTTCACCACCCACTGGCGTGAAGCTAATGGCTTACTGTACGAAGGGCAATTTCGCCACCTAAACCCCTACCTCGAAACCGAATTGAATCTTGGCTTCCTCAACGGCGATAAGGGTAAAATAGATAAGGATGATCAAGACCTAATTGATGACGGCACAATAACGGAGGAAGACGTTGTTCCCTTTAAAAATGAGGACCGCTGGGTAGTCAACCTCAATCAGAGCGGTGGTGCCAATCAAGCCTGGTCGACACGTATTGACTATACCGAAGTAAGCGATATTGATTATTTCGATGACTTTGACAACAATACAGCATCGGAACGTGACGAAAATCATCTAAACCAGAGAATACTAACGGGCTACACTACCGAAAACTGGCAATTCGGCCTCGATGCCACCCGCTACCAATTACTGTCAGAGAGTATCACCGCCCCCTTCCAGCAATTACCGGCAATTACCGCAAATGGTCTTTATAGCTTTAATGAAAGAAGAGACAGCAATTGGTCTTTAGCCTTAAATAACGAATGGATTGCTTTCGACCATGCCAATGCCGATGCTAGCAACCCAATATTAACGGGCCAGCGTTTACGCGCGGATTACAGTTTAGGCTTTAACTTTGAACCGGAATGGGGCTTTTTACGCCCCGCCTTCCAGACAAAACATCTACAGTATTGGCTAGATGACCATAATTTTGTCGACAGCGCTGATGAATCACCCTCTATTACGGTTCCGCAAGTGGTCATTGATAGCGGCTTGTTTTTTGAACGGGATGGCAGTTTACTAGGCAATGGCTACCTTCAAACCTTTGAACCGCACCTATTATACTTTTACAGTGACTTTGAAGACCACAGCCCACTGTTTGACCTAACGACAGATAATCAGGATATCGATTTCGATACTTCAGAGCTAACCTTTAGCTTCAGCCAGTTGTTTCGCGATACACGCTTCTCTGGGGGTGATCGCATTGATGACGCCAACCAACTCGCTATCGGCTTAAGCACTCGCTTTTTTGGTAATGATTCGGGAAGAGAATGGTTCAGTGCTAGCGTGGGACAAATCACCTATTTCGATGACCGCAGAGTTACCCTGACTAATGCCGCACAAACAGACAACAACTCGGCAATTGCCGCACAATTATCCGCCAACCCCACTGTGGATTGGCGTATCAGTAGCAACTTACTTTACGATGACTCACTGAACCAAGTCGACCGAGGCAACCTTTCTCTGCGCTATCAGAGCGAGCGTAAAAATCTGTTCAACGTAAGCTATCGATATATACGCGGAGCGACTGATACAAGTACCGTTGAACAGCTTGATGCTGGCATTATCGCCCCCATATTTAGTCCTCGGTGGCACTTGCTACTCTACAGCGCCTACGATACCGTAAGAAATCGGGAACTCGATAGCGTCAGCGCAATCGAATATAGTGGCTGCTGTTACCGAGTGCGCGTGGGTTACCGCAGTGAGCTAGATAGTGACTTAGTCGACACACTGGCTGACGACGAACTGGATTATGACTACTCTGCCTTTTTCGAATTACAATTCAAAGGTTTAGGCGGCACCGGTAAGCAGCTAGATACGTTATTGGATGAGAGCATTGACGGCTACCTAGAATGGCGAGCCGTTTATGGCGATTAAATATGACGAGACGACGGCTAAAATGAACCACATTAATTTTATAAACTATAATTCAACTAAATAATATGTACAGATCAATCATAAAACCGAAACTGAGCCTCATAAGTGCAGTCGCTATTTCATTGATGACGGCTATGGCTAGCCATGCCTATCAAGATTTAGATAAGGCGATTGCAGTTGTTGAAGACAAAGTGATCTTACAAAGCGAGCTAAACCAACGCTTAACTCACTTAACCAAAAAACAACCTGATATAAAAGTCACTAATACCGTCAAAGAACAAGTATTAAACCAACTTATTCTAGAGAGGTTACAGCTAAAAATTGCCGAAAGGGTTAATCTAAACATTAGTGATAGTGAAATAGATACCAGTATCTCGCGCTTAAAGCGCCGCTTAATTTCTGAAAATAATACCTTGGAAGCCTACCTATCTCAGCAAGAAATGGATGAGCCTCAATTACAAAAAGCAATCAAGCACGATTTGCTACTTCAAAAAATTCAGGAAGGCAATATTAATAACCGACTGCGTATCACGGAACGCGAAATAGATGAATTTCTGGAATCAAAAGCAGGTAAAGAATGGACACAAACTCGTTTTAGGCTAGCACATATATTATTGCCGATTGAGGGTGACGGTGGTAATACAGCTATTGCTAAAGCTCAAAAACTAGTTGAACAAGCGGAAGAATCTAGTTCGAAATTTCAAGAACTAGCAGCCGCTTACTCTAAAGGACCAAACGCAAGTAAAGGTGGCGATTTAGGTTGGCGTATGAAAAACGAGCTTCCGTCTTTATTTCTCGAACAAGTCGCCACTTTAAAGTCGGGCGACATTAGCCAACCGTTTCGAAGTAATGCCGGGGTACATATCTTAAAAGTAATACAACGTAGTGGTGCAGAACCAGTAATGGTCGAACGCTTTAAAGTCCGACATGTATTAATCAAACCCACTCCGTTGTTTACCGATGCAGAAGCCAAAGCCAAAATTGACGGGCTTTATCAACAACTACTACAAGATACAGATTTTAATACACTTGCAAAAGAATACACAGAAGACACAGGCTCAAAGTCAGAAGGCGGGGACCTAGGCTGGTCAACTCCAGGAAAATTTGTTCCCGTGTTTGAAAATACAATGAAAGAGACCCCTCTAGGAGAAATCAGCAAACCGTTTAGATCACAGTTTGGCTGGCATATTCTAAAAGTTGATGATAGTCGTGTTGAAGATATGTTCGACGTTGTTAAACGTAATCAGGTCGTTAGCATCTTACGTAAGCGTCGCTTTCAAGACGAACTACAACTATGGCTTCAAGAATTGCGTGAAGATGCTTATGTGGAAGTGCTGATTTGATTAAGCGGCTGGCGTTTACACCTGGAGAACCATCAGGGATCGGCCCTGACCTAGCCGTCATGATGGCTCAAAAAGCCTATCAGCAAACGGCTTATGAATTGGTTGCGTTCGCTGATCCTGAATTGTTAGAAATGCGAGCCCAGACACTGAAGCTACCCTTAAGCTTACGCAGCATTAATTTGCAAGAACCTCCACAAACCTTAGAACCCTATGAGCTAGGCATTGTTCCAATACGCTTATCGCAACCGAGTATTCCCGGAAAACTAAACCAAACTAATGCGCAATATGTTTTAGATTGTCTTGATAGTGCTATAGAGTCATGCCAGAAAAAACAGTGCGCTGCGATGATAACGGGGCCAGTTCAAAAAAGTATCATCAATGATGCTGGCATTAGTTTTAGCGGCCATACAGAGTATTTAGCAGACAAAACCGCTAGCTCTCGTGTTGTAATGATGCTGGCAACATCAGGATTAAAAGTTGCACTGGCCACAACACATCTTCCACTAAAAGATGTAGCCCCTGCAATTACAGAAAGCCTGTTAACAGAAATCATCCGCATCCTTCATCACGATTTAAAAACAAAATTTGGCATTAGTGAACCAAAAATTTTAGTCTGTGGTTTAAACCCACATGCCGGTGAAGGTGGCCACTTAGGCCATGAAGAAATTGACATCATCGTGCCAACACTACAAAAGCTAGCAGAAAAAAATATTCACTGTTTGGGGCCCTTACCTGCAGACACTTTATTTACACCAAAATATTTAAACGCAGCCGATGCTGTGCTCGCTATGTATCACGATCAAGGCTTACCTGTCCTTAAATTTAAAGGATTTGGTAAAGCCTGCAACATTACTTTAGGCCTACCCATCATTAGAACATCGGTTGATCATGGCACGGCTCTAGATTTAGCTGGCACTGGGAATATTGACCTGGGCAGTTTAGAAACCGCTATTGAATATGCATTGAATATGGCGCAAACCAGAGACCTTATTTAGCTTATGAGCCAACAGAGTCAACCTATCTTTAAACACCGCGCCCGCAAACGCTTTGGTCAAAACTTTTTAAACGATGCGAACATTATTGACCGAATCGTTCGTAGTGTTGCACCAAAAATTGATGACAATCTAGTTGAGATTGGCCCTGGCCAGGGCGCTATTACCGCCCCATTGGTATCAGCTTGCCCTAAGCTTAATGTAATTGAAATTGATCAAGACCTTATTCCTATTTTATTAGCCCAATTTGCTAAATATGATGATTTCAAAATTCATAGGGTCGACGCGCTAAAGTTTGACTTTAAACAACTCGCCACTGACAAACCTCTGCGCATCGTCGGCAATTTGCCATACAATATTTCAACACCTTTGATTTTTCACTTACTTAGCTTTCAAGATAAAATTGCCGATATGCATTTTATGCTACAAAAAGAAGTGGTTGAACGTTTAGCCGCTCACGAAAATGAAAAGCACTATGGGCGACTTAGCGTTATGGTCCAATACTATTGCCAGGTTGAGTATTTATTTGCGGTGCCGCCAGAAAGCTTTGATCCACAACCGAAAGTTGATTCCGCGATTGTTAAATTAACGCCGCACCCGCAATTACCCTTCGTAGCATCTAATATTGACATACTAAGCAAACTCGTAAATATTTGTTTTCAACAGCGCCGAAAAACCTTACGCAATAGTTTGAAACAACTACTGACTAAAGAACAAATCCAGTCGCTCCCTATAGACACCAACCTAAGACCAGAAAACATATCGGTTGAAGAGTACGTGATGCTGAGTAATATTATCGCCGCCTATTCATAGTCAAGATCAGGCCAACGATAGTACTATATTCAGTATTATAATTCGTTAGAATCAACTCTCACCTTTCATTAATGGATTTTACCATGACACAAGTGATCAAAGATAACGGTGCTACAGAAAGTCACCAGATTGAGATTAAAGTCAAAACTTGCTATTTAGACGAGCATTCTCAGCCAGACCAAAAATGCTTTGCTTTTGCCTACACAATCACTATAGAAAATAATAGCGACAAACCTGCACAACTTCTAAGCCGCCATTGGATTATTACTGACGCCAACGATGCCATTCAAGAGGCTCAGGGAATGGGCGTCGTCGGTCAGCAGCCGCATATACTACCCGGCGATAGCTATACTTATAGCAGCGGTGCAATATTAGAAACTCAAGCGGGAACAATGGAAGGAACGTATCAGATGCAAAGCGATGCAGGTGAGAACTTTAACGTTCCTATTCCCGCCTTTTCGTTAACTAGACCACACGCTTTACATTAATTATTAAGGGGTCTGTATTCAATGGCGACCTATGCGGTGGGCGATATTCAAGGCTGCCTGCAACCACTTCAGGCTTTGTTAGCGCATATAAATTTTCAACCTAAAAAAGATAAACTATGGGTGGCGGGCGACATGATTAACCGCGGCCCCGAATCATTAAAAACCTTACGTTTTCTTTATCATCTGCGCGACTCGCTACACATTGTTTTAGGGAATCATGACTTACATTTGTTGGCCGTTGCTGTAGGCTGTAGAGAGCCGTCGCCGTCCGACACTCTCAACGCTATACTTAATGCACCGGATAGAGACTGCCTGCTAGAGTGGATTCGAAAGCAACCTCTAGTGCATCATGATTCAAAACTAAAATATACTATGGTACATGCGGGTATACCCCCTCAGTGGTCAATCAAAAAAGCATTAAAGTATTCACGTGAAGTCGAGGCAGCTCTACAGAGTAAAGCAATCTCTTCTTTCCTTAAAAATATGTATGGAAATCAACCTGGTAGTTGGTCGAAAGATCTAAAAGGTACTGAACGTTTACGCCTAATCACCAATTATTTTACACGCATGCGATTCTGCGATAGCTCGGGAAGATTAGAACTTAGCTCGAAGGCGGGCATTAATAGTGCGCCCATAGGGTATTTACCTTGGTATTCTCACTACAATAGAAAGACCTATGATGACAAAATTATTTTTGGGCACTGGGCTGCGCTAGAGGGCAATGCCGACCACCATAATGTATTCGCTATCGACACGGGCTGTGTTTGGGGCGGGGAATTAACCATGATGCGGCTAGAGGACGAAAAATTATTTTCTGCCAAGAATTAAGCCTGCTGCTAAAACCGCTAACCAGCATAACCATTTGGATTCTGCGACTGCCAACGCCACGTATCTGCCACCATTGCATCAAGCTCTAATTCTGTTTTCCATCCCAATTCTTTTAAGGCCAAGGTCGCATCGGCATAATATTCAGCTAAATCACCTTCGCGGCGTGGTGCTATTTTATAAGGAATTTTTTTACCGCTCGCTTTTTCAAATTCAGCAATAACCTCAAGCACGCTGGAGCCTTTTCCCGCACCTAAATTGTAAGTACAACAACCTTTATCCGACTTCAGCATTTTCTGTAATGCTTTAACGTGACCGCGCGCCAGATCAACCACATGTATGTAATCCCTTATACCGGTACCATCGATGGTAGGATAATCATCCCCAAAAATTTGCAGCTCTTTTAATCTTCCGACTGCAACCTGAGCAACGAATGGCAATAAATTATTGGGGATACCTTGAGGATCTTCTCCTATCAAACCACTGGCATGAGCACCAATAGGATTAAAATAACGCAGTAAACTTACCTGCCATTGGCTATTGGCTTTATGACAAGAGTCCTGAAGTATTTCCTCCACTATTAACTTAGTTCGGCCATAAACATTACAGGCAGAGGGGGGCAGTGTTTCAACGTAGGGAATGGGAGCCTCAGCGCCATAGACAGTAGCCGAAGAGCTAAAAACGAGTCGATGGCAATCAAACTCTTCCATCACTTCGGCCAAGGCGATAGTACCGCCAACATTGACATCATAGTAATGCAAAGGAATCTGGGCCGATTCGCCTACCGCCTTAAGACCAGCAAAATGAATAACCGAATCGATATTATATTGCTTGAATAAAGAACGAAGCTGCTCTCTGTCACGAACATCACCCTCAACAAAATCAAGCGTTTTACCAGTAATACGTTCCACTCGGTCTAACGCCTCAAGCTTACTATTGCTTAAGTTATCAAAGACAATTAATTCAAAATCGGAATTAAGTAATTCAACACAGGTGTGGCTGCCAATATAACCCGCCCCACCCGTTATCAAGATTTTCATTACAGACTCACAACATTCGTTTTTTAAAAGAGTACACATGATATAACGCAACCCCCAATAACACCATGGCAGCACCGACCATTAACCGAAGACTCAATTCTTCTCCTGCAAGCATACTCCCTAACGCCAATGCGAATACGGGGCTGATCATACCCACTGTGGACACAACCGTAGCGGTAATTCGGTGCAGCAAGAAGTAATATAAGAAGAAACCGATTAAAGATCCAACAATACTTAAATAAAGTATGGCAAGCCCCCCTTGAAGGCTAATATCAAAAGGTAATTCGCCATCCAATATCCACCAACACAGAGCCAATGGTGGAACCGAAAAGCACAGCCCTCCTGTTGTCGTCTGTAATACATGTACCGATGCACCCGTTTTTTGTAGCCATGTACTGCTAATAGCAAAGCAAATAATAGACAGTAGCACGGCCATAATACCGTAAGCACCCTGATTCCCCATCACTAACAGCTGATCAGAAAAAATAATAATTAAACCTATGACGGCAATGGATAGGGCAATTAATCTGCGTATTGTAAATACATTGTTGCCTAGCCAATAGTAAGAAAGAATACCCATTAAGAATGGGGTCAGACTAAAAATGACAGAAATAAGGCCTGATGAAATCCACAATGAAGACCAATAGACCAACAAAAAGTTAGGTGCGATACCTGCCGCTGTAATGGCATAAAAACGCCATACACCAGGTCTAACAAATAATTTCTCACCACGGATTTTTAATACTAGTAATGCTAACAGTGCAGATAGCAGAATCCGCCAAAAAATAGCGCCCGCAAAAGACACATCCATAGTGCTCCATTTAATCGCCAAAGGCGTGGTCGACCAAATGGCGATGAGTGTTATATAGGCTGTAATATTAATAATATTTATTTACTTACTAAATAATCGATAAAGCGCCACCGGTAAAGATTGTTCCAAACAATCTATTTGCATTCCCTCCTTCCTTGGAGGTCATGGCGCCAATGGCAATTTCTACGTGCCCTTGGGGTATACAGGAGCAAAAAATGGCCCAGCATCCATGCACCCGCGGGATACGACCAACATGGACGGTAGAAGTGCGATCATGCAGGAGCAATTATCGACTCGTACAAACGCCCCGCTCCTACGCATCCATGCACCCGCGGGATACCGTACATCCTGTACATAAAAAAACCGCAATGTGTAAGTTGCGGCCTTTTGAAAATGAATTTCTTAAATCAAGTTAAATCATTGTCAACCGCTCTTAATACCAAACCAGCGCAGAGTACGCTTAAGCAAGGCAAGCACAGCCATTGCTACTGAACTAACAGCAGAGACGAGGCAGAATTTGATTGAATAAGAATGTGTTAACATAGTGAGCCTTATTACAATACACTTCGAGCCAGTGTGCTAGAAAAATAATCTTAGGTCAATTCTATCTCCTTTAATTTATGAAAAAATATCTTGTCGGCGGCGCCGTTCGCGATCAGCTTCTCAACTTTCCTTTTTCAGAAAAAGATTGGGTTGTTGTTGGCTCTTCGCCTGAAGAAATGATGAAACTAGGGTATCGACCAGTAGGCAAAGACTTCCCAGTATTTCTACACCCACAAACGGGGGAAGAATATGCGCTAGCACGAACTGAACGCAAAACCGCTCCGGGCTATAAGGGTTTTACTTTTCATACCGGCCCATCAGTAAACCTAGAAGAAGATTTAGAGAGGCGAGACCTAACCATTAATGCAATAGCGCAAGATGACAATGGCGAGCTCATTGACCCCTATAACGGGCAAGAGGATTTAGAAAAGCGTTTACTCCGACACGTATCACTGGCTTTTGCCGAAGACCCTGTAAGGGTATTAAGAGTTGCTCGTTTTGGCGCTCGCTATCATTACCTAGGGTTTACTGTCGCAACGGAAACGCTAGATTTAATGCATGCGATGGTGGTTCATGGAGAAACCAAACACCTCGTTGCAGAGCGAGTCTGGCAAGAGTTAGCAAAAGCATTGGGAGAAAAATCGCCACAATATTTTTTTTCTATACTGGACTTATGTGACGCACTAAAAGATATCCTGCCAGAAGTCAGCTCCGAGCACTATAAGGGCAGCGTTCATTTATTATCCAAAATGGCCGGTTTACATAACAGCCCTCAACTCAGATTTATGGCTATTTGCTACCCTCTCAAGCACGAAGTAATTCAAAATTTATGTCGGCGACTGGGCGCGCCCACTGAATATCGAAATTTAGCCCTATTATTTAATCAGCATGCGGAGACACTAGTAAGTATAGCTGAACACCATATCGATATCAGCCGCTCAAATACTGAAACCAGCATCCCAGAAAGCGACCCAAAAGCAATCGCAAACATATTACAAAAGCTTGACCCTATACGTAAGCAAGAACGCTTCAAAAAATTAATAGATGGCGCTGCCGCGTTATTTTATAAAAAAGACCATCAAAAATGGATCTTATTTTGGACAAATACACTAAAAGCTTATTCAAACGTAAACCCTCAATCTTTAATGGATAAAGGGCATCAAAAATCTGAGTTGGGTGACGCTATATTTTTACAACGTATTGAACAATTATCCTTATTTTTATCCGACATTCAAAAGAGTTAGAATTATGAGTAATCCCGTTGCATTAATTACCGGCGGCGGTCGTCGAATTGGCGCCGAAATTGCCAAGCAACTTCACCACAACGACTTCAACATCATCATTCATTATTTACGTTCATCAATAGAGGCAGAGGAATTAGCGCAGCAGCTTAATAACATACGAAAAAATTCAGCTTCAACATTAAAAGCAAACTTAGCACAATTAAAAGAAGTGAAGGCTCTTGCAGAGAGCGCCGTCAATATCTGGGGGGGACTCAAAGTTCTTATCAATAACGCATCAAGCTATTACCCTACTAAATTCGGCGAAGTGACAGAAGAGCAATGGGAAGACTTACAGGCTAGCAACAGCAAAGCGCCTTTCTTTTTATCCCAAGCACTCGCACCCGAATTAAAAAAACAACACGGTTGTATTGTTAATATTATCGATATTCATGCAGAAAGACCCTTGCCGGAATATAGCCCTTATACTATCGCAAAAGCAGGAACGGCGATGCTCACTAAATCTCTAGCGCGAGAACTGGCGCCGGAGGTACGTGTTAACGGAGTCGCGCCGGGCGTTATTATTTGGCCCGAAAATGCGGGAGAGCATAGCGATAAAGAAAAGCAGCGCATCTTAAAACAAGTGCCGTTAGCTAGAGAAGGCTCAGCTAATGACATTGCAAAAACGGTTTTATTTTTTGTACAAGATGCGCCCTATATCACAGGACAAATATTAGCAGTAGATGGAGGCAGGAGTATTTATTTATAATTCAACTTCTAACATAGATCAAAACACTTATCCCTTATCACAAGCAGGACATATTACCCCCCTAGACTATTCACCCTACAAAATAGGCTACCAGCCAGAGCTTGAGATTACACGATCATTCCAGAAAAAATCGACTGCATTTACTGTTTTATTTTTAGAAAATTCAGACCATAGCTCATAATATTTTTTATTGTATATGGGGTGCCTGCTACCAGGCAAAAGATCTGCCAATGGCCTTAGTACATGCGCGCATTCAGTTATATCTTGATGCGGGACTGCATTGCTATCTAACTCACCAATCCAATCACCGTACAGCAATACATCTAAATCAAGAGTGACTGCTGATACATTACGGTTTCTCTCTTGGTTTTTTTCTATTGCCCGTAAAGAATGCTTAAGACTTAAAATAGCCTTATCCGTTTCTATCGCAAGCACTAGGTTGTAATAAAAACTTTCCTGTTGATCTGAACTATTACGTTTAGATTCAGACATGCTCTCGACACTAGCGGCGCTTTGATAAACAGGTGAAATAGATAACTCGCCAAACAGTATAAACAACTGGTCTAATGCTGAGCAAATATTTTTTTCGCGCTCAACATTACTCCCTACGCCAATAACAGCCTGCACCATAGCTTAAAAACTCGCTGTACTTTTAGCAGTACGCTCAATCGTAACACCAACGCTAGCAACTTGCGGCATCGCATCAACTTTCGTAACACTCACTTTAACCCACTCAGCAGTAAAATCATTTAAGACTAAGGCTGCAATTTTTTCGGCGAATGTTTCAATTAACTTAAACCTTCCATCGTCGGCTAAAGTGGCCACGCGATCACAGACCTCAGCATAATTAATCGTATGCTCTAACTCATCATTTGCCGCGGCTTGTTTGATATCAGCACCTATTTCCAGATCGACAAATAAGCGCTGCCGAACCTCTCGCTCCCAAGGAAATAAACCAATAATAGTTTCTAACTTTAACTGCCGGACGATGACTTTATCCATTTTTTCAATGGTGTCATTTCCTGTGGGGCTAGACTGGATTGTTTTCGTATTCATTAATCTTAATAACCTCAGACGCTAGGTTCAACCCCATTTGAATCAATTGAAAGTGACCCCTTTGAGAAAATCGGCGATAACTGCTCTAAAGGCCATCGCGCTTTTACTTGTACACTCAGTGGCTCCTGCTGGCCTGCCAATAGCCTTTGGCAGCCAGCGTAGGCAATCATAGCGCCGTTGTCAGTACAGAATTCATGCCGAGCATAGAAAACATCGGAATCGATTTTCTTTAGCGCGCTCTCTAAGCGCTCTCGCAGGCGAGTATTAGCAGACACACCTCCAGCAATCACTAAGCGACTTAACTTTTCCTGCTCCAGAGCTCGACGGCATTTAATCACAAGAGTGTCCACAACAGCTTCTTGGAAAGCATACGCAATATCGGCACAGGTCTGCTCATCGGGCAGCCCATTTTCACCCGCATACTGAGTAACGGTATTTAAGGTGAAGGTCTTGAGGCCGCTAAAACTAAAATCTAAACCTGGCCTGCCGGTCATAGGACGAGGAAAGTGAAAGCGCCCCGCCTCTCCTTTTTCCGCGTAACGAGCTATTTGAGGCCCCCCCGGATAGTCTAGGTCCAACATTTTAGCGGCTTTATCAAAAGCCTCGCCAGCGGCATCATCAAGGGACTCACCAAGCAGTTTATACTGACCAATACCATCAACTCTAACCAACTGGGTATGCCCACCCGAGACTAGTAATGCAATAAAAGGAAAAGCGGGAGGGTTCTCTTCTAGCATAGGAGCCAGCAGATGCCCTTCCATATGATGCACTCCAATAGCAGGGATATCCAAGCTAAAGGCCAACGCTCGACCAGTGCATGCGCCTACCATCAATGCGCCGACTAAGCCGGGGCCACTAGTAAAGGCGATGGCATCGATATCCGCTTTAGTGAGCTTGCAATCATCAAGCAAGGATTCAATAAGTGGCAATAGCTTACGAATATGGTCCCTTGAAGCCAGCTCAGGGACAACTCCACCGTATTCGCCATGAAGCTCAATCTGACTGTATAGATCATGCCCCAGCAAACCCTCCCCACTACTATAAAGCGCAACACCCGTTTCATCACAGGAAGTCTCGATACCTAAAACACGCATATTCTTCTCAATGTTGGCAAAATACAGACTTTATACGGTAAAAGTTGAGCATAATACCAGATGCCTATCTCATGGTACTAAGGCTATTCAACCCAAGTTGATAGACTTGCACACGATAAAATAGAACTATTCCTAGCCTATTACAAAGAGCAGTTTGTAAATAGCTTGTCGTAAGGAGGATGAATGTGTAAAATCTGCGCCCCTTGTAAGAGCTTCTTTGTACTGGGGCTCGCTTTATTGCCTGACGAGTACTTACTTATCAGGCTAAACTAACAATTTATTACTGTTTTTAACGTAAACCACCACAGGAAGATCCATGCCTTCTGTTAAATTAAAAGAAAACGAGCCGTTCGATATCGCGCTACGTCGATTCAAACGCTCTTGTGAAAAAGCCGGCGTTTTATCTGAAGTCCGTCGCCGTGAACATTACGAAAAGCCAACCACCGTTCGTAAGCGTAAAGCTGCTGCTGCGGTTAAGCGTCATGCTAAAAAAGTATCTCGCGAATCACGTAAATTTAATCGCCTGTACTAATATTTGGCGGCTTAAGTTAATAAGAGCCGCCCAAGCAACATAATCGTCTCTTCCCATGCGCCTTGCTTATTATTATAGTGAGCATTAGGCACTAACGCGAGCAATACGATGAGTTCAGCGATCCAAAGCAGCATCAAAGACGAAATGAAATTGGCTATGCGCGCCAAGGACAAGCTTCGCCTAGGCACAATTCGACTCATGCAATCTGAGTTTAAACGAATTGAAGTAGATGAACGTATTGAGCTTGACGACGCACGAGTGTTAGCCGTTTTAGATAAGATGGTTAAACAGCGTCGCGACTCAGCCAAGCAGTACGAAGATGCTAATCGCCCTGAGCTTGCAGAACAAGAAAATTTTGAAATCGGAGTTATATCTGAATTTTTACCTCAACCCTTATCTGACGATGAAGTTGCCTCTCTAATCGATGAAGCGATTAGCCAAACTGGCGCTAGCGGTATGCAAGGAATGGGACAAGTTATGGGCATTCTCAAACCCAAGCTTCAAGGTCGAGCAGATATTGGCAAAGTAAGCGGCTTAGTTAAATCTAAATTAGTATGATTAACGACCGCTTTAACCACTTACTAAGCCGTTCCCTTCTGGTTTAAGCATTGCCATAAACCTAATCAAAAAATTCTGTTTTTCCGAACAAGCTATTGCCTGAGTGAACCGCGGGCATTAAAGTGCTTTGATCTATACACGATTAAGCTTCAAAGAAATCATAAAAACCATCTCCATGTTCGAAATGCGCATCACCGAGCGCATGCCCAATCGGATATAGCCCGCGCCTGTAACGAACTTCATGTAACAGCCAGTAATGCACAAGAACGCGTACGCACATTATCCAAACCCAGCAAGTGGATTCGCGGCGGCGTTATTTTTGTTGTGGTCTTATTTAGCTCCGCTCTTATCTATACACTCAGCTTATTCGAATGGGAATTTAGCGAACCGACACTAGCAGAAATAATTCAGATAACAGAGGCGCTTATCAATGACGTCACATCGTTAGGTACTACATTATTTTTTCTATTAACGCTAGAACAGCGCCAACAAAGAGGCTCAATACTCAAAGAGCTACATAACATACGATCCATCACCCATATGCTTGATATGCACCAGTTAACCAAAGACCCCTCAATGATTTATACAGAAGGACCAAAAACAGAGCATTCGCCCGAGCGCAACATGACCCAATTCTAGCTCCGACGTTATTTAGATTATCGCTCTGAAATGTTTTCTCTTATCGGAAAAATTACAACACTCTATCCAGAAAAAATTCCGGATACTGCCATTGTTTCAGCAGCCAATGACATTGAAGACTTATGTGCTGGTTTAAGTTGAAAAGCATGGCGAAAACTATATTTTTTTAACGATGCTTATTCACGAAACTGAATTTTCAGATAATCATGTAAACGCCAAGCTCGACTCAGAACATCAGCAAAGAAAATGACATTATAGGTAAAAACATTCATTAATAGGCCGACCTGCTCGGCAATACAATTGAATAATCAGTAAATTGAACGCATCACGAAATGGTTTCAACCCAAATCATAGTGAAGATAGCCCATCAAGATCGCAAATGAGCGAAACATTCTGTCACGCTGTACTTGAATCCGGCGCCCCTTGGTGTGGACACTGCTAAGCATCAGCTCCTGCGATAAAAGAAAATTTATCCGGACTAAAATTACCGCATATTAAAGTCCTTGATGAAAAAGTAAAAAAGTTGGGCCGTGAATTCCATGTCACATTATGGCCCACCATAATTCTATTAAGCGATGGCCAAGAAATTGCTCGCTTAGTTCGACCCACCAAGGCGCATGAAATAAAAGGGCTACTTACAAATATCAAATGAAAAATCCTACAAAGAATTATCATAAAGACCCGGAAGATGACGGGATTGCAGAACGAGAATGCGGGCACTTCCAACATGTTCGCCACGACCCTCCTTGGACGAGCCGTCCATGGGCTGAATCGAATACGGGACGTGACTCTAAACTAGGGCTCGAACTCAACTGTCGAAAATGTGATCAGGGCGCCCTAAGACACACAATCAGGAAGGGGCATGCTGGGTGGATTTAGAAACAGTAAAGAACATGTTAGCGATATCGATCATGTGATTCGTAATTTACAAACTCGAAAAAATGTGCCTGTATGGCTAATAGGCACAAGCCGTGGCACAGAATCATCTGCCAATATCGCGATACACTCCTCAGAAAAAACCAACGGTTTAGTATTAACATCCAGCATGACAGTTGAAAATGGTAACAGTACTCCACTGACTGAGATGAACTTGAAAAAAGTAACCATGCCGACACTCGTGTTGGCACATACGGAAAATAGCTGCAGTAAAGCACCTCCGTCGGGGGCAGAAAAAATTGCATCAATGCTTATAGATGCATCACAGGTTGAAGTGAAATCATTTAGCGGCGGGAAGGATCTTTTATCAAACCCCTGTAACACTAAGACTTATCATGGCTTCTGGGAGATTGAGACGAAGGTTGTCGACCATATTTCGAATTTTATTAAATCCAACTAAACAAAACCCGCGAGTGGCCCAGCTGCGGCTTTCAGGCTAAAGATAACCTTTAGCCTGAAGATTAAATAATCTGGTATAGATACCGTCGAATTTTATTAATTCCTGATGCGAACCCATTTCAATTACCTCGCCTTTATCCATCACCATGATGTGCCGAGCCGTTCTTACGGTTGAAAAACGGTGTGATATTAAAATAGTCATTTTATCTTTCATGCGTTGACTAAACTCACTAAAAATATCCGCCTCAGCTTGTGCATCCATTGCGGCTGTTGGCTCATCTAAAATAAGTACTCGTGCTTCTTTCCTCATAAAGGCGCGCGCTAAAGCCATTTTTTGCCACTGACCACCTGACAATTCTTGACCATCCTTAAACCATTTTCCTAATTGGGTTTTATATTGATTTGGCAATTCACTGATAAAAGCAGAAGCCT
>JBLHWO010000036.1:0-22452 GCA_047629215.1 Cellvibrionaceae bacterium | reverse complement strand
TAGAGCAAAGAATTGGCGTCGGTTTTAATGTGGTGCCCAAGTAAGAATGCGTCTTGAATTCGCAATTCAGGACGCAGCACCTTTTCTAAAAGAAAAATTCACCAGATAGAGGATAACTATCCAGTCGCGCTCCTTTCTATAGAGTGATGACGTTTTAGAAAAATCGTTGGTCACTCTTATCGACCAGCGATGCTTATTTAGCTGGCGAGCCGGTATCGGCAAGTGGTTATTGTCCGAATTGCTCGCTGATGTTTGCTAATACCGTTGTACAACCTGCAGCATTGATTCGACGGGGTAAACATCTTATGTTCGATTTCTTTGCCAACACGAGAAAAAATAATGAAACAAACGATTATTCTAGCACTCTTGGTTCTGTGGTCTATGTCATCTTCTGCGTTGGAGATAGGATCCATCGCCCCTGATTTTACGCTGCAAGGGTCGGATGGCAAAACATATAGATTATCGGACTTTCGAGGTAAGCAATCAGTTGTGCTTGCATGGTTCCCAAAAGCTTATACGGGAGGGTGCACAATTGAATGTAAGTCGCTTTCTGAGAATGGCCATCTATTGAAAAAATTCACGGTCACTTATTTTATGGCCAGTGTTGATCCGATTGAGAAAAATATAGGGTTTGCCCAGCAGCAAGAAGCGGACTTCCCATTGCTTAGTGACCCAACTAAGAACACAGCACAGCAGTACGGTGTGCTGAGGGAAAACGGTACCGCCGCTCGACACACGTTTTATATAGGCAGGGATGGTAAAATTTTGGCCATCGATAGAAATGTAAAACCAGCAACTTCAGCGGAAGATATGGCAACAATGCTGGCTGAGTTGGAAACACCCCTTGTGGATACACAACTAAGCTCAACTAAGCTGGACCCATAACTAGCTTCAATATAGAGCAATGAATTGGGGTTGATTTTAATGTGTGCGTCCAAGTAAGAACGTCCAAGTAAGTACGCTCGTTTAATTAGCGTATCCGCACTCTATAGGCTAGGGCGGTAATCTGTACTTCTAGCGATTTGCGACCACTGACGAATATGTGGCGCAGTGTCGTCTAGCCAGCGGGCCTGGCCATTTTCAATAAGCAAAATTTCCTCCCACTTTGCACCTACTTCACTCTGGCCCGCGTGCGGTTCTACTAACCACAAACCATCATGTGCTGGATGGTCAGAGGTCTGCATATTGTTCCATAATGGGCTGCTCCGGCCTAAACCACGTTGCGCAAGGCTATCCTTAAACTTAAACCATGTTAGCGATACCGCATCGAAGCCTTGCAACCTCAGGTTAAAGGGGATGTTGGGTGTTTTGATTGCTCGATGACCAAAGACCTCGCCTGGATGCTTTGTGTGAACCGGCTCATAGCCTGCTGATTGCATCGTGCTCAATACGGTATCTGCGATTTCTTTAAAACCAGCACCGGCATTAATTGCTGCTGGCACGCTGTCGCGATACTGAGCAAGGTGTTGCATCATCTTTTGATGGTCTGCGTTCTCACCAAAACAAAAGCTGTACGAGGTGTCGACTAAAAAGCCGGAAAACAGCGGGGCAGCATCTAGGATTACACTGTCGCCTTTCGCTAAGGTTTTCGATTTTGGGAAAAAGTTACCTACTTTCCACTTGCCTGGCAATGCAGTACGCTCGCCAAACAGCACAACGGGTAAGTGAAAAAAAGAATCTGCACCTTCTTTTCGATAAGCGCTGACCAAAGAATGCGCGACCTCTTTTTCGCTTTCGCCGCCAACTAATTGAGCGGCAGTGCTCTCTAGGATCTTGAATGACAGGCGTTGCAGATCACGAAAGCGCGCAAGTTCAATTTGAGAAAAATTTTTGCTCTTAATCATAAAGTTGCACTCGTTTCTAACTCGTGCGTAAAGTATATATCTTAACGCATGGCACAACTAGCTTCTATAATAGATCAAAGGGTTAGCTTGAGTGTCGGAGTAGGAATGCATCAAGTGAGGTTAGGCTGCTATAACTAACATTGTTTATGAGCCGAAATACAGCAGCTTGACCCTCTACAGCGGCATCCAATTTATTCGTTGCTTAATAGTAAATCGGTGATCGGTGATAAAATAAAAATAGAATTAATACCATTTTCGAGGCGAGCGATATTAGACCAAGGTAAGCCATTAACCATTGTGAAGCCCCCGGTGATCAATAAGTTGCCATCTGGGAGTGTCATGATTGACCTAACTGGAGCGTTCATGCTTACATCGAAACGGCTATTGAACGAGCCATTAATATTTAAGCGGGCCATTCCATTAGAATATAAAAGCTGATTATCGTAAATCACACCGCCGATTAATAGTTTGCCGTCTGCTTGCTGAAGGATCGACGTCACAACAGTATATTTTGAGGTGGCGAAGCTTGCGTCTAAGGAGCCGTTAAGGCTTGAACGTAGGATGCCACTTCTTTGAATATTATTCGTAAGAGCAGACCCTCCAACAACTAATTTGCCGTCAGTCTGTTGAATAATGCTGTACACCAAACCATCTATGTCGAAACTGAATGTTGTATCGACGCTTCCGTCTGTGTTTAATCGTAGAATATTGCTGCGGTACCCGCCGCTATCAGAATTAAAGGCACCGCCAACCAGCAATTTTCCATCGGCCTGTAGAGCCATCGAATATATATAGCCACGAATTAAACCCGATTCAAAACTTCTGTCCAGCGAGCCATCTAAGTTTAGCCGAATGACGCGGCACCGGAGTTTAGTATTTTCGGTCGCGAAATTTGCGGCTAGTATTAACTTATTATCGGCTTGCTGAATAATCGAACGTATTGTCACATTAGACGCGTCAGACTGAATAGTGCTGAGGTTAGGTTTGAAATCGGTATCTATCGTGTCGTCTTCATTTAAGCGTCCAACAAGTTCAGCACTAACTTTGTCGCGACTTTCAATCGTCGACCCGAATAGAATCTTTCCATCAGCCTGCTGAATCATTGAAAAAAGTTGTTGCTTTGTTTCAATATTAAAGTTTGGATCCAGTGAGCCGTCAGCGTTTAAGCGAGCAAATCTTTCTCGAGCCACACCGCCTACACTGGTGAAAAAACCATTGATAAGAATCTTGCCATCGACTTGCCAGTAGCGAGACAGATATTTCGGGTGTAATTCTCGAGGTTCCTTTAATGTTGGCATTAAAGCTGGTATCCAACGAGCCATCTTTGGCAAAGATCGCGGTCGATATTGAAAATAGCAATATGAATGCTAACTTTTTGATGGATCGAATCATAGATATGAGGGCCAGCCACTTTACTGCTTGAACCCTAGAGATGGAGGGAAGTTACAACACCTTATATATTATACACGTTGGTGATAGCTACATTCTTTCTTTAGAAAGCAGTGAATAACTGGCACAGGCATTGTAAATGAGTACTGAGACGAGTAAGCCGACATTTATTTTCGTATTTGATTGGTGATCTATTGGGTGGGAATATCGAATAGTTTTCTGCAAATAGGAATAATTTCGAGATTTAGTGAGCTCTGGGCGCGTGTAGCCCTAGCTAATGGCGATTGAGACAAAAGGAACGTTATTGTCGAACGGTCGCAGCAGATTATTAATCGAAAGTATTGGTTGGTAGTGTCGGTTGATCGTGCCGATCAGAATAAACCTGTCTTACGATATGCTCAGAAAGAGTGAGGGGGCATCATAATAATTGATTCAATCATGCTAAGCTTGAAACAATTTCTACAAGGTTGTACTCCACAATGATTAACAAATTTACACTGCTTTTTACTCTTTCTATTATTTGCCTTAGCACGGCCAACGCTGATGTAATTCGCCTCTCGGAGCCAGTGCAAAAAGACGCAACGACTGAGACTTATGGCGAGCCGTT
Organism: Cellvibrionaceae bacterium; assembly: GCA_047629215.1. GTDB lineage: Bacteria > Pseudomonadota > Gammaproteobacteria > Pseudomonadales > Cellvibrionaceae > CANLBN01. The sequence goes on along the minus strand of JBLHWO010000036.1, from coordinate 18,612 downwards.
GTCAACGATGCCTCAAGCCGTGGAGTTGAAAGTGCTTTTGACATCACCAGAAGAGCATCTTAGTAAATCATTTTCAGTAACCACTCAAGTGGCCAAAGTTTGCCAGAAAAAAGGCTGTTTCTTTATTGCACAAGAGGGCTCTGAAATAATTCGGGTGGCGTTTAAAGACTATGGTTTTTTTGTACCCACTGACATCGGTGGCAAGACCGTCACGCTGGTGGGCGAGTTGGTTGCGCATCAACGCACAGCGAAGCAAGCTACGCATTTTTCCAAAGATTTAGGTCAAAGCAGTGCTCTAGAAAGCGGCTTCACATACGAAATAGTGGCAACCTCGGTACGCATTCCGATTAACTAAGTCATCATCAAGGGGGCATGTCAGGTTCAGTCTAATCGGACTAATAACAGGACGTATAACTATTGCCCCTGATTATTTCTGGTTCTGGGATCTAACTTAAGCCGAAAATGAGACTGAGCCGCATTGTGTGCTTGGGATTAATTGAGGCTGAGTAAACTATATTTCAGCGATGCATATTTCGGCGTTGTATATTGAATTATATTAAGAGCCCACTCATGTCTCTCTAAACCTGAAATCTGATTTTTAAATTAACCAGACGCGACCTCCAGAACGTTAGGTGGATTACCTCCTATTCAACCCCGAAACTCAGTGACGCTGTGAAAATGAAATCATTAATATGTGTTGTCTTGCTAATATCAGCTGTATTACCTAGCCTAGCCTATTCAGCCTCGTATTCTGATTATCGGCGTTTGCTTAAAAAAATTGAATCTAATCAAAGCCTGATTGCCGATGATCACGCTTTTATAAACCTGTTAGGTGAAGAGCAATTTATACCTGAAATTGCTCTTCTAAAGTCCAACAAAAATATCAGTACCGCACAAACGAAATGGTTGAAATTTGCCATTCCTAACGATGAAATCATTTACGATTTTTTAGAAAAAAGAATTACCAAAGCACTGGAAAGAAACGATGATGCTGTTCCGCCTAAAGGAGGACGAGCACGGCACTATTCTTGGTATTGGGGTTACTACGGCAGGGCGGCTATTAATATGTATTCGGTAACTAAAAAGAGGAAGTTTTTAGATTTAGCCTCAGAGAGTTACGCTCGGTTACTTGAGTTTCGCGATGACCGTTTAGAACTGGCTGATGATCGTAGAGATGAGATAGTACCGTCATGGGGAACTCTCTATAAAAATGGACTACGAGGCAATGAGGTCACGACAGCCGGACTTATCTCTTTGCCTGCGTGCGAATTTCTCCAAGTTGTTAATAATGACCCCGAACTGAAAGATATTTATGCCGAGCAGATAAGTTATTACGTAAAAGCTGTGAATGAAACCTTGTCCTATTTTTTTGATGAGATGCTTTATAACGAGAATAATGGTGGTTACTTTCGGCACAAATTGGAAAATTATCTAGAACCTTTCAATCATTCTAATATCTATGCGGCTGCACTAGTTCGATGCCTTCCATACAGCCAAGATAAAGTAAAACAGGAATCGGTAATACAGGCTATTTCAAATTATTATAAGCAAGCGATCACAGTTCTCGATAATCAAAGTTATTCCTGGCCCTACTCTGCAGAATCTCGTTATTCGTGGCTCTACTTTCTAAATCCTAATAAAAAGACACCAAAATCTGAAGCTATTTGGAAGGCAGGAGTAACCATAGAGCTGCCAATTGCTGGGCATCATGCAGGAATTGTATTTGATCAAAATGACATTGATCATATTGCCAATGTTTTACTAAAAAATATAGTGCGAGACGATGGCAAACTTAATCGGTCAATTGGCTTGGATGGGACGCGGACAGTCAAAGACTCTAGTGCCTTAGGGTTTATATCTATCTGGTTGTATATCCCCGATACTGAAGAGAAAATAAGGACGAAAATTGAAAACATATTTAAACAGAATCCTGAAAAATTCCCACACGGCTGGTTTGGCGGAGCTCGCTCAATGATTATGGGTATGACCCACTATCTAAAACTGAATGCGATGAAAGATAGCAAAGAAATCTAGAGAGTCTCGTGAATCAGATGACTCGAAAAAAATAATGTCAGGTCTGCTTTTTGCCAAATTCAATTAGCTGTTTTAGACAGTAACTAGAACAGGCATTGTAAAAAGAATGAAATTTAAATACCTCACGATAAATAATAATTGCTCGATCAACTAATTGGTAACTTTATCTATGAATGAAAATCATGCCAATGATGGTGCCACTAAAAATAGGTCTCCGTTTGTTGCTGGCATTTTGGGGATATTATCACCAGGTTTGGGGCTGCTCTATGTAGGGAAGGGCCGTATGGCTTTGTTAACACCTATTTTTATGCTGCTGTTGATTGCAATACTTTCATGGTCTAGGTTGATACTTTTACCCGTAGGATATTGGTTGTTAATTGTAGGCTTAATTGTGTTTGTGGTAGGCGCAATTGTTGTCGCATGTCGGTATGCAGGCATGGCAACTGCTGCGCCAAAACAGTGCTACCAACGCTGGTATATTTACATACTTTTCATTGTCGTGGTACAAGCCGGTTTTATGGTTATGGAGGGTAATTCACGGTCTACGATATTTGGTTTTGAAACTCACCGTATTCCATCGGGGTCTATGCAGCCCATATTGGTTGCAGGAGACTTTATTCTAGCCGACAGTTGGGCGTATGCATCGCAGTCGGTTGAAGTTGGGGATGTCGTAACATTTGATTACCCATCTAGGCCGAGTCAAGTCTGGATAAAGAGAGTGATCGGCCTGCCAGGTGACCAAATCGAGATAGTAAATGGTGTGGTGACGGTGTCGGGTGTAAAACTCGATGAGCCTTATATAGATATGGACAATAATTTAACTACAGCAAATAGCTCATATTCGACTGTTGTTCCTCAGGGGCAGTATTTTGTACTAGGTGATAATCGAGATAATAGTGCTGATAGCCGAATTTGGGGCTTTGTGCCTCACGAAAACATTCGTGCAAAACTCGTCAATATTTGGTTTGCGCTCGATAAAAACGGAATTCAATTTGAACGGATTGGATTAGTTAACTAGCACGAGTCGACTTGGCCGTATTTATAACAAAGAAAGGCGTGCTGCCAAAGCGCGCCTCTCTACTGTATATTTACGGCTTTGAATCTAATCGTCGTTTAAAACGAAGCTAACTTTCATTTTGACTATAAATTGATCAACTTTACCGTCCTTAATACTGACTTCTTGGTCCTTTACCCACGCGCCTGTGACGTTCTTAAGAGTTTTACATGCTCTTTCGATGCCTTTTCTACAGCGGCTTCAAAACTTTTTTCGATGATGAAGGAATTTCGGTTACTCGTGCGACAGTCATATTTTCATCCTAGACTAGTGGTTTGATTAGCGATTTTAATCGCTAACTAATTGGTTTTCTTTTTAGGAACTCCGATGAGTATATCGGCCGCAAGGGCCGCCGATCGTTATTTTTTGTGAAACATATGAGCTGAAGATACTCATCAATTTCCTGTAATCACAGATAGTGAGGGGTTAGCGTTATGAAGACATTACCGTATGTGAATCCATGTTGTCCGGGGTTTGAGGTAACAGACATTCAATGTGATGATTGCAATTCGAATGATAAGCTTTGTCGCTCGTGTCGAGGAACTGGTCAGAATCTGCGCTTGAGTAAATGCGATAACTGCGCTGCCGTAATCGATAACATTGAAATAGATTATGATAGTTCGAGGCCTTTTTGTTAGGTACAAATAAACGAGTAGAAAGCGTTGAATGAACTAGCGAGGTCTAGAAGTCTTACTGGGGCAAGCATTTTAACAATCAATAAAATCAAATTTTTAGCAATCCCTGCCAGGCTTAGGCCTGAATAAAACCATGAGCCAATAAGATTTGAACGCTACCAAACATTGTAAAATTTCAGTACGTCGCTGGGGTGGAATAGATGACGATTATCGAGCCGTTCATGATTTCATAGACAGCACTAAAGTGCTGTGCGCCGATAGCAGGCATCGAATTTTTCATACGATGTGGGCTGTAAATTACATCATTGTTCCGTTGTTTGGGGATACTATTGTTAATAGCGACGGTGTAAATGTTGATGTTAAGGATCTATGTGAGCGCGATCATTTATTGGTTGATTACGCTAATAAATTCATTCCGACACTAAATGATTTTGTTTGTGCTATCGAGATAGACTCCAGTGCAATACGACAGCCAATTGAAAGGCTTCATAGCAATTACTCCAGCAACACGCTCTTGAGTAATCTCTTGCTTTCTCCACTCGATATTACCGGCAAGTTTGAATCACTGTTATTGACTCACAACAGTTGGTTTTTAAATACGATTGCAACGCGTTTGTTTGGCATCGAAAGGCGGTTGATTGATTTTGAAATCGCACCGGATATCGCATTTGAAAATATGCGATTTGAATCGTGGATGGATAATGGTTTGACTTACCCTCCTAGCGCAAAAAAATTACAAACTATAACTAATAGGAATTAGCAAATGGCTAAACATGTGATACGTCAGTATCAATTTGGATATAACGACGAGTGTTACTATATAAGTGGCTCGAATATTTTAAAAGTGTATGACAATGAGGATGATGCGAATGGCGCATTTCGTAAGCTTGAAATTGCCCATATCCGTAGTGCAGAGCTTCATGAACAAAGCTCTTTATGGGATCTTAGTGGTGATGAATTAAAACCGTTGAATGATTTTGTAGAATCTAAAATAGGTAAAAAATTATTCGCAGGTGATCATCCAGATTATGACGATTCTGTGCCTAAGTCATTAAGCGATGATGACGTGCTTACACTCGGGAAAATGGCTGGTATACGTGGCTATAAGCTTGTTTCATTTGAAAATGAACCTGTGTTTTATGCTGTCTGGATTCTCGCTGGCGATGAAGAGGGTTGGTATAAACTGTACGACGAGGATTCAACCAGCCTTGTTTACTCAGAATCAAGAGACGAGATAATCAAAAATGTCGGCGAGCTTGCTTATGATTATTGGTATGAAAAGAAAATCAAGGGAAGCCTAGAAGAGCTTAGTGACAGCCCGTCGTTATTATCGAGCCTTTTAGAAAAAACCAAGGGAATAAAATTTGTTGAGAAAGAAAAAAAGTCATTCATTAAAATGAGATCGGAAGAGGGAGCCGATGTTTGCTCATTAAATGAATTACTTAAAAGCCCCTTATTCGAAATAAAAGAACTATCTATTGAGCAAGTCGTCGAAATTGAAAAAGAACTTGCCGAAGAGTTCGAGTATTGAAATAAGAATATCGTGAGAGGGAAATCTTCTTTAGATTGCCCTTTTGCCTTTTCATATCATCGATAATCCTCATCGACGATGGAGATAACGGCTCGCGTTAAAAACAGTGCTTATACCTTTGGGTAATTCTACGAGTGCTGATGAGTGATCTCATTAAGACTTTGCTTGAGTTCTTTTTAACCTGAATTTTAAAAACAAATTGGTTTTAAGTTGATCCAGATCATTTGCAGAAAATCTTGAAGAAATAAACTTGCTTCGTAGGCAAAAACCGTTAATTTTTGTTTAGGAAATCACCATAAAAAAAGCCAGTATTTTATTAAGCAGTATCGTTGTATCAATGATGGCTGGATCGGCAATCGCTTATGAGGCTGGCGATATCATGGTACGAGCAGGGATAGCTAATGCGAACCCTGATGCCTCGAGCAGTGAAGTGCGTTTGGGTGGTACAGCCTTGCCGGGATCAAGTGTTGATGTAGTCGACCGCACCCAACTTGGTCTTACCGCGACCTATATGTTAGGAGACTCACTAGGCATCGGCTTATTGGCTGCAACACCTTTCAAACACGATATCACTGCACAGGGCATTGGGGTGAGCGATGTCGGTAGAGTTAAGCATTTACCACCAACCTTGACGCTGCAGTATTTCCTGCTCGATGGTGATTCGAAATTTCAGCCTTATGTCGGCGCAGGTCTAAACTTCACTACGTTCTTTTCTGAGAAAATCTCTGGTGAGTTGAATGCGGCACTCGGCCAAAGCACCATCAGTTTAGATGATTCTTTCGGCTTGGCGCTAGAGGCGGGTATCGACTATTCGCTCAATGAAAACTGGTTGATAAATGTGGCTGTCTGGCGCCTAGATCTTGATACCGATGCGGTGATTGATTCGCCCGCAGGGCAAGTGACAGTCGATGTGGAGATCGACCCTTGGGTTTATATGTTGGGCCTAGGGTATAAGTTTTAATCTAGTAGTAATGAAGTGAGCGGCTAGCAAGGGGCCGGTCTTGTATCGCACAAGCCTGCCGAGTAAATTCATTCCGTATAAGATCTTATCATTCGGATATGAAGAGCAAATCCTAGACCGTCTAAACATGCACTCTAAGAAACTGTACATAAAATAATCTGGACAGTCATCGCCGAGTTTCTTTTCGACCTTTACTTCTTGAACCTTTAATAGTCGCTGATAAGTCCTATAGCATCAGCGCGATGCTTCAACAGCTTGCATGCCTGTGCTTGCTAAGTTTATTTATGGCTACCATCGCATAACGGTTGCGATGCGGTACTTTTACAGCCACAAAAGTAAACCTTTTTAGAGTCCGTTGCTTGGTACTTTACTGGCGTGAAGTCTGTGCCTTTGTGAGACCCATCGCAAAATGGTTGTGATTTGCTTTCACCACATGAGCACCAGAAATATGATTTTCCGGTTTCAACTTCGACTGCAATAGGTGTGTCAGATGCTCTTTTTGGGTCACTCATATTTATTCCTTATTGGTTTCTTTTCGAAAATAACGAGACTGTAGAAAAAGATACAGCCGTATAACGGTTTGAAATTGCGTTTGCAATTAAGCCTCTCCTGCGTTTTCGTAACGCCGCTAAGATCGTAGCACGAAGCGATTTTTGCTTATGTTTTGATTTCGCCATTAATGCGAATTAAAACTATGCTGAGGTCTCACAATAGTACTACAGCAATCAGACCAAAGAATACTTAGATTGTTATTGCACCACACAAAAAAACCGACCATCCCGTGCTTTGATTTACGACACTAGACGCTAAAAATCATTCGCTTTTAAGCAACTACTCCACCGCAGATTTACATGCCAATCAAACAAGACTCTAGAAGGCTTAATAATAGCAATGCCTCCACACGCCTTAACCTTTTTTGCGTGATGAGAACTCAGTTCTGATCAATCGCATGACTAAGAAAATACTGCTTGCCTAATCGATTGCTAATATTTTTATGGCCATGGTGGCTAGCCTCGTGTGGTAGAAATCATGACCCAGGCTATAAGTCCATGTGGCGCAAGGCGTATTATTATACGCATGTCCAATAAAAATTCTAAGCAATATGAGTAATCCGTTGCTTATCACTTGTTCATCGCATTAGAGACGTGTATTTTAGTTTGTACAAGGTTTTTATCATTGTTGAACTATTCAGTCGGAGACTAGGCCGGTTCGCAACCAATCCTTGGAAGTTGGGGTTCTAATCAAAACGTCCAGTCGCTGGAGCATTGTAACTGCTCAGTTGTTCACTATGGTGCTGAACAGTTTTGAGAACGTGGCTCAGATTTATCGGGTTAGTCTAGGTTTGCATAACGCTACCTGACTATTAAGATGTTAAATTTCTGTTGGAGAAAAAAATGAAAAAGAATACTATAGTTAAATGCGCAAGTGTGTTTCTCATGCTTGTCGGCGTCGGAACTCAATCAGCTTTAGCCAATCATGGGGTTGCGCAGCATGCTGCCAACAGCTGTTTTCCTAGGGTGTTTTCACAGATAGACCAATTTTTAGTCAGTAGCGGCGGATTGCGAAACTCAAATGCTAACAGTCGAAGTATTATTTGCTCAATCGACTCTAACGCATTGGATCCAGACCCTGAATTTACTGGAATGAGAGTTTTTCTAGGCTTTGAACAACTCGACCCAGGACAAGAGATGTCGTGCACATTGTATACTCGTTCAGCCGGAACTGGAGCATTGCTGGATTCAGTCACTACTGTGTTTGATTCCACAAATGATGGTACAAATGCTCAAGTCGGTACGGTTGACTGGGCCGCATCTGGGCAAAACAGGACTACTATCAGCCACTATGTGCAGTGCGCAGTTCCAGGTAATGGTCGCGTATTCATGACACGCAGTTTCTACGTAAATCAAGTGCCAGTGTAAGGTAAATCTCGATTTGCGGTTGTAGACGAATCCTATTGAAACGGCTTCTCTGTTTCAATAGGATTCTTGAGCAGTATCAAATTTAGTGAAAGCGCGCGTCGTTCGTCGACGTCAATATTGCCGTTAATCGCTGTGCGATCATCTGATGTATTTTTCTCGTAAAGGCTGGGATCTTGAATAAAATAAAGCTTGGACTAATTGCACTGTCGGCGGTTGCTGGATTGCTGATTCTATTTACCGCGATATTTTACAAATCATCGCCACCTAATGATTCAGAACCAAAGTTTGCGAACGTCCCGTCGCAAGCAGAAGATTCACAGTCTGATCAAAATTTCGATAGAAAGCTCGATATGATTTTGTCCGGAATATCTCAGTTAAATTCAGACGTCAACAACTTAAACCAACGCGTCGCAGAGTTGGAGGAATCTGGTGACTCAAAGTCAACTGAAGTTATACGAAGCAATATCGAAGAAGATTACGGTGAGGCTGATATTCAAGCTACATACAGTAACTTTACAGCATCTTTGGATCAAGGTTTTGCAGCCGAGCCCTTGTCACTTGGTTTTGCTGAGCAGCAACAAAACGAAGTGCAAAATTTATTTCTTGACGTTGAGAAGCCATACTATCAAAACGCGCAGATTAAAAATCTAGAGTGCCGAAGCTCATCTTGTAAAGTTGAAGTTGTACTCGGCGGTAATGTCGATAGCGGTGACTTCGAGAGCGAATTTATGGTCGATTCAGCCAAACTAGGCCTGGCCAGAGTACGTGGCTATGAAAAAAACGAAAGCGGTCAGAAATCTTATGTTTACTTTTTGTCGGCGCCAAAAACCGACAATAGCGTAAAGTGAAACTAGATTATAAAGCTCCCTCTGTTTGACGGACGGTTTTAGATAGAGGTATTCATCTTGTAGAGTGCTGAGTTATCGTAGACTGGTTTTGAATTCCTTGGTCTTATCTATTAAGTATCAACATGCCTGCACCCGCAGGTACTATTGATCTCGAGCGAAGTTTGCTTTTTTAGAATCAATGGGCATCATGTCAGCCCTCGCTATATGGGGTAAATTTAAAGCCTATCGTTAAATTGTTTTTTATAGGATTTAGTAGGGACTAAAATACGACTATAAAAACTTTAACTTGGATGACTCATGGGCTTTGTAAAGCATACCTTTGCAGATAAAGCTATTGAATTGAATAAAGACATTTCTGAAATAATTGGCCCGCTTGATGTAGATAGCTTGCTAGTCGAACTCAGTAATAAATTTTAGCTAGGGAGCCTCGTTATTAAGTGATAAGCGATCAACTGTTGCTGTTATTGGCATATTATTACTTGAATAGGCGCGTAAGAACACCGATTGGTGGATGCCGGTAGTTGAGCTTGAATAGCTAAGCAAAAATATAATCAGGACGGTCGATGTTATTGCCGAATACAAAAAGCCTTGATCTCTTCCCAGTGAAAAATGGAGATCTAAATATGGATTTTAAAAAATATTTAAATAGCTGAGTCTCAGGCTCAGAGACAAACCTTAATTAGTGTGCTTTCGGTTTTCATCACATCACGAATCTACTCTGGCCGACGAAATGAATGAGGCCAATGTGTTGTTAGTGGCAAATGAAAAAGCACAGAGGTAGCTCTTCGAGCAATAGACTGGTTCACGCCAAATTTCAATGTCTAGATCAAGTACTTTAAGCTACATTGATAAAAGTGAATCTGTCGATGCGAAACACTGTGATAACGAAGCACTGGGATAACGAAGCACTGGGATAAATAGTTCCGTTGAATAGTTCCGTTGAATAGCGAATACCATAACCCCCGGTCCAAATCCTTGTGACTAAATAGCCATATTTCCTGATAATTCGACTTATTTTTCGGCTAAAGGATAAATGCTTTCGTCGGCGAACCCTGCGCCAGCCTCGGCGTAAAGATTAAATACCTGATCAACACCTGCAGCGAGCAATTTTTCCTTTTCGTCCGGATACCGAGCAACACTTGCCGTTTTGCCATTGAAACCTATATCCTGAAGTTGTTTTTGAGCTTCTCGTATATCTAAATAATTCGGCATAGAAAACATAATTAATTGAACGCCATCAAGAGTGATATTCGACCAAAATTCAGGATCTTCTGCATCACCATATATAACATTCCGCCCCAATTCGCAGTGAGAGGCAACGCGCTTTTGATCCATGTCGATACCACATACCGTCTTTGTCATATCATTTTGTATTGCATCGTATGCACCTGTACCAACACGCCCCATACCGACTACCAGAACGGCGACATTTCCAGGCTGATCAAACCTATCCTCATGTAAGCGTTCGGGGTTTTCAAAACGCTTTATAGGCAAAGCCCAGCGCGCATATAACGCGTGGGACATTGTGTTAATAGCACTAGAGAAGTTAAAAGACACAACAACGCTGAACGCCATAATAACAAGCCATTCTTCATTTAATAGTCCTTGGGCAACACTGATCGAACACACAATTAGGCCAAATTCACTATAGTTGGCAAGACTCAATGCTGTTAAAAATGAAGTTCGAGCACGAAGCTTCAACCGAGTAAGCCAGATAAAGAACAGGCCTGCCTTAACCGGAAGAGCAATTGCCATAATCAAGGCTACGCTCATCATTTCGATTGTCGGCAGTGCGGTAAATCCGATTGAAAGGAAAAACGCAATCAAGAATAGATCTTTAAAACTCAATAATGATTTTGATAGTTCCGTCGCCTTGGAATGGGTACTTAATAATACCGCAACAACCAATGCACCGAGATGTGCTTTCAGACCGAACAATTCAAATAACTCACCACCAGTGAGCGCTAAAAATATCCCCGCTAATGGCAAGAGTTCGCCATGATCACAACGGTCTAGTAAGCGATGAAGCACAGGCCTTAGTAGTGGTAAAGCCAACAAAATCAGCGCCACCAAGAAAGTGAAATCTCTGAGACAAGCGTGACAAAAATAACCGCGGCAATGTCTTGAATAACCAATATGCCAATAGCCACCTGACCATGCCGAGATCGCATCTCGCCATTTTCTTCAAGCACTTTCACCGCAATAACCGTACTACTGAAGCTCACCGCAAAACCAATCAGCGCCGCAGCATAAAAATCCAGATCAGAAAAATACACAAGCCCAAGAGCGGCAAGCGCAGTGCTATTGAGCATAGTGAGTAAAACAATTACGCGCATATGGCCAATCGCACCGGCCCAAATTTCTGCTTTAAATAAACTGTCTATATTTAGCTTTAAGCCAATCGTAAACAGCAATAAAGTTACACCAAGATAACCTAGAGTTTGAAGTGACGCATCTGGTTCAACCCCTAGAGCATTAATCAGTTTGTGATTTATTTAGGGGGGCAATCTCCCGTCGATATTAGAATGCTTCGCACTTGGTGTGTTTAGATGGCCCATCATTCCCGGCCCTACCGCGTTGTTCGATTGTCGGCATACGCTTCATTTCTAACCATTGTTGGGGTTTTTTGGGACCACCGTTTAAATGACCTTCGGAAGTTTGCAGCATCACTAAAACCCAATAATGCGGCTATTTCATTAACAGGTAGCTGGGTGCTAGTTAAATATTCATTTGCAAGCTTATTTCTAACTTGGTCAAGCAATTGTTGGAACTTATAGCCCTCTTTAGCTAAGCGACGCTGGAGAGTGCTTTCGCTCATGTGTAATTGCTTTGCAACACGCATACTATTTGGGAATTCTGTTCCTGACTGTAAGAGAACTTCTTGTACTCGCTCGCTTACCATCCCTCTATGAGTATCTCTGGAGAGTAACCTATCGCACTCTCTTCGAAAAATATCTCTGGCAACAGGGTTAGCGGTAGCGATACTTAATTCTAGATCGGCCTGATCAAAACTCATCACACTTCGGGTGCTACTGAACTTCACCTTTGCGCCAAATAATTGTTGGTAAGGGGCCTCGTCGTAGGGTGCATCATAGTCAAACTCTAAATGTACTGATGTTTTGCCCTTAGGAATCAAGGTGTTTCCACTGCGCATAATTGCGGCATAAAGAAGCTCTACGTAAAAGCGTTTCAACTCATCGGGTAAATGTGGTGCTTTAATCAAGACTTCAACACGACTTTCCCGTGACAACACTTTTACATCTAAGCTTGGAAGTAACGCCTTGTTATATCGCACCATTAGCCTTAGTGCGTCACCGATGGTGGTGCTCGTGATGATGGCATACCCAAAAATGCCCTGAGATGAGATGTCCATGCTTGAGCCAACTAATAAACCAAGTTGACGATCTGTGCTCACTTGTAAGGCATTTGTTGAGATTGTATCGAGTTGTTGGGCGGTTAAATTTAGCTCGCCTTCTAGATCAACCTCGTTAACACCTGAATTATTGAAAACAAGACTTACATCTAGTTTTCGTGATTTCAAAACGTTAAGTAGTGTCTTTAGATAAAATGAATGCATTTTTTGAAGCTAACTAATAAGAATAAGTTGACGGTATTTGACACTGTTTTTGACGGTATTTAACCTCTTGGTTTGGATGCGCTCTACTATACTCATTTTCGATATTTTTGTAAGCTGACAAACATAAAAGGTAATAATTGTGCCAACCTATAAAGCCCCTTTAAGAGACATTAAATTTTTAATGAGAGACGTATTAGATTATGTTCCTCATTATGAATCCTTAGCCAATGGGGCAGACGCTACCCCAGATATGGTCGACGCCATTTTAGATGGTATTGCCACCCTTGGTGAAGAAGTGTTGGCACCATTAAATTTGTCTGGTGACGAAGAAGGTTGTCATTTTAATGATGGCGAGGTGACGACACCAAAGGGCTTTAAAGAAGCGTATAAGGACTATATCGATGGTGGTTGGCAAGGTTTATCTTTCCCTGAAGAGTACGGTGGTCAAAATCTACCTACTTCGATCAATTTGATAAAAGCAGAGATTACTGGTAGCGCAAATTGGTCTTTTTCGATGTACCCAGGGCTCAGCATGGGGTGTATAAATACCGTATTAGAATATGGTTCTGACCTACAGAAAAAACAATTCATGGCACCACTGGTAAGTGGCGAGTGGAGTGGCACTATGTGTCTTACTGAACCACAATGTGGAACAGACCTCGCACAAATAACCACAAAAGCCGAACTAAACGAAGAGGCCGGAAGTTACCGGTTGACTGGCACCAAGATATTTATTTCGGCTGGCGAACACGATTTAACAGAAAATATTATCCATATTGTTTTGGCTCGTATTCCTGGCGCGCCTAAGGGAACAAGAGGGATTTCATTATTTATCGTTCCAAAGGTGAATATTGACGATGATGGTCAGTTAGGAGACAGAAATTCTGTACGTTGTGGCTCAATAGAACACAAGATGGGTATCCGAGGGTCTTCAACCGCGGTGTTAAATTTTGATGGCGCTACCGGTTACCTGATTGGCAAAGAGAATGAAGGTTTAGAGGCGATGTTCACGTTCATGAATACCGCGAGAATAGGCACAGCGTTGCAAGGTGTTTGTCACGCTGAAGCATCATTTCAAGGTTCACTCGCTTATGCCAAAGAGCGTCGGTCTATGCGTGCTTTATCGGGCAAGAAACAACCGGACTCGTCTGCCGATGCAATTATCTGGCATCCAGATGTTCGCCGTATGTTATTAACCCAACGTGCAATCGCCGAAGGTGGTAGGGCGATGGTTCTTCATGCTGCAAAAATCGCTGATAAGATGTTTAATGCGACCGTCGCGGGTGATGATAAAAAGCAGCAAGCCTATGATGATGAGTTAGGGTTTTATACGCCTATCCTCAAGGGCTTTCTTACTGAGCTAGGATTAGAAGCGGCAAACCTAGGTATGCAAGTGTTCGGTGGGCACGGCTATATTCATGAGCATGGAATGGAGCAAATCGCTCGTGACGCTAGAATTGCAACTCTCTATGAAGGCACCACAGGCATACAAAGCTTGGACTTATTAGGGCGCAAAGTTCTGATGACAAACAAAGGCAAATCGATTCGGGACTTTAGCAAAGTGATTTTTTCATTCGCTAAGCCTCATTTACTTTCGCGCGGCCCTGTTGGCAGCATGGCCCGCACTTTATGTAAACGTGCGGTTGAGTGGAACATTATGACGCTACGCATAATGCTCGGCGCGTCGAAGGATAAAGAGATGGTCGGGTCAGCTTCAGTGGATTATCTGATGTACTCAGGTTATCTGATGATGGCTTACTTTTGGGCATTACAAGCTGAAAAATCAGCAGCATTAATTGAAAGCGGCAAAGGCCAAGAATCGAATGAGTTCTACAGATCAAAAATTCAAACTGCGGAGTTTTATTTTGATCGCTTACTTCCACGCGCATCTGCTCATAAAAAGTCTGCAGTGTCATCGACAAAATCATTGATGCAAATGGACAATGAGCATTTCAATTTTTTATAGAATAAGTGGGCAGGTAGGCATTGAGTCAAAATTGAATCAGCTGGGCATTGCTACCGCTGGCTCCCAATACTTGCAGTTGGCATGCTCCCCACTTTGCCTGTAACTGATACTCCGAGTCTGCCGTGTAGTTAAATTCTTCAAACCGTCTGTCGCACCTCAGTTTGAGGGTGTTTAGCTCGCCCTCGACATCAGCAAACTTAAAATTCCGTTTCAACATTGGTAAAAACATATAGCCGTTATCGCCAATCGATATTGATCGTGCGAACTCTTGGTCGTTGTCAATATTCTCCCTTATCTGCGTTATTTTCTCTCCGAACAAGTCCCACAGGCGAGAGCGCTGAGCCGAGTTAAGCTTGCGCCGGGCGTTGTTATACGCTTCAAGTGCCTCTCCTTGATAACCTGCTTCGAGCAATAGGCCGATCAACTCTTGATCGATAATTGTTCCGTTCTCTGCCACTATGCCTCGGTCGTTTGATAATATGCGCTCTCGTATGGCGTAAATTTGAGCATCGCGATCAAGGAATTTTTTAGCCAATTGGTATCGGCGACGCGATATGAATTCATACGCCAAAGCACCGCCATGCCTTATTTTTAACAACTTCTTCAGTAACTTTTCTAAGCGTTTTTGATTGGGCTGTGGTTTAGCGAGTTCTTCGCCAAACTGCTTGTTGAGTTTATTAAACAGTGTGGTGGAAACTCGACCTGATCGTTGGTCGTAGCCAATATTAAACCCCTTGCGGTCACGCACCAAGGAGTCAATCGGCTCGCCGCCAAGCGTGGCCGGCTCAAAATCTATGAACCTCGTCCACTTGATGATGGTGTCACTAAAAGCCGCATTATTGATTTGCTCAATCATCGGCTGCGACACGGTGCCGTCCTTGTTAACGATATAAGATATCCACACTCGTGCGGTTCTCGCCATTCTTGCCTCAGCAGCGGGGTAACTGGAAAAAGTTTTACTAGAACCTTCGATAAACTTAACCGCTGTAAATTCTTCTGCGTATGCAATAGATGAAATTGAAAATATCACCAGTACACAATAGATACTTAGCCTTAGCTTATTCATAAAACAACTCCATAGTTAGACGCAGTGCGTCTTATTATCCTGTTCGGCCGCAGTAACTTACGACAGTTTGACTTAATGTTTTTGCATGTCGCGATTTGTATTAATGATCGGTAGCAATTCAATCTGAAAGGTCATCTCACAAGGTGTGCCAGAGCAAAGTGCCGGATCAAATTCAATATCACTTATCACTTGAGACATAAACCAAACCACATCGGTTGGCAGCCACTGATCTTGGTCAACCGGTGAGCGAACATTAGTGGCGCTTCCGTCAATGCTGATATCGGCCAGCAAAAAACCATTGGTAACACGGCCATACCAGCGGTATTTTTCAACATAAGGTTTAATTATTGTTCTTATACCCTTTTTAGGGTGCGGCGGGTCATCACTTGCGCTGAGATTTACATAAGGTTGGCGAACTATCTGCTTTTCCTTGTCGGAAAGTCGGGCATAGCGTTTACTTAAGGATATCGGCGAGGTGTAAATCTGCTGACGAAATTTGGTGCCTTGTATTTTATCGCCATACAGGTGGTAGCTGCGTGCTTCAACCGTTGTGACGATTAGAGTAATGGATATAAAGAAAAAGAAAATTGACGTTTTTTGCATACTAACTCGAGTCTTTTAAGGCCGTGCCATGATAACCTTTTAAGTCTGTGCCATGATAAACAGGTTCACCGAATAGTTAAAGTTATGATGTCTGCCATACGTGTGCCTGATGGCATTTGCAAAAGACTCCATTGTGAGGTTATTGTTCATATCGAGTAATCCAGTGCGCTAATTTGCAATAATAGCCCTTTACTGTAATAGGGTGTAATCGACTTGTGTGAGCGATTTACATAGCCTATTTGCTTGTTAAAAAACTAATCAAAGTTGGTGAGAGTGAAGAATAAAAATCATGTTCTTCGTGGGTGACGTATCCAGTATTTTAACCGTCGCATCAAGCGGTGTTTCTGTGGCTGAAGCTGTATTTGGTGTTCCTCAAGATGCGGCTCTTGAAGCTGCTTTAACTGATATTGATAATCAGCTCACGGATCTACAAAACTCCATCGATGAGCTTGCGGTTCAGCTCAATATCGATACTCAAGAAGTTGAGAGTTATATTCAAGAAATTGGCATTGAGAACGCCATTACCTCGATCCAAGAGCACTACAACAATACGCCCATTACTGGCTTGCCGTGGTTTTGCTCAACCGCCACCAATGGTGACGGCATTGATGCGCCACCTGCGAGCACCAGTGATATCGAAACATATGTTAATAATACCTTCGGGAGTTGGGATATTAACACTCAAGTTAACTCGGTCTCCGATGCGCTGTTGGACAATAATGTTGGCACCAATATAGGCCTACTAGAAACGTGGAATAATTTGTTTATCTCAATGATGGGCACCAATGGAAATAACCCTAACCTGTTTAACTTTTACCTAACGTTTGAAGGATATTATCTGCAACAATTGAATAATCTCGTTTCGGGCATGCAAATTCTTATGAATTGCTATGGTTACGATGATCAACTTAACGGCACAAGCAACAGTCAAAGCTATTACACCAATAATTTCACACCAATCATTGAATCACAATTGGAGCTGTATACCAGCTGTATTGAATCAATGGTCGTCAGCCAATTTGATATGGCCTTAGATAATGGCAATTTGACTTTCCCTAGTGACGGTCTAAAAACCTTAAACAGAGCCGACATTTTTGTCGGCATGGTACGGCAGAATTTTGACAATCCACCACTACCAGGTTTGGTTGCCAGAGTGCTGTGCACGTCTGGGGACATCGTTAACGGTGTTGGACCATCATTAGAGCCGTCTTATGGGTCAATGGTAGCGAGTACAGGCGTAGTTGCATCCGGCCCAACAGCCTATATTGCGCCATGTTGGGATGAGGCTGGTGCGCCATATCATACTTTAAAGGGCGTTGCCGATAGTAAGATTCAAATCGTACGCTATCGATGGGTATGGCCCGACTCGCCACCTCAGGCAGGCCTGCCGATTACCGTTGCGTCTGGTGTAACAGCTACTCCTCAATACTATGACTTGTCGACGCAAGAAATTGTAGCGGCTCCCGGCGAAAATATTGTGCTGTTCGCTGGCTGTGTGGATTTGTCTAAATTTATTACAAAAATCGTAGGCAGCGGTGGTTGGAGCAATAGCGCTGTTGTTGTGAACGGTAGTAATGACTTTGTCGGATATAATGATAGCGCGCCAGACGGTTCGACTACCGGCCCTGTTAGTGCCGAACTTAATACGTATCTTACTAGCGAGGGTATCGGTACTAAAGAAGGCAGTTATACTTACACCATTCAACGTGACTTAGCATACGACGGCTCAGGGCCAACTGAGATTGACGGTGAAATTGACGCTACGCTGTCATTACAAGGCAGTGCGCCATATAACCCGTATAGCCCGTCCGAACTGCTTTTTACTCCTGAAATGACGATTACCTGCGCGCAAGATCCAAACTTTAAGTATGCAAGTAGTACTGGGGGTATTGTGTTGCCAACCACGGCATCGGGTGACAATAACGGCATAAGCACGGCTAGTTTACAGAACCAATCAATTAAGTTTAGTGCCCCTATGACGTTATCAGGCAGTGACGCTAGGTTATTCTTTAACCTTATTATGACCCTTGAGGGCGCTAATTTTCGGAGTGATCAAGCGGCGAACGTTTCATTAACCGTAAATAACACTAGCTTCTCTTACCCATTGACGCCCGTTGTTGCGTCTTAGGATTAAGGGTTGGGTCTTAGGATTAAGGGTTGCGTCTTAGGATTAAGGGTTGCGTCTTAGGATTAAGGGGGATCTAGTTGAGACCGGCACTATAAATAGCGGCAACGTTGTTGCCGGTATCCGCCTCTCAGCGGCAAACGCTGGATGGCCCCTGATCAAAATGAAAATCGTCTTGATGGGCGGAGTTGTAGTTGGGGCCCAGTACCACCTTAAAATTTTGGCAGGCTGCTCGGTGGATCTCTTTTAGGAAAAGACCTTTTGAATCGTTGTTACCCCAGTCGTTTTTAATG
>JBLHWO010000035.1:0-22624 GCA_047629215.1 Cellvibrionaceae bacterium | reverse complement strand
TCATTTTTTCGACATTAGCGACTTTAGCCAAGGGGGCTTCTTCAATGGTCCATGAGTAACGTTTGCCTTTACCTCTAATAATGGCCGGCATCACGGCATTTTTACCGGCAACCGCCATTTCTACGGCGGCTTTACCCACGGCATAGGCTTGTTCAACATCCGTTGCGGAGGCAATATGGCGCGCGGCGCGTTGTAGGTAATCTGCTAATGCCCAATGGTATTTATAGCCGAGCGTATCTTTCACCATGGTCGCTAAGGTCGGTGCTACACCGCCTAATTGTTTGTGACCAAAGGCATCGGTGTTGCCTGCATCAGCCAAGAAAGTGCCATCTTTATATTGTGCTCCTTCAGAGGCAACAACAACACAGTAGCCAACCTTTTTAACGGTTTTATTAACACGCTTAAGAAATTTTTCTTTATTAAACACAATTTCAGGGAATAAGATAATATGAGGAGCGTCGCCTTCTTTCTCTGCGGCTAAACCACTGGCACCCGCAATCCATCCAGCATGTCTGCCCATGACCTCGAGGATAAATACCTTGGTGGAGGTTTCGCACATCGATGCAACATCCAAAGCGGCTTCTTTAGTTGAAACGGCGACATATTTTGCAACGGAGCCAAAGCCCGGTGAATTGTCTGTGATCGGTAGATCGTTATCGACAGTCTTGGGTATATGAATTGCTTGAATGGGATAACCCAGTTTTTCTGATAACTGAGAAATTTTTAAACAGGTGTCGGCAGAGTCGCCACCGCCGTTGTAGAAAAAGTAACCAATATTGTGCGCTTTAAATACTTCAATTAAACGTTCATATTCGGCTTTGTTTTGTTCTAGGCTTTTGAGCTTGTAACGACAAGAGCCAAATGCTCCAGCAGGGGTGTGTTTGAGAGCTGCAATGGTTTTCGCGCTTTCTTTACTTGTATCAATTAGTTCTTCGCGCAAGGCACCGATAATACCATTGTGGCCAGCATAAACTTTGCCAATGTATTTTTTGTGTTGACGGGCCGTTTCTATAACGCCGCAAGCAGACGCATTAATAACGGCAGTAACACCACCGGATTGAGCGTAAAACGCATTTTTCTTAGCCATGGAGTATCTTGTCCTGATAATGAATGTGAGCCCTTCGTACAAAAACTATTTTACTTCCATGTGGGTTTACCCCTCAAGGGGGCACCGAGGAAAAACCTACTCAATCGAACATTTATAGCGCAGAAACGTCCTCTTTGGGCTAGCACCTTGACCTCCACGGATGGAGGAAATACAAATAGATTGTAGGGAACAATCTTTGCCCCTGGCGCTAGGTCTTCGACCAGCAAAGCTGCCTAAATCTGTTCCTTCAGATTTTTCGTACGTTTGTATTTTGTCTTGCCCTCCATGGAGGGAGGATACATCAAAAATGCAGGAGCCATTTTTGAGTGCCTGAAAGCAAAATCATCTTCTGTGTAAAGGTCTAGATGTAAAGACGCTAATGATACGGCAAAAAAGAAGTTGCTTACAGTCTATAGCGGATAGATTACGCCACCCTAAGAAAAGGGTTCGGGTGGTCTAGCTGTCAGATTATAAAGGTTTCATGGTAAAGTTAGCCGCTATTTTGTCAGGGTATTTTATTTTAATGCAACATATTCATATTCTAGGCATTTGCGGCACCTTTATGGGCAGTTTAGCTCAGCTAGCTGCCGCCAAAGGTTATCGGGTGACTGGCTGCGATGCCAATGTCTATCCACCAATGAGCACACAACTAGAAGCGGCAGGTATTGCATTAATAGAGGGCTATGACCTTTCTCAGTTAGATCTTAATCCAGATTTGATCGTCATCGGTAATGCAATGAGCCGAGGCAATCCTCTCGTTGAGGCACTATTGGATAGGGGGTTGCCTTACACGTCGGGGCCTCAATGGCTCAGGGATAATGTATTAAAAGATAAGTGGGTGTTGGCTGTGTCGGGCACTCACGGTAAAACCACCACTAGTAGCATGCTGGCATGGATTCTTGATTATGCCAGGATGTCACCTGGCTATCTAATTGGGGGTGTGCCACTCAACTTTGCTGTATCGGCCCGTTTAGGTGAAACGCCTTTTTTTGTAATTGAGGCGGATGAATACGACAGCGCTTTTTTTGATAAACGTTCCAAGTTTGTTCACTACACGCCACGCACCTTAATTATTAATAATCTTGAGTTCGATCATGGCGATATTTTTGATGATTTGGCGGCCATACAAAAACAATTTCACCATCTAGTGAGAACCGTCCCACACAACGGCATTATTATTTACCCCAGCGATACACCATCGATCAATGAGGTTGTTAGCCAAGGTTGTTGGACGCCAGAGGAAACTATTAGCCTGTCGAGTAATGTGTCTAAGCCAACTACGGGCTGGTCACTTGAGTTAGTTAATGAAGATGGTTCTGAGTTCACGGTTTTATTTAATGGCGTTTTTCAGGCCACGGTTAGCTGGTCTCAATTGGGTCTTCATAGTGTGGCCAATGGTTTGGCTGCGATTGCAGCAGCGCGCCATGTGGGTGTAACGCCCGAGGTGGCTGCTGCAGCACTAACAGAGTTTAAAGGTGTGAAGCGGCGTATGGAGTGTTTGTATAACGCCAATAATGTCTCGGTTTACGATGATTTTGCTCACCACCCAACCGCTATTAAAACGACGATCGATGGCTTGCGCGCAAAAGTAGGCAGCGAACAGATAGTCGTGTTGATTGAGCCTAGGTCCAACACCATGCGTATGGGCTTACATCAATCATCTTTAGCGGCGGCCTGTACCTCCGCAAATAACATATTGTGGTATAGCCCCCGCGATTTGGATTGGGATATTAACCCCGTGATTGAGCAAACGACTGTTCCTGCGGAAACACATGAGTCAATCGAGGGGCTGATTCAGCGTACATGTGAATTGGCTCTTGCTCTTAAGGGCAGTCAAGCGGTTCATGTTTTAGTGATGAGTAACGGTGGCTTTGCGGGTATACACCAAAAATTAATCAAGCAATTAGCCAATTAATAGTTGAAACAAAAAATTATGACAAACCACATTTATAATAAAACGGTGACTCTGGCTATAACGGGAGCATCGGGAGCGCAGTATGCGTTACGCTTACTAGATTGTCTTCTCGCTAGCGATTGTAGAGTCTACTTAATGATTTCTCGCGCAGCTGAAGTGGTTATGCGAACAGAAACGGATTTAGTGCTCCCCGAAAGCCTAGTCGATCAGCGGGCAGTGTTAGCTAAGTTGTATGGCGCAAAGCAAGATCAGCTAACACTGTTTGGTCGCGAAGATTGGTTCGCACCGGTTGCCTCAGGCTCCAGCAGCCCTGCGTCTATGGTTGTGTGCCCGGCTAGTGGCGGCACATTGTCAGCTATTGCTAGCGGCGCCAGCAATAATTTAATCGAACGCGCAGCGGATGTCGCGCTGAAAGAACGTAGGCAATTAATCGTTGTGCCCCGTGAGACACCCTATTCACAGATACATTTAGAAAATATGTTGAAAATAACTCAGATGGGTGCTGTCGTCTTACCGGCGAGCCCGGGCTTATACCAAAAGCCAAAAACCATCGAAGATTTGATCGACTTTATTGTCGCTCGTATATTAGACAAGCTTAATATAGAGCAGCATGTTTTTCCGCGCTGGGGAGAAGCCGATAGCAGTGAAGGAAAAGGGAAGAAAGTTGAATGTTAAATAAAATGATTTCAGCCTACTTTTATTGCGTATTAAAAAAACCACTAATTACGCTGTTTGTTTTGTTGTTAGCGGTAGGTTTACTGTCCACTCAGCTAGTTAATGTAAAGATTGATGCATCGTCAGATGCACTTACCTTAGAGTACGACAAGGATCTCGATTACTTTCGTGAAATTGGCAGGCGTTATCAGGCGGGTGATTTTTTAGTCGTTACCTATACTCCAGATAATGGTCTTTTCACTAATCAAACCCTTGCACACTTAAAAAAATTACGTGACGAACTTTTAGCTATTGAAGGTATCGATGGTGCTAATTCTATTTTAGATGTGCCTTTGCTCTACAGTCCACCCGTGTCACTGACTCAAGTAGCTAAAGGTGTTAAAACCTTGCTTGACGAAGGTATAGATTATCAACTGGCTAAAAAAGAGTTTCTGGACAGTCCTATTTATAAAAATATGTTGTTAGGCCCGGACGGTAAAACAACAGCAATATTGTTGAGATTGGCAACCGATAATCACTATATCGAATTAGTGCGCGAGCGTGATGCTCTGCGCCAAAAACGCGATACAGGCGGCCTTACACCAGTAGAAGAGCAAAAATTAGAAATGGTTTCGAAGGTGTTTTTGGATTATCGAACCTCCGCTGCGGTAGAAAGTCGTGAGCTGGTGCAAGCTGTACGCCACATTGTGGAAAGCTATAAAAGCGCTGCGGCTATTTTTGTCGGAGGGGTCACTATGATCACCGCCGATATGGTCGATTTTATCGCTAGCGATATTATAGTTTTTGGTGTTGGCATTATTATATTCATTATTATTATTTTGAGTGTTATCTTTCGGCAATGGCAGTTCGTTTTCTTACCACTATTTACCTGTGTATTATCACTGTTTTTTATGCTCGGCTTTTTAGGTGCTATCGATTGGCGCCTCACTATTATTTCGTCTAATTTTGTTGCTCTACTGTTGATTGTTTGTTTGATGATTACGATTCATTTGATTGTTCGTTATCAGGAGCTTTGTGTTGATATGCCAGACAAAGGTCGAGAAAATAATTTACGCAGTACACTTCAGTTTATGTTTAAGCCTTGCCTGTATACCGCTTTAACAACAATAGTGGCGTTTGTTTCTTTAGTGGTAAGTGGTATTCGGCCGGTGATTGATTTCGGTTGGATGATGACGATTGGCTTATCTGTTGCATTCTTGTTTGCCTTTATTATTATTCCAGCAGGGTTGATGATTTTACCAAAAACAAAAATCGATAATAAAAAAGACAATTCTGCAGCACTAACCTTGTTGTTTTCAAAGTTCACTGAAAAGCAGGGCAGCATTGTTTTAGTTGTCGGCTTGATTGCCGTTGTAGTTAGCATCGCCGGTATAAGCCGATTAAAAGTAGAAAATCGTTTTATCGATTACTTTCATTCGTCTACTGAAATTCATCAGGGTATGTTGGTTATTGATCAGCAGCTCGGAGGTACCATTACGCTCGATATAATTTTAGACAGAAAAAAATCAAACGCTACGTTTAATGGTGCATTAGCCCTTGAGGCTGTCAGTGTTGTAAGTGATGATTTCTCTACTCAGTCCGCTGCTAGCGCCGCCCCTTTCGCTACCGCTGTTCCAGTGCCTGATGCTTTCTCCGATGCTTTTAGTGATGCTGCTGGCAGCGATCCGTTTGCGCAAGCACAAGCAGATCCATTTGCCTCAAGCGCTCAGTCAGCGAATGTGAATCAAGACGCGTTTAGCTTGGCTAACAATTATTGGTTTACCCAAGTCGGTATGGAACGTATAGAAGCAGTCCATGATTACCTCGAAAGCCTTTCTGAAGTGGGTAAAGTGCAATCATTGGCGATGACGTATAAAGTGGCCAGGGACTTAAATGGAAAAAACCTAAATAATTTTGAGTTGGCTTTGATGGGTAAGGCTTTGCCCAGTGAAATCACCTCGTTTTTAATTGATCCCTATTTAGCAAAAGACCGCGAGCAAACTCGAATTACCATGCGAGTAAAAGAGACTGATGTGAATTTACAGCGTGATGAATTGCTAAATGTTGTTCGTGATCACCTAGTCTCTACATTAGGTTTTGAAGAGGATCAGGTGCATTTAACCGGTGTGTTAGTCCTTTATAACAATATGTTGCAAAGTTTATTCAGTTCCCAAATTTTAACCGTCGGCGCTGTTTTTATCGGTATTTTATTAATGTTTTTCGTGCTGTTTCGTTCATTGGCCTTGTCGTTGATTGCCCTAATGCCTAATATGCTGGCGGCCTTGGCGGTGTTAGGTGGGATGGGTCTGGCAGGCATTCCCCTCGATATGATGACTATCACTATCGCTGCTATCGCAGTCGGTATCGGTGTCGATGACGCGGTACACTATATTTATCGTTACCGAGAAGAATTTGCGAAAGAAAAAAATTATGTTAGAGCGATGCATAACGCTCATGGCTCTATTGGTAAGGCAATGTACTACACTTCGGTAACGGTTATTGTTGGGTTTTCTATTTTAGCCCTGTCTAAATTTATCCCCTCAATTTATTTTGGTTTGCTAACGGGGTTGGCAATGTTTGCCGCGATAGTCGCTTCTTTAACCTTGTTGCCTAAATTAATTATTATGTTCAAGCCGTTAGGTGAAGAACTAAATGAAGAGCTAAGTGAATAAAATTATTTTGATTGCAGGAGCGATCAGAATTGTTGGTGCCCAGGCCGCGTAATTAGTAGGCAAAAAAGGCTATGATGTTTACGTTAGCTGCGGTGATAATAAGCAGACTGCCGAAATAGTCTCAAGTCAAGGTGTGCGAATCAATGCAGTTTAAAAGAGTAAATTCACCCTTAAAATACTTGCTTCTACCGTAGGTTGTTTTCTTTTTTTAACCGTGATCTTGGCTCTGCCACTACGTTGGTTTAATCCTCCTGTTATCGCATTTTTTTTAACAAAAATAAAGTTGGCTCCCTTAATTTACGCGATAAGTGGTCCAGTTATAATGATGTTTCGCCTGAAATTTTTTTAGCTGTCATGGTCTTTGAAGATCAAAATTTTCCAGAATATAAGGGTTTTTATTTTGAACCCTTAAAAAAGCCCTCACTGAAAAATGTTCGAAATCCTGAGGTGTCAGCACCATTACCCAGCAACTAGTTAAGAATCTTTACCTTTGGCCCGGCTGAAGTTTTTTCCGTAAAGGCATTGAAACATGGTTAACCCTATGGGTAGAGGTTTTTGTGAGTAAAAAACGCATGCTGGAGCTCTATGCTAACGTTGTAGAGTTTGGTCCCGGTATTTATGGTTTAGGTAAGGCGACGCACAGCGTTTATGGCCTTAGTCCTAAACGCATAAATCGTTTTCAGGCGGCTATGTTGGCAGCGGTTTTGCCTAACTCTAAACGCTATAGTGTCGGAAAACCATCAAGCTATATTTTTGAACGTTCTGATGATATACGTCGCTCGATGCAAGCTTTAGGTGGTGTTGGGTTTCTGAAGACATTGAAAAAATAATATCCTTATAATAAATATTGGTTGACAATTAATTTTCTACGCTACCTTTGTGGTTAGCCCATATTTGGAAAGGTAATGCAAAAACAAGCGCCGCTTAAGTGGGGCGCGAGTGCATTGTTCGTAAGCTCTAAACCGCCGCCATAGCTGCTGATAATATCGACTGCAACACTTAAACCTATGCCTTGGCCTGCTTGAGCAGTGTCGCCTCGTGAGCCTCTTGCAAGGAGCGTCTTTTTTAATGCGTCGGGTATGCCTGGGCCATTGTCGCTAATACAGATCGATAGTGACGTTTTATTTTTTTTCCTTTGTTTTTTTTCTCCTTTTTTGTGGGTGCCCTCTTGTTGAATGTTGCCGCTTACGGTGACAGAACCCTTCCCATATTTGCAGGCATTATCGAGTAAGTTGCCCATAACTTCTAGTAGGTCGGCTTCGTCTCCAAAAAAAGAAAATTCTTTGTCAACTTGATTTTTAAATATCATGTTTTTATCTGCATACACTTTGTTCAATATTTTGCTTAAGCGGTTTACCATAGTATGTACGGATATTTTATTGGTGTGTGATAAAGCGGTATTTTGATTGACTCGTATTACCGCACGTTTAAGTTGATGGCTAATAATTTGGTTGATGCGGTCAATTTGATCGTGAATGGAAGAAGATTGTTTTGCATTCTCGGTTTGTCTTTCTATTCTATTATCTATTTCACTCTGAATCACCGCTAGGGGTGTTTTAAGGCTGTGAGCGAGATCAGACATGGTGTTGCGATAGCGCTCTCGCTGTTTTTTTTCGTAAGCTAATATTTCATTGAAGCTTTCTGTAACCGGTTGGATCTCCTTAGGGTAATCGTCGCTTAGCTGTTGAATTTCATTTTCCTGTAATTCGTTGAGCTGTGTTGATAAATGTTTTAGTGGTTGTAGTCCCCAACGCATGATTAGCATTTGAGCAACGATTAATAATAAGCCCATCAAGCTTAGCCATTGCCAAAGGCGTTTTTGATAGCCCTTTAATTCTGCCTTTAGCGCTTTATTATCGCTAGTAATGACGAAACGTAATGGCAATATATTTTTTTTTTCGTCTATCCATTCAATATCATAGCTAAAGCTATTGAGTTTTTGATTATTGTTAACGGTAATCGTTGATGTGTTTTTATTGCCTATCTCAAAATCAATAGTAAGATTAAAGTTTAAATTGTTGAGTAACCTCGCAGAGGTGGATCGCCATAATTCTTTGCCTTTATCATCATAAATAAAGCCATAGAGACCAGAGTCTTGCTGATTGAAGCGAGGTTCTGTCAGTGCTTCTGGCATTAGCACGTTTTCATTTTCAACTTCAGTTAGACTGAGTAATAAATAAAGCTGCGCTTGCAGTTTTTCTTTTTCCGCTTTTATTTGGCTATGCTCGAAGGCATTGCTAAGTAATGTGCCGCTCAAAAAAATAAATAGAGGCAGTAAGACAAGCGAAGCAAAAACAAATCGCCCCACTAAAGAGTTTAAAGGTAAGAATCGTTTGAGGTACGAGGGTGCGCTCATTGGTGGGCGGGCATTTTTTGTAGGCTCAATTTATAGCCTTGACCACGCAGTGTGGTGATAGGTTTGAGTGTGCTGTTGGGGTCAATTTTTTTACGTAAACGACCAATTAATACCTCGATGACATTGCTGTCTAGATCAAAGTCTTGATCGTATAAATGTTCAGTCAATTCTGTTTTTGAAATCACTCGGTCATAATTAAGTGCTAGGTACTCAAGGGTATTGTATTCATATTGCGTGAGGGTGAGAGAATTTCCATCGACACTAACCACTTTGCTCGCCGTATTAATAATCAGGTTTTCATAATTCAGCTCAGGCGAGGCATGTCCTTTGGAGCGACGCGCTAAGGCATTAAGCCTAGCCCGCAATTCTTCGTTGTGAAACGGTTTTACCAAATAATCGTCTGCGCCCGCTTCTAAGCCTTCAACCTTATCCTGCCAATTGCCACGAGCAGTTAATATGAGTATGGGAAAGCTAATCTCTTTTTTTCGTAAGCGTTTAATGACTTCTATACCATTTATTTCAGGCAAGCCGATATCGATGATGGCGATGTCGTAAGGGTGTTCTGTACCTAAAAACAAGCCCTCTTTACCATCCGCAGCGCTATCTACACTGTAGTCAGATTTACTAAGGAACTTATGTAGGTTTTCACGTAGTTGAGGTTCATCCTCGACAAGTAGTAAGCGCATAATCTATATGTCCTATTGCTTCTTTGAGCGACTTTTTTTGTCGCTTCTTTCTGACTTTGCCTCTGGTGAATTGCCTACAGAGATGCTTTGGACTTGGCCGTTTGGCATCAGTATTTTTACTCGATATCCTCCATCCTTACGAGACCTCACCTGTAGCACTTTGCCGCCAGTGCTTCTCGCCTGTTCAGCTGCTTCTGCGGGTGATAATGCTTGAGCATAGACACATGACAACAGTAAGGTAATTGTTGTTAGAAAAAGTGTTAATGCGTGGTATAGTTGGGTTCTCATAACCTTTTTTATTTCTCTTTAGTTAATTCTAAAAACTCTGTTATGGCTTTTTTCATGGTTGTAAAAAAATCTTAATGTGGAAACGCGGTTCTACTTGATTTTTGTTGCTCGCATCGCCAATAATTGCGCACTCATGTGCAGCTATCTATTCTTTCGTTTAATAATGTTTAGCATCTACATGTTAATCGATTGTAAGCGATTAACAATCCCTAGTTTTTTAACCGACAAAATAGCGCTAAAAAACTAGGCTAAACCTTCTATAGGCTTATATCAATGGGCGAACGTTAACGGCAACACGAATTCGCTTTCCCGGGTGTTCGTCGGTAGTGGTGTAGTAAGTAACTCCATGATATTCATAGGCAACATCATAGCCGGTCACCTCTTCCTTGTAACTAACCTCATAGGCTGTGATGCAGACTTTTTCGTTACGAACTTGACGATATCTATTTTTATTACGATGGATATCCTTAGCGATAGAGCCGCCTAAAATAGCGCCGGCTACTGTTCCTACGCGTTTGTTGGTTTTGTTGTGTCCAAGCTCATTGCCGATAGCGCCGCCAATAAGGCTGCCCAATATCAAAGCCGTATTTGAATCTCTGTGACGTCTAATAGTGCGCTCTTCATAACGGCATTCCTCATAAGGCTCAGAGTAGCTCACGGTCTCGTAAATGGGCTTAATATTAACTACCCTAGCAGAGCCAATATTTTCATTTGCCTGTTGCGGGTAGTGTTGCTTAGTTTGTTGTGGGTCATAGTTAGGCTCAAAATGACGCTTGGCCTTCTCGGCCTGCGCAATAGATGCGTTAGCGAGTGTTAAGCCTAAGGTGAATACGATTAGCGTGATCAATTTTTTATTCATTTCTCTTCTCCAGTTTCGTTAAGATTGGAGGCAGAATAACCTCCTGTAACTGAATCTATCCTGAAGTAAATAAATTTATAGTGACAATTTTATATTAATAGAGTCACCTTTTGTGCTTGCTTATAACTTAATAATTTTAGTTGTAAGTGTTTGACTGATATGGGTTTCTAGTCTAAGTTAAGAGTTAATAGATATCGTTTTCACTGAGTGTATTGAAGGGTCAAAACCTTAAATGTCTGATAACAACCTTGAAAGTCCACATGCAGGTCTCAATATTCTGGTTGTGCACAGCGACCCTAATATTGGCGGCCGTATTCACGCTATATTATCCGCCGTGGACTACGGTAATATTATTATTGTTGGCCGTGCTAGAGATGCGCTAGGCATACTAAGAAAGCAACCAGTAGATGTTCTTATTTGTGATATTGATCTTGATGAGCTGGACGGATGGCGTATATCAAGACTAGTTCGTTCAGATGCTTTACGCTGTAAATCGACAATCCCCATTATTGTTACTACGTCCACATGGTGCGAGCGTATCGCCGAAGTGACCGCTCGGGATTACGGCATCAGTGGCTTAGTGGCTATTGAAAACCTCCAAGATTTACCGCAAAGATTAAATGGTGCGCTAACTAAAAGTTTTAAGCCCTCTAAGCCAAGCGTGCTTGTAGTAGAAGATGAGGAAGATACCGCCGATCTCATTAGCCGTATACTATCTCAGCGCTTCGATGTCGAGATAGCGGCGGATGGTGAGTTAGGCTTGCATGCCTGGGTAGAGCGCCGCCACGACCTAGTTTTACTTGACGTTATGTTACCCAAGCTCGATGGCCCCGGTGTCTTGAGCGGTATTATGACATTAAGATCTAATCAGCCCGTTGTTATCATGACTGCCCACGCGCCTGTAGAGCAAGCAGAAGACCTGCTTATTCGAGGCGCGTCAGACTTTATTGTCAAACCATTTCGTCCTGAGCAGTTACGTACCGTCGCAGAAGTTGCTTTAAGGCGAGATGACTACATGGTGATTAATCATCAATTTGCTGAGCGAGTACGTTCCTTGTCTGAACGTGAAGCCGCTTATAGAGAGATGTCAGAAGAACATAAGCATTTGCTCAATAATCTGCAAACAGTGGTTATGGAGTTGGATGCAGAACTCAATATTACCTTTCTTAATGAAGCGTGGCAGCGGGTCTTTGGTTTCGAGGTTAGCGAGTCGCTTAACTGTCCATTTAGGCATTTTCTTGACAATCAGGATGGTAGAAAATTTCGCGCAATCGAGGGTCGTTTTAGATCTGTGCTGTCAGGTGATAAGGATCACTGCGAGCTAGAGCTTGTTCTGCAAGACTCTAATGAGCGCCAGCGTTGGGCCCAGTTTCGCGTTAGCCGTTCCTCACGCTTTAATCATGCAGAAGGTCTGACCATTTGCATTGATGATATTACTCGCAGTAAGCAAGCCCAAAAACAGCTTGAGTTTATGGCAATGCATGATTCGCTGACGGGCCTTTATAATCGTAATTATTTTAAAGCCGCGCTAAAAAGCCTTTGGTCAGATACCCAAACTAAGCCACAAGGACATGGTCTGTTGTACATTGATCTTGATTATTTCAAAGTGATTAACGATACCTTTGGGCATCATCGAGGCGATCAAGTACTTAAGCAAGTAGCAGAAGTCATTACTAAGCAAGTTCGAGAAGCCGATGTGCTATGTCGCTTTGGAGGCGATGAATTTGCGCTGATCTTACATAATTTAGATGCGGGTACTTTGGTTGAAATAGCTGAAAAGATTAAAGATGAAATCAGTGTGTTTGTGTTCACTATAGGCAAGCAAACCATTAATTTAGGTTGTAGTATTGGCATCAGTATTATAGACGGTAGCGCAAGCGACGGAGATGGCTACCTGATTCAAGCCGATGTTGCACTGTATGTGGCCAAGCACCGAGGACGTAACAGCGTGCATGTTTACAATCCCGCAGATGGTGAAAGCGATGAGTTAAAACGTAACGTTGACTGGGCAAGGCAAATTCGCCAAGCCATGGCGGAGGATCGCTTAGTTTTACACTTTCAGCCAATTATGCATATTGCGACTAATCGTATTACTTACCATGAAGCACTGGTGCGTATGCTTGATAAGGATAATAACATTATTATGCCCGGTAAATTTATTGCTGCGTTGGAAAGCACTGGCGATATGGGCTTGCTAGACCGCTGGGTGATTAAGCGCGCAATAACATTGCTGAGTAAAAGTTCTCAACTCAAAAAAATAGCGATTAATTTATCCGCCCAAGCATTTAGAGATGAAAACTTGGTGCCAATTATTAGAGAGAGCTTGTCCGATGCTAATGTAGATGGCTCAATGATTACCTTTGAGTTAACTGAGAGTGCGAGCTTACTTGACCTTCGCGTAACTCAAAAAGTAATTGATGAATTACACCAGTTAGGCTGCAGTTTTGCGGTTGATGATTTTGGTTCTGGTTTTAGTAGTTTTGCCTATCTTAAAGAGCTGCCGGCTGATTATATTAAACTAGACGGCTCTTTTATTCGTAATCTTCATGTCGATAAGGTCGACCAAGCATTAGTTCGATCCATTATCGATGTAGTACAAACTCTGGGCCGCAAAACAGTCGCAGAGTTTGTTGAAAACAAAGAGATCTTAGACTTCCTGCGCGAAAACGGTGTCGACTATGCGCAGGGCTATTTTATTGGTAAGCCGGTTGCGGTGGAGCATATTGTTAATGCAGTGCCTTTACATGTGATCAGCGATTCGTAGTAAAAATCTCCGTCCTCTTAGTTTGTAGCTACATCTTCCTTCGCTTCATTTTTTGATGCTAACCCTACGGCATAGGATAGTTCGTTTTCAACCAATAAGAATAAATTTTTAACCAATGTTTCGTCTTCTTCAGAGCCTTTAAATCCAGAGCACAGAGTGTAGGCCCCGTTATAACCAGTTAAACATATAAAAAATATTGGCGAATTAGGTAGTGGTGATGATGCATAGGCTTCAGTGACGCTTACATCTTTAAACATTCTTAGCGGTCTATCCATCTTCCCAGCAAAAGCGAGAAGAGGAGGGATTTTTTTATAGCCTGCTAGAAATTTAAATATTCTATAAAGTGTATCTAATTTTTTTGCAACTACGTAAGGTAGTATGTTTGTATCATATAGCATGTATCTCCTGTCTCCCATGCCGATGTCATTTTTTTTATGTTTCTCCATTTCTCTATTGATTATTTTTGCAGTATCAATAAGATTGTCTCCGATATGTTCGCCTATGTTTAAGTCAAAAGCAGCTGAAAGATTGCAGAGAGCTTCGCCCCTCTTTCTTTTAAGGTGTGGCCTTAAGTCAACAGTGGTTCCGAGACGAAGGGGAGTGTTGGGGCTAGGAGCTATTTGGGTGAATAGAGCGCGATAGATAGACGCCATTAATAAATTCGTTAACGAAATATTTTCTTTTATTACATTTTTTTTTAGGTTTGAAATTAGGGTAGAGTTTAGTGTGTGAGAAACGTAGGTGGGATTAGAGCTTTTGTTTTTTCCAAGAATAAAATATTGCCAGCTTTTTTTAGGGTAGAAGCTGTGAAAATAGTCGCGAGCTACTAATTTAAGGTGAGATATTCTTTGCGTAAAAGAAAAGCTTTTGGTAACTTGATGTAAATCTCTAGAGCCGTTAATGTTAATCTTGGGGTAATAGTTAGGTTCTTCCCCTAGGCTGTTATAAATAGAAGCGAGCAACTTAAAATATTCTTTAGTCCCGCCGCCATCCAAAGCTACGTGAGAAAACATAATGCAGATCGTATCATTTTCCGATCTTAGTAATACTGCTTTTAAACTAGGGTCTTTGTATGCGTCGTAAGGTGCTGTTTTGAACGCCATTAGATCTCGGTTTAAATTTTTCGTTTCTTTAAATGAAAAAATATTATCTAGTTGTTCGGGCATGCAGCGTTTCCAGTTTTGTTTATACCATCCGTTTTGCAAAAAACATCCGAGTACAGGTTCGGCGTCAACGCTTAATCTAATAGCTTTTTTGATTCTCTCTATATCTATTTGTCCTTCAAGTTTGATGACCCAGTGCATTTTCAGATCGCATGCAACGCTAAAGGCCGAAAACATATCGTCTATCTGTACAGTTGGAAAAGAATCAGGAATTAACGAATGTGACATATGAGTATTGCCTGTTTTTATGTTGTTCATAACATGTAGCGGCATTAATAAGCATTTACGCCACCATCAATTTCCCATATCGCCCCAGTGGCATACGTCGCTTCTAATTGTGAGACGATAACCTGTGCGACTTCATCCACTTTTCCATATCGCCTGAGCGGTATAATAGCTTCTTGTTGAGTACGGATTGCAGCTATGGTTTCTTCATCTAAGCCTAGTTTTGTCACAATAGGGGTGTCAATAGCGCCTAATGAGACAGCATTAATGCGTATATTTTTAGGTGCTAGCTCCAAGGCTAGGCTTTTTGTAATAGCATCTATCCCGCCTTTGGTTGCGGCATAGAAGGACGCGTTGGGTAATCCGTTATTAACAATCGCTGACGAAACATTAGTGATGCTTCCTTTGGCTTTTGATAAAGGTTCAAGCAAGCCTTTAATTAAATTCATCGGGCCTTTTAGGTTCACATTTATAAGTTCGTCAAAACTATTATCTGACTCTAAAGCAAGCGGCAGAAAGCGTGCAATAGCGGCGTTGTTAACTAATGCATCGAGGGTTTTGCCAGTAAATTCACGCGCTAATTCGGCAACGCTATCCGGCTTCCCCATATCGGTAACAATGCCCCTGATATTGAGCTCTTTTGCTGCCTGATCAACTCGTGCTTTATTTCTTCCACAAATAATCACGTCATAACCTTTGGCTTTTAATAGTTTGGCTGTTGCGTAGCCAACACCTGAATTCCCTCCGGTTACTAAAGCTGTTTTTGACATGTTATGGCTCCTTTGGGTTAATAGTTTATTTTTTTATTTCGATGTGCCGTTGGCTGTGTCCAGTATAATTAATATCATTACAGCGGAGTGGTAAAAAAAAGTCGGGTTCTTTGTTGTTTTGCTCAAGATGGCATGCTGTCACACCGCTCATTACCAGCGTTGAAAAAATTTGATATACCTCTTGAGAGGTAAATCCCTGATCGGATAAAAAGGCCGATATATATCCGTTTATATTCATTCCTTCGTTAAACCGGTCCTGTAGTTCTCGTTCTATTTGATAGGCGAGCTGTAAATGCATACCTTCATCAAAGCCTAGTTTTTGACTGATAACCTCCATCCGTTCTAGCCTTTCATCGCCTTTGGCAATGGGGCGGATATAACCCATAAAGTTAGGTTTGCCTTTGTTCGATTCAATAACAAGATTGATTATATTTTTTACAGATAATCCATTAGTATGTTGTTTATAACATTTTTGTATAAGTTGTGTCCCTTCGATTAAGGTATACATACCATAACTTCTTGAGTCTGCGGCTAGAATGCCGGCAGTCGTCCCGGCAACAACCGACGTGCGAGCAACACCCGCTAGTGCCCCAATTTGATTACACCAAATTCTGGGGTCTGGCCAACTTAGGCATCCATAAATTGCTTCAACCCAATCGGCTAAAGGTTTTTCGGCTAGCTTACCGGTGGCATTTAAAATCATAATTTGAAAATACGTTTTTTCTCCTACCAATTCGTCTAGCATCGAATAGCCGTGACTGAATACTCCCGTGCCTGGGATCCAGCCTCCCGTCTTGCTGTGAATCACGTTACGTTTTTGGTCTAATGATGAAATAGTTTCTTTTTTACTTTTCGATAACATAATCTTCGTCGCGTACATAAGGCATGGCAGTAAAGGGTTTGTTTGATAGCTCTAAGCCATGGGCGGCCAAACCTGGAGCATTTATTAATTGAAATAGGGCCCCTCCCATTTTGGGTTGAAAACCAAGGTCTGCAAAAACGGCGGCCGCTAAACCTGTTGCTAGCCAGCCAGAGCTCTTAAGGTTAAGTAGTTGAGAAAAATCATTTCCCCATTGTAATGCTTTGCCCGCAGCGGGGAGTGTGATGAGTTGATCGGCAATGGTTTGGGTTAAACTATCAATGCCGCCATAGAGGCTTCCAAATCCGGGAGTGAATTTTTTATTCTTTTCAGATGAGATTTCTATTCCAGTACTGTTTTGTTCGATACTTTCTTTTTCAGAGCTTTCTAAAATGTGTAATACATCAGTAGGTTGTTGTTTTTGATGTTTTCGTAAAAAGCGCATTGCGGGTTCGATCTCTCCGCCGCCTAAATGGTCGCCGCCCATTACGGTTAAGGCGATGGGTAGAATGTGCACATGCATACTTTTGCCTATGCCTGCATTCATTGCGGCTCGAGTGGCCGCATGCCGAGGGCCAGGATTGATCAAGGCAATCATCAGTGTTTCGAGTAACTGAGAGTCTTCCTTGCTGGGAAGTTCTCCACGGAAAAGTAAATAAAATACATCGGTAAAGCTACATGCGCGCATTAACTCTTGTAAATCATAGCCATGACATAAGGCCGACTGGGCTATGTAAGGATTATCATCGCAGGGGGTTTCTTGCCAAATGCGAGTTGCCGTTTTTTCTGTAAATACTTCATTGCGGCTTCGTACTTCATCGTGTTTTCTTTTGCTCATAGTAAAAATAAATTCTTGGTTTACGTTTTATTGTGAGGCTTTTTTTAAAGCTCTATTTTAAAATTATTTTATATAACCCTTTTGTAAATTTCTATTTTGACGCTCCGTTAAAAATTCGCACTATAAGATTCTATTCAATGGTGCCTAGCGTCTTTAGCCGAGATACCATGGGTGGTATTTCTTCACGATCAATTCGGACATCCAATAAAGTAGGGCCTTTACGCGTTAAAATATCTTTCATGACGAGTTGATCAAAATCATCTGGTGACTCAATAAGGAAAGAATGAATGCCCATTGCTTTGGCAAGATCGCAAAAATTTACGGCTTGAAGGTTAAAGGAAATAGGCTCTGCCCCCGCTAAGCGCTGTCCGTGCATAACCATACCATAAACACCATCATTCAGAATGACGAACACAACCGGTAGCTTTTCTTGTGCAGCAATAGTGATTTCTTGACCACTCATTAAATAAGCGCCATCACCAGTAATGCAGACGGTGGGGCAATCAGGGTTGCCTCTGGCTACGCCAACAGCAGCGCCAATGGCCCAGCCCATAGGTGCAAAGTTGAGAGTAAGTCGCAACCAGCTAGAGTTTCCCGATCGACGCTCACTTTTGTTGTATAGCTGCTGCTCTCGGCGGTTTTGTGGTTGTAGATAATGCGGGGCCCACATCATGCTATTGCCCGCGTCAGCCAAAAAGCGAGTGCTAGGAGGAAAGCGTTCTGATAACTCCTTCATTAAGCGCTGAGGTTTGATGGGGGTAGCGTTCGAATAGTACTTGTCGGGTTCTTGTAGGCTCACATAAGGATTTATGTTCTTTGAAACCAACGAGCTCGCGCTGGTTTTAGTAGCCTTTCTAGGCACCAGCAATAACTGATCAACCAGTCGGTTGCATATTGTTAATATTCGACCGAGTACATGAAGCCTCGCCATCGGTGAACGTAGCAAGTTGTCCGAAGTGTCATCAATATGTATAAGTTGTTCGTTGAGTAAGCTCTCGGACCAGTTATTAGTGGAAAATTCGCCAAAGCCTGTCCCAAAAGCCAAGGTGACGCTGCGATTGTTTTGTAAAGTGTCTATTGCACTATCATGACCACCTAGGCCAAAGACGCCTCTGTAAGATTGGTGTAATGGGTTAATAAGCCCTTTAGCATCGGGTGTCGTCACAAAAAGTGCCTGGGTTATATTCACTAACATCATAATGGCATCGATTGACTCTACCGCCCCGCTGCCTATAAAAAACACCGGTTTTTTTTTATTTCTTAAAATAGTGACAAGCTCATCAACACTTTCTTCATCCATAATCGATAAGTTTCGATCGAGTTTATCCGATAAATTATAACGAGGCGTAAGTCTATCTATGGCTTCTCGAAGAATGTCCACGGGTAATGATAAATGGGTAGGGCCCTTGGATTGAAACGCCGTTAATAATGCGTTGGCTAGCTTTCTTTCCAGTTGATCTTGATGTGATACGAGAGAATTGTAGCGTGTGCAGTGCCGAAACATCCCAAGGATATTGACCCCCGAACAGGCCGACTCTTGCAATGCACCTTTGCCGAATGACGGGATGGCCGGTTGGCCGGTAAGAACCAGCATGGGAATATTGTTGTCATAGGCGCAGGCGACCCCGGTTATTAAGTTAGTGGCTCCCGGTCCAGAGGTGGCAATACAAACGCCAAGCTTGCCGGTTTCACGGTAGTAGCCGTCGGCCATATAGGCGGCGGCTGATTCGTGGCAGGCGTTAACGGGTTTTGGCCCTCCGCGTCGCGAACTGCGTGCGAGGGCGTCATAGATCGGTTCTATGGTTCCTCCCGGAACGCCAAACACATACTCAACGCCAATATGCTCAAGATATTCAATGATGATCTCCGCAGAATTGAATGGTTTGGTTTGGGCGCTCTTATTTTGAAATAGAGAGCGCATTTTTAATAGGTCATTCTTTATGTTCATTCTTTTAGAGACCATTTCTATTGCTCCACACTGATTCAACGCGAGACTTTTTAACCGTACCGACAATATTTTGGCGTTTAAAATTAAATTATCGGCTCACCATTGTTTTCACATAGAATGTAGCATAAAGCGGGCCAAAAGCTGCCGCCGGCATAAAAATGCCTATATGGATTTAGGTAATGGGAGTGAGGAGGAGGTGACAACAGAAAAATACGTTAATAAGAACAGAGAGAAATAAAGCTATAAGGAATGTTGTACTTAAAGAATTATGTTTTTTTGAAAAAAAAGTATCACGACAAAGGAGGGTGTAAATAAATTTGTGTAATTGCTCATTATCCTTAACCTAGACAAAAGGTAAACGTAATGAGTAAATCAATGAGCCAGAAGACATTCCAAGCACTAGCCGAAGAATTGGCTAAAGACCTTAAAGTTCCAGTAGACTTAAGCGCTTTCAGCGCTCAGCTTACTAAATTCATCTTAGAAGCTGCCTTAAAGGCCGAGATGGTATAGCCATCTGGGTTACGACGATAAGCACGGACTTGATGGCCATCACAGAGGTAATAGCCGCAATGGATGCTCCTTCAAACCCCTCAGAAGTGATCATGGTGAAATCGATCGACAAGCCCCTCGTGATCATAAAAGCAGATTTCAACCACCGTTAATTAAAAAGAGCCAAACTCGGATTACAGGCATGGATGATCAAATTCTTAGCGTGTATGCAAAAGGAATGAGCGCACGTGATATCGTTGCCGTATGCCAAGAAATGTACGGAGCAAATATATCGTCTGGACTGGTTTCGCAAGCCACTAATGTTGTTATCGAACAAGTAGTCGAGTGGCAAAGCAGGCCCCTTGATGCAGTGTATCCCATTATTTATTTAGATTGCATTACGCTTAAGATTCGCCAAGATAAACGCGTCATCAACAAGGCGATTTATTTGGCTTTAGGTATCAATTTGGAAGGCCACAAAGAACGATTAGGACGTAAGCGGGATCATTCACGATAGATCTACGTCTTGACTCAATATATTGAAAACAAACTATGCGGCTTTTGCTTACTCGTCAACCTTCAGAAGCTAAATATTCCAAGGGAGCAGTTGTTCGTACTCCTCTTCCGTTTTACAGTAAGGGATTTTCTCAAGAACAGCTACATAGTATCTGTATGGGTCCAAGTTATGCTTCTCTGCAGTTCGGATCAAACTGAAATACAGGCAGAAGGCATTAGCACCATCGACGGAAGCCGCAAACATAAAATTCTGTCGAGCAATCATAAAGGGTTTGATTTCTTGCTCGATAAGATTGTTATCCATATCAAGTCGACCATCGTCCAGGTATCCACATAGTCCATCCCAGAACTTCAGGGTATAGCGAAAAGCCTTGCCTAGTAGCGACTTTGGTAATGTCGTTGGTGCAAACTTGCCCAGCCACTGTTTGAACGCTTCCATTATTGGCCTCGATTCTTTCTGTTTTAGCTTTTGCCGTTGCTCGGGAGTCAACGGTTTGTCCTTCGCTTTACGCTCGACTTTGTATAGGCGCTTATAGAACTCCATGGCTTTCCGTGTGCTCGAATTTTAGTTGAAATAAATCACGCTCTCGCGCGAGGTTTTCTACTTCAATTGCAAGTTGTTTTTTAAGTCAGGTTATACTGTGTTTATAGGAGTTTTTTCGAAAAATAGGTCAAAAGAAGTGGCTGTGTCCAGTCTTTTTTGAGCTTTCTTTTTTACAAAAATAGAGACCTGAAAGCAACCACTGCAATTGCTGTGAAGACAGCTCTATGGTGGCATCTAGCCTGGCCGGAAACTTGTGACAAGACAACTCTCGTCTTTATATAGAACATCCAAAACGCATCATCCTCCCAGTACAACGCTTTGAGTTTATCGGCCTTCTTATTTCTGGAGATGAATAGCTGCCCTGAGGTGGAGTCGTTATCTAGAGTATCGGCAACCAACAGCACTAAACCATCAATCTACTTACAAAAGTCAACGGGCTGTCGGTAGAGCCAGATTTTTGAGTTGGACGACAGCATTAATTAAAGTTGACCTAAGCAAAGCCTAGCTAGATCAGTCCGGAGCTGAGCGTCGTTGATCAATATTTTGGCGCCGCTGGGGAATTCGAGAGTACTCAGGACTCTCAGGGTACTTAGGCTTGTGCTGATTTGATTTTTACAAAGGAAAACGGCTCTTCCCTCTTCGGGCTTGACTCGATGCTTAACTTTTGTCTCCAATAAAGTAGCTGACTGTAAATTAGTCCATGCTTGTTGGCTTAGGCCATTTTACTTAAATTACTGTTATTGAGGGCGTCTATATGTTGCTGTAAAGCTGCTGTTTTGACGAAGTGCTCCGATATCTACGAAAGAGCAAAGTCTGGCAGGTCTAAGCGAAGATGGGCATAATGGGATTAACCGTGCACTTACTGCTCAAGCCAATATACTCAAGGTATTTAACGGTGATTTCCGCAGAATTAAATGGTTTGGCTGCTCTTATGTTTAAATATATTTTTTAGTCTTGTATGGGGCACGGTTACTTCTCCGAGCGGTTGAGTGTTGTTTTTTCTATCAAGAGATGTGCTGGGTTAACTATTCAGTTCTGTACATAAGTTACAGCGGCACTAGGCTAGATGCAAGTGAAGAAACTACCTCTGCGAAAGGCTTGTGGTCGTAACCTTACCTTGTGTGACGTCAATACTTGGCAAATTATGATTATGTCGCTTGCATTACTGGGGAGCTATCGTTTTTTGCATAAACCGAGAGTGTGGGAATTGTGGGGCAGTTTGTAATAATAAATTGTATTCTAAGGGGCGTAAATTTTTTTTGCGAGTTAGTTGCGTTACTTGTTTTCTGAAGTGTGTTTTTTTATTGTTTTTAAAGAAGATTGTGAGGCAAGGACCTACTTGGCTTATACGGCAGGCTTTGTCTGGTGAGATTTTAGCCGGCTAAGAGGGGTTGTATTTTTAAAACTGAT
The DNA here is from genome assembly GCA_047629215.1 of Cellvibrionaceae bacterium. Classification (GTDB taxonomy): domain Bacteria; phylum Pseudomonadota; class Gammaproteobacteria; order Pseudomonadales; family Cellvibrionaceae; genus CANLBN01. The sequence goes on along the minus strand of JBLHWO010000035.1, from coordinate 581 downwards.
AGAGTAATTCCAGCCACGCGCTACGACCTTCTAAAGGGAAATCATTTTGTATTACGCCATCGCTGGGTTCGAGAGCATCTTTATCGAATACGTTTCGTATTCCGATACCGGCGTCTAGATTTTTGTAGAGATTTTGGCGTTTCAGGGTAAGATTAACCAGTCTGTAATCATCAATATCGCTTCGTATATCGTTTGCTGCACGTTTACGATCGGCAACCCAGTTAATTTGGTTGCTTAACAGCCATTGTGGAGCGATTTTCCAGAAAGTGCTGAGCGTAAGTTGTTGTTGGGGTGCGTCTGCTATATCTTGACCGCTATCGCTATCTTCTGATCGTTGCCAGGCGTAGCTACCATTAATCCGGAGGGCTCGCGTTACTTCCCAGCTGGCTTCCCATTCTAATCCATAGCCATCTTGATCGCGTACATTTTGGGCTTGTAAGCCACCAGCACTGGGGGTGAATACATAATCAATTAAATCTTCTGCTTGATAGTAGTAAAGGCTAATGTTGGTCTTGAAAGAAGATGTTGGCCGATAGTTTAAGGAAAGCTCGTAGGTGTCTATGGTCTCTGGTTGTAGGTGT
>JBLHWO010000034.1:0-22810 GCA_047629215.1 Cellvibrionaceae bacterium | reverse complement strand
CGTATGAGCTTCACGTCGCCTCTGGATTCAGCCACCTCTCCACGTACTTTAGTGAACATTTCTGGAATAGTTGAAGACACAATATTTCCGTCGGCCATAGCTACCTCTGTAGAATTTAATAAGCCCAAGTCTTATTTATTGGGAATAAAAAGAATAATCGCAAATACCATTTTGCTATCAAACTGTTTATTCGATATTCAACCTGTTTATTAGTTCACCTTCCGCTTGTGCTACACGATACAAGGAGTAGAGCTGGTCATAACTTGCATTTAAATAATTACTCTTTGCTTCTAGTAATTCGTTCTCTGTATTTAAGAGGTCTAAGAGTGAACGCTTACCGATATTGAACTGCTTGCGATAAGCTTCGCGAGTTGCCACCACTGAATCAGAGTAGGTTGTAAGAAATCTCATCTGTTTCTGTGTATATTCATAAGCATGCCACGACAAGCGCATCCCCTCTTCTACCTGCCTTTTGGTGGTATTGCGAATCTCTTTGGCCTCTTCGATAAGATAAACGGTCTGTTTCTTACGCGCACTATCAGAACCACCATTATAAAGGTTGTAACGCAAACGTAGGGCAATAACCCAATCTTCATTTTTGCCTTCGATACCATCAATATCTTCATTCCAAGTACGACCACCCTCGAGCGCTAATGTTGGATAAAGCTGGCTTTTACTGGCGCGGTATTGCGCTTTGGCGGATTCGATGTCCGCATCGGCTGATTTAAGCTGAGGATTGTTATTAAAGGCTTTGGCTATTGCCTCCTTTATAGAATTCGGAACCGCAACACCTTCTGGCTTTACTAAAGTGGACGCGTCGGGAATATAGCCGACAATGCCATAAAAGTTACTGATAGCATCTTGCAGATTATTTTGACCCGCAACAAAGTTGCTGCTTGCCAGTGAAAGCCTAGCTGATATTTGATCTAAATCAGAGCGACTACCGACACCCGCATCGCTACGCAAAGACATTTGATCGTAAATGTTTTTATGTTCGTCTAAAGAGCTCTCTAGTAACTCTAAAAGCTCAGACTGACGCATGACTTCGATGTAAGCTTCTGTAGCGCGCAATGAAATTGTCTCTTCTGTATCTATAGTGTCAAACAGAGCGCTGTTGTAACGGGCTTTTTGGCGATCGACATCGCTAGATGTCGCACTACCATCATAAATCATCTGCCGTAAGCGCAATGCCGATTCTCGTCGCGTCAACTCAACATCGTCACCACCCGTTGCAGGTGAGTCCGTCCACTCACGTCCTATACCTAGCTCTGCATCAATAGAAGGTAAATATCCACCCTTTGCCGCCCTAACTTCTTTCTCTCTTGACAATACCTGCTGACGAGACGCTAAAAGCTCTGGGTTCGTTTTTAAAGTATGCTCAACGACCTCTTGTAACGTGAGAGCAAACACAAACGATCCGTAAAACAGACATGAAGTAGATACCCCTAAAATACCCAACAACTTGAACGATTTTTTCATAAATTAATTCCTTAACAGGGGTTTTTGTGACGAAAACCACACCTTCCGCTGATTGTTTTCTGAACAAAAAACCCTAGAGTTTCCAATTTTCACTCATTTTTTTATTAAAAATATGAGGTTATTACTATTTTGCTATAGAAAAAGGACAAGTTCAAGAGACAGAAGGCAACAAAACCCGATTAGCGGGCTACGTTAATGTAATTTATTTAAACGGCCGACTTAAAAAGGGACTTGGCTTTTATGAAGGGATGGTGGCTTTATATAGACTCTAATTGCTCCTTCTCTCATTTATTATTAATTTTATCGTTCCCTCAACGCTAACTGCTTGGTCTTTAATATTGGCTTTAGAATATAATCTAAAACCGTTTTCTTTCCTGTGAGCACGTCCACATTCACCGTCATTCCCGGAATAATAGGCAAGCCCTCTGACTCAGAACCGAGAAAAGAAGATAATGTCTCGATTTGTACCAAATAAAAACTCTCCCCTTCGTCGTCTAAGATTGTATCCGGGCTTATATTAACGACTTGGCCTTCCAAACCACCGTGAATCGAAAAATCATATGCTGTAAATTTCACAACCGCCTTTTGCCCTGGGTGCATAAAAGCGATATCTGCAGGCCTAATACGGGTTTCTATTCGCAGACTATCTTCTGATGGAACGATTGCCATCATATCCATTCCGGGCTGAACAATACCACCCAATGTTTTAACAAATAATTGCTTTATTTTTCCGGTGACAGGTGATTTTACTAAGAGTCGCTCAACCTGGTCGACAATCGCCTGACTAGATTCATTTAAGCGGGATAATTCGGCTTGAACATCATTGAATTCAGCTTGAGCCTTACTTCGAAAGGCAGAGCTAGCCGCAGTCAATTTTTGCTCTAATTCCGTAAGTGAGGACTGTATCCTCGGAGTAGATAATCGAGCTGCCTGTAATTCACCTGCAAGATCATTCGTTTGTCGCTTTAATCTCAACAACTCTACCTGTGAAACGGCGCCTTGCGCCACAAGAGGCTCGGTCAAATCTAATTCATCTTTGAGCAATTGATAACTGCGCTGTAATTGCCTAGACTTTGCGCGCAACTCTGAAAGCTCTTGTTTTTTTTGTGTTATCTGCTGGCGGATAATTTCATTACTGGATATTAACTCTTGTTGGCGCGCTAAATATAAATCCTTTTCAGCTTTCACTTCATTAACGGGTAATATTTTTAACAGCTCCTGCTCGGGAAAGGTCGTACCTTCTGCCTCCGACTGAAGTCGTGCTGTTTTAGCCTGTAACTGAGATTGATTGACTTCAGTTTCTCGTAAAGAAGATGAAAAGCGCATACCATCTAAACGCACCAGTGGTTCACCGCGTTTAACCAACTGCCCTTCTCTCACAAACACTTCAGCGACAATACCCCCTTCTAAATTCTGTACCAGTTGCACAGAGCGGGATGGAATCACTCGACCATCACCTCGGGTAAATTCGTCTATGTCTGCATAGGCGGCCCACACAATAATGCCTATCACGAATGCTATAATAGCCCATAATAATTGCTGCCCACCGCGAGGAGACTGATGCAATACAGCCGCAGCTGCCGACGATGCAAATGACATGTCCTCGTCTGAAATGATGCTACCCTTATTAGCAGCAATCTGACTAACCGGAGAACTATTAAGATTAAGAAACACGTAGCTGCCCCTTTTTTAATGCATCCAAAACAGGTTCTTTTGCGCCATCGGCAATTAATCTGCCATTATCTAAAACGATGACTCGATCAACCAGTGATAGTAATGATGTTTTGTGAGTCACTAAGATAATCGTCTTGCCTTCAAGAGCACTTAACAAGTTATCTTTAACCAATGACTCAGTACTATTATCCATGCCGTTAGTCGGTTCATCCATCAAACACATTGAAGGTGAACTTAATAAAGCACGCGCAATACCAATACTCTGTCGTTGACCGCCCGACAGCGCTTGACCGCGCTCACCGACTTGGCGATCAAAACCTAATGGGTGCCGGTCAACAAATTCTTTAACGCCAGACAAGCTCGCCACTCGAATAATTTCTTCATCGCCCACATGAGGAGAACCATAAACAATATTGGACTTAACCGACCCCGAAAACAAAATTAAATCTTGAGGAACGTGCCCGATATGACGACGTAAATCAGCTGGATCAATTTGCTGATTATCGATACCATCAAATAAAACACCGCCTTGATCGGGCTGATACAAACCTAACAATAACTTTTGTATGGTAGATTTACCTGAGCCGATTCGACCGATAATGGCCACTTTTTCACCTGGTTCAATTTTAAATGAAACATTGTCTAAGGCAGCTTGTCTCTCATCAGGATAATGAAAGGTGACTTTGTTGAATTGAATTCCACCTTCAAAACTGGGCCGTTTAATAAAGGGTTTTTCTGGGTTACGCTCTTGTGTTTTTGCAACGATATCGTCCAGAGCACTTAAGGCTGTTTTAGTTTGATCGTAACTAACCAGCAAACTGGCAACCTGTGCAATAGGCCCCATAGCGCGTCCGGCCAACATAAAACTGGCGATCAAGGCACCCATGGTTAACTCTCGCTCGGCTATAAGATACACACCCACTATGATCAAAACAACACTGGCCAATTGTTGAATTAGGCCCGAAAACAAGCCAACTGACATAGACAATATTCTTACGCGCTGACTCCAATAAGCCATATGGCCCACCGACTTTTCCCACACTCGCTGTAAATAACCTTCGGCACCTAATACTTTAACCGTTTCCAGACCGACTAATGACTCAATTAAGGTCGCATTCTTTTGTGCCGAAGATACAAAGGTTTGCTCAACTGCATTTTTAATTGGCTTTTGCATTAACAAGCCATAGATAAGAATAATAGGTAGGGCTGCTATAGGCACCCACACTATCGGGCCACCGACATAAAAAATAATTAACAGGAAGAGAATAATAAAAGGAATATCAACAAGAGCGGCAATTGTAGAGGAGGTATAAAAATTTCTAACCGTATCAAACTCTCTAAATTGGCTGGCAAAAGAACCCACCGAATTCGGGCGCTCACTGAAACGCGAACCCAGTACTCGTTCGAATAAAAAAGAGGATAGTAAAATATCTGATTTTTTACCCGCCACTTCAATAAAATAGCCCCTTAAACCTTTTAGGATTAAATCGAAAATATAAACGATAATGACGCCAATAGCCAATACCCATAGAGTCTCTATGGCTTGGTTTGGCACCACTCTATCGTATACGTTCATTACAAATAAGGGAGTAGCAACCGCAAATAAGTTAATAAAGAAGGAGGCTAGTAATACATCGCGATAAATACGCCATGATGATTTCATGACGGACCAAAACCAATGTTCAACTGGTAACTTTGCACTAAGGTCTTGAGCCTGATCAAAGCGCTCTTCCGATTTCACATAGATTGCATAACCAGAATATTTGCTTTTAAGATCCGAAAGTGTGATTTTGTTTTCACGCTCATTGAGTGCATCAATGATTAATGCTGCTTGTTTAGTCTCATCAATCTGCTTTAATACAATGGCATGGTCATCTTCAATTAATAAAACAACAGGCAATACAATTGATGAAATATCATCCAACCTGCGTTTGACAACTCTAGCTTCAAGACCGGCGCGACTCGCAGCACGTACAAAAAGCTCAGGACTTAAGCGCTGATCAACTAAGGGTAGCCCGGCTATTAATGACGTTTCAGAACAAGGGGAGTCTTTTAAGCGTGTCATCAACAACAGGCACGCTAACAAAGGGTCCCGGCCCACAGCCTTATCCGAAGCCTCACTATTTTCATCTATAGACTGAATTGAAGAGCCCTGTAGCGGTTCACTTTGTGACATATAAAACTCTATCTGAAACTCTAAAAGAAACAAGCCGATATTATTGGTTTAAAATAAGCTTCAAGACATAGTTTAAGACTATAATTTAGAACCATGATTTAGAACCATGATTTAGGACTATAGATTTAGGATTATAGATTTGGATTATAGGAGGTTTAGAACTCTGTTTCAAACACTAAACATTACCAGCATTTAACATTATAGTTTTAATTAACAATGATTTTAGTCTACTCTGTTATAAATACAATGCATTTAGCTTTATTATAGTGAGCCACAACTGAATTACAGACACTAAGCTAAACCTACTATTTCCTGTTATTTATTGAGTTTACGCCATGCCTTACGTCAAACGCAATGATGACCGTAGTATTCACTCCATTGCGCAAAATAAAGATGACGAGCATCAAGAGTACTTAGCTGCCACTGAAAGTGACATTGCTAATTTTTTATCCGGCCAAAAAGAAACTGACCTGTCCAAGCATGCCTTAGCAGAGTCTGACAAAGAGATCGTGCGCGTAACGGAGGACTTAATCAATCTGCTAATCAGTAAAAATATTATTCTTTTTACTGAATTGCCCGATGCAGTTCAACAAAAACTATTGAGCCGCGAGAAACTACGCTCAAGCCTGAATGGCGTTATGGACAACTTCCTCGATGAAGATGAGCTGCTTTAATATAGAGCCAACACCCTAGCGTTTTACTTTCCATTCCTTACACCATCTAGCTTCCGGCATAATTGTTCTGCTCCGTTTAATAAGCGAACAGTATGACGTTGAAGTAAATCTGGATGAATAAAGAATAAATGCTGATATTTTACCGCCTTAATCGTTGGCCATTGTAGCCATTGATCTAGCCAATCTGGACGTTCCTCACCCATACCGCTCGCTACGATTACATCAGGGTTTCTATCAAGCACTGATTCGACACTAATTTTAGGTGCTATAACGGCTGCATCGGCAAAAATATTACGCCCCCCACATAAATTAATCACATCTGAAATAATGCTATTTTTATTGATAGTTTGTAAGGGCTTATTCCAGACTTGATACAAGACATCAACTACGGGACGACCGTAATATTCTTCTCTTAATTTACCTAGCACCCGCAAATAGTCGCGCGATGCTTTTTGCGCTGTGACCTTACGATTAGTCAAAACACCAATATCTTGAATAGATTTAGCGATATCGTTTAAGGTTTTAGGCTCATCAAGATACACGGGAATACCAAGCGCTTTTAACTTTTTATAACGATTAGACGAATGCCCTGATGCCCACCCAATAACCAAATCAGGATTTAAGGCTAATATTGATTCGATACTAGAGCCTTGAATAGCACCAACATTAGTGATGTTTTTCGCCGCTTCTGGATAGTTAGAATAATCTACAACGCCAACGAGTAAATCACCCGCTCCCGCTGAGAAAATATTTTCTACAATATGTGGAGCCATTGCTACAATACGTTTTATCGGCTTATTAAAAGTGAGCTTTTCTCCTGTGTAGTCGAATACAGTGTATAAAGAACCTCCCTCAGTATTAATATAAGTACTCACATCAGCCTTTACATCAACTGCCGTACTATCAACAATTATTATCGTCGAAGACAATAATATAATTAAAAACTTCACTATACTTTTCATTAATTCACCTTGCCCCTTAATATCGCTTAACTAAAGGACGTATTTATTTGGGACTAAACGCTATTATAAATGCACCAAAAACTCTTGAAGCAACTCTGGCTGCTCACCGGGAAGACCAACCCTTAACCAAGCATTCTCATCAGACGCGTTACCTACATCAGAAAAAGTATCATAGCGTAATAAAATACCTGCTTCAGCTGCCTTTAAATATAAAGCACTCAACACATCAACCTTATCAAATAGGGTCACAAATAGCCCTGCTGAATGAATAACAGAATGAGGAATTTACATAAAAATCTGCTTCGATTATTTTTGTGGTGGGGTTATTGGGGCTAATGATGACAACATGCTCAACACTGTGCTGAATGACCAAATTCTGCAATTCATTTTGAGTAAAGTAAAATAGCACCTCATGACCCGCAGCTACCCAGGCCAATTGATGCTCCTGATACCCAACGGCAGGAATTGCCACTGTTGATGGCGTCAATAGTTTAGGTAAGCGCCTTATTGCATCCTGAGAACCTCCCACTGGCGGCAATGACTGTTTCCGAGCACCGATAATAATTTGCAGCGGCAGTCATTAGCTCCGAATTATTATACGGCAATGTACGCCATACAGAATTAGGAACAGCATCAATAGGGTAAGACCAGGGGCTAATAACCGTAGACAGGCCTAACCATTCCAATGCGCTTCGGCCAAACTGCTTTTCCCCCGTGCAAACTCTCCTTTGATATCTAAAGCGGAGCCCCAGAGATAACATTTGCTGATAAGGTTTTGCTGACCAAATTTGAATCACTAACCAATATAATAATAAACACGGCAGAGATAACGATACACCACAAAAACAGAGTGCGAGTCACTAAACGTACACTACGGTTTATATCATTATTCTCTGGCAGTGAGCCGCAACCAAATTCGGGTTTATTTTTTATTTTTCCGTGATATGAGCACGCACCACCAAGTCGAACCTGAAGAGCACCGGCACCAGCACTCATGACAACACCCCCGCTGGGACTATCAATTAATTTAGCTTGTTGGCTCCAGCACATCAAAGATGATCGGGCATGGCCTAACACTGCATAGCTCAGCCCAACTAAACGACTTGGAAACCAATTTAAAATGTCGTCCATACGAGCAGAAAAACGACCAAAATAATTAAAGCGCTGCGTTTTATAGCCCCACATTGCATCCAAGGTATTAGCCAAGCGATAAATAATAACCGCTGGCAGCCCACCAATCACATACCAAAATAGTGGTGCAAAGATCGCATCCGAACCATTTTCTAACACCGACTCTATTGTTGCTTGACGCACACCCACCTCATTTAGCTGATCGGTATCGCGGCTAACGATATTCGCTACGTGTTTACGCGCATCAGATAAATCGCCTCTGAGTAATGGGTGCAGTACTGCGAATGCATGTTGCTTTAAACTAGTATGACCAATAGCGATAGCTAATATGACCATGTCAAATATTATAGACAGCACCGGCGAGTTCAATATTGCAATAAGTAAAGGAATAACAAGCGCAGGTACGAAAACCAATAGCACCCAACAAAATACACCCAGCAAAAATGATATTAGCTTGTGCTTGTCTGAACTGGCAAAACGATTGAAAGTCGCTTCACAAATAGTCGCAATAAAGCCAAAACCAACGAGAGGGTGGAAGCGTTTAGGTTCACCTAATAGACCATCTAACAATACAGAAATTACCACAATAAACGCTGTCATCCAAAAAACTCATTTAGGGAAAGAGGCTTAGATATGCCGAAGAAAATATTACTATCAGAATGCAAAATATAAAACCAACAAGATTAATACTTCAGACAATTCAATTAATGCACCCGCACAATCGCCCACAAAGCCACCTATCCGGGACAACCAAAATTCTCGCCACAAAAAGAATGACGCACCTAACAAAAACACCAATAAGAATGCCGTTAATAAGGGCAAAAAATAAAAAACCATCAAAACTACAACAACAATAACGACCACCGCCAACTCTTTTCGAGCATGGCTAACCAGACTTAGCCCAAGCCCCTTAGGACTAACGTAGGGTGTCGAAATCAGTAGCAATAAAGCTAAAGTTCTCGATACAACTAAGGTGACCAATAAGACCAGCCATAAATGGCCCATTAATTGAGAAAGTAACAACACCTTAAACAACAAAGTGAACGTTATCGCGACTACCGCCATTACTCCAGCGGTGGGATCTTTAAAAACAGCCAAAATACTATCAATATCAGCTTCATTTTTTTTAGTACTTTTATTGATGATGAGATGATGAGAAAAAAATGCAGCATCAACTGAATCCGCTAAACCATCTAAATGTAATGCGCCGGTTAATACTACCCACGTAAATACAATCAGTAGTGCACCGATAAAAACGTTACTATTTTCAGGTAACAAAATACTTAAGGAAAATAAAATGACGGTCAACACAAAACCGACTAAAGGATAAAACAATGAGGATAAGCCCTGCTGCTCTACCTCCCACTGCTCGGGTAAAAATCTCGCGGTAGGTAAACGCGTCAATAACGATAAAGCCATCAAAAAAGGGAATAGAATATTGGTTTTTATCATTTTCATTTTTAGCTCAGATTATGCGTTAACAAACGATAATAATTTCTACCTTGATCAGTCACTATCTGTATTCTAGATAAACAAGCATAAGGAATATCGAAACGATTTAACTCCAGTAAAGGCATTGCCAAACAATGTGTTAGCAATACCCTCATTACACCACCATGAGAAACGAGTAACATACGTTCACCAGCGTGATCTACTATGAGTTGTTCAAATGCCTCGATCACTCGTTTAGCAAAAACATCAGCAGCTTCACCCTCAGGTGGCGGTGAGGCAATAGGGTCGGCTACCCATGCGCTTACCTCATCTGGCTGAGACTCCCATACTGCCTGTATTAATTTTCCTTCCCATTTACCAAAATGCATTTCTTTAAAATCAGGCTCTATTAATAAGGGTAATCCTTTTTCGCTTGAAAATTGTTTGGCAAAGCCTAAGCAACGAATAAGTGGGGATGTCACCACACGCTGCCATCCAGTGCCATCATCATTTGTTTTTTTTATTAGAGACTTAAGGCTCTGCTCCATTTTCTGAAAACCAGAATAACTGAGGGCAACATCAGTTGAACCTCGATAACATTTACCATCAACACAATCCCCATGACGAAGCAGATCAATTGTTGTTATTTTAATATCCAATCTAACTTTTCCCATTAGCGCTAACACCAGCGGTGGTAAAAGTCGCCATATTATTATACAAAGATAGAGCAGATTTTAATAAAGGCACAGCAAGTGCTGCCCCACTACCCTCCCCTAATCGTAAACCTAGTTGTAACAAGGGCTCCGCATCCAATGCTTTTAATGCCGTAATATGGGCAGGCTCGGCTGATTGATGAGAAAAAAATAACCAATCACGAACACTTGCATTTAATTTGACCGCAATTAATGCAGCTGCGGTACAAATGAAACCATCAACTAAGACTGGAATACCTTTTTGCGCAGCGGCAATATAAGCGCCGACAAGACCCGCTATTTCCAAACCGCCCAAACAACGCAACACCTCGTAAGGTTTATGCAAAATGGCTTGATGACACCGTAATGCTTTTTCAACAACAACTTGTTTACGCCGTAAACCGTCAGCATCGACACCGGTACCGGGGCCAATAACGTCTGCTGGCGATAAAGATAGCACTGCGGCATAAATTGCTGAAGCCGATGTTGTATTGCCAATACCCATTTCCCCGCCGATAAATAAATCAATAGCAGCATTGTTCGCCTGCGCTTCCACACAAGAACGACCTGCACTTAATGCCTGCTCTAACTCTTCATTAGTCATCGCCGGCTGAAATGAGAAGTCCGCAGTCCCCGGTGCAATATCTATATTACGTAGTTGTTCATGCTGACTATAATTATCTGGCAAAGGGAAGGCTATACCCATATTAACGACTGAAAAATCAGCCGACAAATCGCGACTTAATACACTGATCGCAGCCCCGCCATCTAAAAAATTAGTGATCATTTGCGCAGTTACCGCTTGCGGAAAAGCCGATACCCCTTGATCACAGACCCCATGATCTCCTGCAAAGACAACAATTTTTATTTTATTAAGCGAAGGTTTCAATGTACCCTGCCAAGCGCAAAATTGCTCCGCAATGGACTCTAGTTGACCTAGCGAGCCTTGAGGTTTAGTTAATGTGGCCTGATAAGCCCGAGCCTTTTCAGCGACATGATAATTTATAGAACCAGCTTGCGTGGTATACCATTGCTTCATTGTCATTCCTTAAAATTTAAATTCGCTGTTATCCTAAACGAAAATGAAAGATCTCGTAAAGTTTGCTGCTTGCGCCACCATATCCTTCACATTCGTTAAGGATGACAGTTTATTTTTATATGTTTAATGTTTAATGTTTACCTTTTAACGTTAACGGCAAACCCGCTGTCACCAAAGTGACTTGCTCACAAACCATCGCTATATCTTGGTGCAACCAACCACTTTCATCGACAAACTGCCGAGATAGCTCACCCATAGGAACAATCCCTGAGCCCACCTCATTACTGACCATAAAAATAGAGGCTTTCGATAAGGCAAGTGACTGAAGAAATGCTTGTTTAATCTGCGGCCAATCATATTTTTGCTTATCTTCAATTAAAATATTACTCAACCATAAGGTTAAACAATCGATTAACAAGCAGTCTTCGCGAAGACTATAGGTTTCGATAACAGATACTACATTAATAGACTCTTCTATTAGTGTCCATTCACTTGAGTGCCAATTATTATCACGGCGCGACTGATGCATATTAATGCGCGCGGCCATTTCATCATCATCGCCTGTTGCTGTGGCAACATAGCGTAAATTTTGATTATTTTTTTGTGCACTCGCTAGCGCCTGCTGTTCTGCATAGCGACTTTTACCGCTACGAGCACCGCCTAAAATTAAATGTTTCATTGCTTTATCAATACACTCCGAACAATATTATTTAAACAACCTTTTTTAAAAGGGGCCTCTAAAAATAGTTTTTTTGCATGATAGCAAGAAAGCACCGCAAGGATAACCGCAGTTTACACGGAGTTAATGGCTCCCTTGCGGTTAACTTTGGGAGTACGGCGCTGACGCCGCTATCGCGTAAAAACTGCATTTTTAGAGGTAACCTTAAACAACCATTGGCTTTTGACTGATAGGATGAGGAATAACGCTAACGTCAACCTGATATAATTTTTTCATTAATTCAGAGGTAATAACACTTTCCGGCGGCCCTTGAGCAAATACTTCTCCACAGCACAGGGCTAATAATTTATCGGCGTGATTAGCCACTAAATTAACATCGTGAGCCACCATCACAATCGCAACGCCCTGATCAACAAAACGCCGAATGACTTTCATCAGCTGTTGCTGATGACCTAAATCTAAAGACGATGTAGGCTCATCTAATAGCAGGAGACGATTATTACTACTGCCATGACTACCCGCATCTTCTGCTCGCCATATTTGTGTCATGACTCGGGCTAGCTGAACTCGCTGCTTTTCTCCGCCCGATAACTGTGTATAAAGGCGCTGTTTTAGATGCAATATATCCAAGGCCGCTAGGGCTTCTTCTATTATCTCATTATCAACTTGCTTACCCGTTTGATGAGGAATGCGTCCAAGCTGAGTAACCTCTTCTACCGTAAAAGGAAAGTTTAGGGTGCTTAACTGTGGTAACAGTGCCAACTGCTTTGCACGCTCGCTTGGCAACCACGCCTTATAACTGCGACCGCATACCATTAGCTCACCGCTTGTTGTTTGATTCCGATGCCCGGCATTGACAATGGCATTAATTAAACTCGTCTTACCTGCACCGTTAGGACCAATGATAGCGAGTAGCTCACCTGATTCAAGCTGAAGGTCTAGCTGATTTAATAAAGTCACTCCCCATGCACGAATCGAAAAATTATGAATAGATAACACTGGCATTACGATACCTTTAAAAATAGTAATTTTTTCGTGAAAGTACTCGATAATGGCTCCTGCATTTTCGATGTACCCTCCAGCCATGGATGGGCAAGGAAGCATCGCACGGAGGACCGCGGTTTACATGAAGTAAATGACCCCCTTACTGTTAACTTTGGGAGTACGGAGTTTATGTACAGGACGTACGGTAATCCGATTTTACAGGAGTAAAAATCGGTGACGCCGCTGTCGCGTAAAAAGTACATTATTAGGGGTGCCCTTAGCTTAACCCGTAAACATGACGACGCGTCAATAGAGATATAAAGAAGGGCACCCCCACTAATGCAGTAACCAAACCAACCGGCAACTCCGTAGGCGCTACTATCACACGCGCAATATTGTCGGCGACCACAAGTAAAATTGCGCCCGCCAAAGCCGATGTAGGCAATAAATAACGATGATCAGGGCCAATAAGCAAACGTAAAATGTGTGGCACAACCAAACCAATAAAAGCAATCGTACCCGCTAATGCCACTGATACACCCACCCCCGCGGCGACCAGAACTATAATCTGTTTTTTTAAACTTTCCGTGTTAATACCCAGGTGCTTAGCTTCGGATTCACCGAGTAGCAAGGCATTTAACGCAACGCTATAACGCGGCAATAAAATCAACATAAACAGCCCAATAATTGCAGCTATAAAAACAGTTGAGTACGTCGCGCCATCTAAGCCCCCCATTCGCCACAAACTGATACGGCGTAACATTTCATTGTCGGCATAAAATTCCAATAGACCACTAACACTGCTGGCTAATGCCGTAATGCCTATACCAGCAAGTAACATAGTGGCCACAGACGTGCCGTAAGTACTGCTCGCTAAGCGGTAAACTAACGCAACCGCTAAGACACCGCCTAAAAATGCACCCAAAGATAAAATCGGCAAGCCAAGCCAAGCGCTGCCATAGCTGGCACTGATGACAATCATAATACTTGCACCGAGTGAGGCACCTGCAGTCACCCCAATAAGGGATGGATCAGCTAGGGGGTTGCGAAACAAGCCTTGCATAGTGGCACCACTAAGGGCTAAAACACCACCAATAATGGCAGCCAGAAATACACGGGGTATTCGTATGTCGAGAATGATGGATTCGTAAGGCGCAGACAAATTTTGGCTCATTTCACCATTAGAAAAAACTGAACTTAAAATAATTTTAATGACTTCAACAAATGAAATATTAACAGCTCCAGACGCGATAGCAATTAACATCGATACTAGTAACAGTACCGCAAGAGTTAAAAACACTTTGTTTGTATTGATCCGCTTCATAGCATGTTATTTTTATTTGCATGGCTGTTATCTTGCTCGGTTTCCGGTAACAGGGTTAACCGTTGAAAGAACTCTGTCTGTAAATTCTCTTCTAGACAATCGGCTAGCCTATCTAACTGCTGCTCTCTAATCGTATTTAAATCAATAGATTGTGCTTGCGTTAAACCTGCCCATGACAGAATAGCATCAGTAGCGTCGGCCTCATCAAATAAGCCATGTAAATAAGTGCCTATAATCGCATTATCATGACTAAAAGCACCATCGTAGCTGCCATTATCTAAGAGTACAAATGATGGGTAAGACTCTTGATGTTGTGTTTTTCCGCAATGAATTTCGTAACCACTCAGACGGCTACTTTTTTCACCTAACTGTAGTTTCCCGCTCGTTTTTGACAAGACCTTTTCAGACTCAAGTTGCGTTACCATATTGAAAAAACACAAGCCCTTAGAGCGACCAGGATTGCCTTCAACACCTTGATCATCAACAATCTCTGTGCCCAACATCTGATAACCACCACAAATAGCAATTACCTTACCACCGTAACGTAAATGCTTCTTAAGGGCTTCATCCCATGAGTAGTCACGCAGTAGCGCCAAATCTTGTCGGACATTTTTAGTGCCGGGTAAAATAATTAAATCTGCAGCAGGAAAATCTGAGCCCGGCGGGACAAAACAAACTTCAACGCCGGGGTGTAACTGCAAGGCATCAAAATCAGTATGATTACTGATCCGAGAGAAGACAGGAATAACAATTTTGAATAGTTTTGCATTTTTTTGATTAGCTTTAGAAGTATCCTGCAGCGTAATAGCGTCTTCGGCATCGAGATAAAATTGCTGCAAGTAGGGTATAACGCCCCATACAGCTTTATCCGTCTTTTGCTCTAGCCACTCCAAACCAGACTCAAGTAAACTCATATCACCCCGAAAGCGGTTAATCACAAAACCACTTACACGCTGCTGCTCTGATTCTGATAGTAGATCAAGAGTACCGACCAAATGGGCAAAAACACCCCCTCGATCTATATCGGCAATAATAATAACAGGGCAATCAACGGCTTCAGCAAAGCCCATGTTGGCAATATCATTTTCACGTAAATTGATTTCGGCTGGGCTACCTGCGCCTTCAACGATGATAAAATCATATTGTTTCTGCAAACGATAGTACGACTCTAAAACCGCCTCCATAGCTCGTTTTTTATATTCTTTAGCTTTACTGCCTTTTGCATTATTACCAAAAAAATCTTTTGCTTCCACTATATTAACCGCTTTACCGTGAACAATAACTTGAGCGCCGGTATCAGAAGAGGGTTTAAGCAATATAGGGTTCATATCTGTATGGGGCTCTAAGCCGCAAGCCTGAGCCTGCAATGCTTGAGCCCGGCCGATTTCTCCGCCATCGCAGGTAACCGCACTATTCAATGCCATATTCTGCGGTTTGAATGGTGCAACACTTAACCCACGGCGTTTTAATACACGGCAAATACCGGCAACCAATACACTTTTACCTGCATCGGATGTCGTACCTTGAATCATGAGTGTGGTGGCAGGCATAATTTTTTAAAGTAGGGTGGGCCATGCCCACCAAAAAAGTTAAAAATATAATGATAAGGTGGGCAAAGGCCACCCTACAATGACCTTACTTGTGCTGTTGTCATGATGAAAGCATGGAATTAATAATCGACGCCTTTACGGGCCTTTATTCCCGCTTTAAAGGCGTGCTTTACTTCTTTAACTTCTGATACGGTATCCATAATATCTTGCAAAGCAGAACCGCCTCCCCGCCCTGTTACTACGACACTTTGCTCAAGTGGTCGCTGGGCCAATGCACTTAATACTTTGTCTTCATCTAAATATTTGTAGGCAAGCATATAAGTTAGCTCATCTAGAACGACCAAATCATAGCTAGCGTCTTTTAATAAGGGCTCAGCTTGCTCCCATGTACGTTCGGCAGCGGCAATATCACCGCTTCGGTCTTGGGTATCCCATGTGAAACCAGTCCCCATTTGATAAAAATGCACCTGAGGGCAATGCTCTTTTATATAGATTTCCTCTCCAGATAATTGCTGCCCTTTAATAAACTGGATCACAGCCACTTTATGACCGTAGCCTAACGCACGCATAACCATACCAAAGGCAGAGCTTGACTTAGCTTTGCCATTGCCCGTTAATAAAATAGATACTCCGCGCTCTGTTGAAGCCGCTTCAATATTGGCATCAACTTTGGTTTTTTGTTTTTCCATTGCGTTTTTGTGTTTTTCGTTTTTACCGATCTTTGACATTACATTCCCCTTAGAATAGCTCATAAGATAAGGACAACTCGTAAGTTCGTCCTGGTGCGGGATATCCACCCGATGAAAATAAGAACGATGAATACTGCTTATCACCTAAATTATTAATACGAAAATTAAGACCCCGACCCCTATTGCGCCAACTAATATTTGCATTAGTTAAGGTATAAGCGCCTAATTCAGATGATGTATTACCATCATCTGAATCTGGATATCGTGAGCCGGTATATACTGCATCAACATAAAATGTTAGTGCAGAATTTATTTTGTAACTTGAAAATAGAGTAGCTGTTTGCTCAGGGCTTCCCGGAACCGTATTGCCATTAAAGTTTCCAGATGTATATTCAGCATCACTGAAGGTATAGCCGGCACCCAACGTAAATTGATTGCTTATCTTTTTTTCTATTTCAAATATCATGCCATCGCGCTGTGATTGATCAAGGTTAACATTTGCCCTTTCAATCCTATCATAATAAATCTCGTCATCAATTTTCATACTGTAAACCAAGGTACTAAACAAGAAAGTTTTACCACTATATTCATAACCTGCTTCGTAAGATACAGACATTTGAGGGTCTAAAAAATCCACATCCGAAGCGGTTGCGTTATTTTCATCTGCATTTCCGAATCGAAATGCCTCAGCTCTGCGAGTAAAATAACGGCTTCGGTTATTTTTGTAATTGATGCCAAACTCTGTAGCAGACACATCATCCTGATTGCTCTCATCGTCGATTAAGTTATTATCCTTACTCGCTGCGAAACGGTATCCACCGACAACCGTCACTCCTTTAGCGACAGGATATATAACTTGGGCGTACCATGCATCTTGAGAATTTTCCCACTTTCTAGTAAAAAAACCAGATTTTTGATAGTCGCTTTCGACTTGCTCATAACCAGCAGTCAATTTTAAGCTGCCTTGTGGTAACAGCCAATCACCCAATAATTTAATATCTGCCATCTGCACGCGAGTATCTTGAAAACTAAAACCAAAGTTATTCACATCACCATTAGAATCTCTGGACGATAAAACAGCGTCCACCGTTAAATTACTGTTAATATAATATGCTAAGCCTACTCTTTCTATTGTTATATCGTTATTAAAAAACTCTTCTGTATTACCGCTCTGCTGAGGGTTTTGACTGATTTGGGCATTAGTTAAAAATCCAGCCAAATTGAGCTTATCGTCAACTTCACTATACTCATAAAACACATTACCCCAACCGGCATCATATGATACTTCAGCGTATATATTTTGATAATCGGCATCATTATTATCACGATAATTGTCTGATTGTTTTTTTTCAGCCGATAGTCTGTAACCAAGCCCTACATCAAATAACTGTGAACCGCTAACTTTATAGGCTTTTAGGTCATTACTACCTTGAGTAGTTTCTAAGACTAAACGATTATCTTGAAATTTTTTGGTAATAATATTAACAACACCACCCACGGCCTGATCGCCATAAAGTACAGCTCCACTGCCTTGTAATATTTCAATTCGTTCGATATCTTTAAGTGAAATGGATGATAGCAGTGGTGCCTCTAATGTGGGGTTATTTAATTTACGGCCATCGACTACAATCAATATATTATTGACGCTGTTAGCGCCAAAACCTCTCATCGTTACATAGGCGCGGCTACCATCACCAATATTATCTTTAATAATAATACTAGCCTGCGATCTCAACACTTCTACCAGAGAGGTTGCACCTGATTGCTCAATATCACTATCGCTGATAACTGCAATACTTACGGGATTTGTTATTTCCTTTTCTTCCGATTGCGTTCCCGTAATAATAATTCTCGTAGGACTTTCTTCAGAAAAGGTAGGTGTCGACACACACAGGAAGATGCAGAATGGTAAAACAAAGTTTTTCATAGTTCTCAATAGCCTTAATAAAGCATACATAAATAGGCGATTGAGGGAGGCAACAAGGACGGGACAGAGGTGGCAAATGCTTTTTACAAAGCGCCTCAAAATAAAGAAGGTACTACCATTCGAAAAGATCAATGGTAGAATTTTTTATATAACCGACACCTTGGATGGTAGCCCTCCGCTCCATCGTTCGATCGCGAGAGGCCGGTATCGGACTCGTATAGATACAGCTCTATACTTACCGTTGCGGGGGCAGCGCTGGTTTTACACCAGACTTCCCGTTTAACCTATACATTTGTATTAAATTAATAATACTCTAATCAATAAAATATTATTAACGAAAAACAGTTATAGGCACCTTTCGAGAACGGGATTATAGATTTAAGATGTGAGAATGTCTATGGATGATTTGAGCAGTGAATCACTGCATTGACGTGATCTTGATAAAAGCCTTTGCTCTTCAAGTAGCGAACTTGCTTAGCCAAAGCGGTAAGGTCTTCGGGTAAAGATTCTCCAAAGCGCTTATTTTTAAGCGCCTTAGCATGCTCGAACCAATCAACATTTAGCTTATCAAAAACAGCTAATGCTAAACTATCGCAAATACCCTTTGCACGTAGCGAAATTTTAATCTTAAAAGGACCATCTCCCGCATTTATGCGGGAGCGAATGTACATATCAGCAAAACGCTCATCACTCTGGTAAGACTTCGATTGTAAATATTCTAGTACGCTTTTTATATCATTTGACTGGAAGCCTTTAGCCACTAGCTTTTGATAAAGCTCTAGCCTCGAATGATCGCGTCTAGCCAGATAGTTTAAGGCAGACCTTTTGATCTGCTTCACACTTTCCTTTTTTACTCCCTCAGTCTCGGCATTTTCTGACCGCCTAGCATCAGTTTTCTGCAAACTATACTCCTCCGCAGATAATGTACACATGAGCTGCGCACTCACTACTTAGCGCCCTTTACCATGTCGACAACATTTTTCTCATCATTATTAACTGAATCGGGCAACAACTGAGTGCGAATAGCGGTTTCTATTTCTGCAGCAACCTCAGGCCTTTCTAGTAAAAACTTAGCGACATTATTTTTACCTTGGCCAATTTTTTCGCCTTTATAGCTGTACCAAGCTCCCGCTTTATCAATCATTTCCATTTTAACGCCAAAATCAATCACTTCACCCATGCGATTAATGCCTCGACCGTACATTATTTGGAATTCTGCTTGCTTAAACGGAGGCGCAACTTTATTTTTAACGACTTTAACTCGGGTTTCTGAACCAGTCACTTCATCGCCGTCTTTAACAGCGCCAATACGTCGAATATCTAAACGCACTGAGGCATAGAATTTAAGTGCGTTGCCGCCAGTAGTGGTTTCAGGACTACCGAACATCACACCAATTTTCATACGGATTTGATTGATAAAAATAACGAGGCAATTAGCATTTTTAATATTGCCAGTAATTTTACGCAGCGCTTGGGACATCAAGCGAGCTTGCAGGCCTACATGATGATCGCCCATATCACCTTCAATTTCTGCTTTGGGCGTGAGCGCAGCAACAGAGTCGATCACTAATACATCGACTGCCCCTGACCTTACTAACATATCGGACACTTCTAAAGCTTGCTCTCCGGTATCGGGCTGAGAAATAATGAGATCATCCACTTTAACGCCCAATTTTTCTGCATAAATTGGGTCAAGTGCATGTTCGGCATCAATAAACGCACAAGTGCCGCCTGCTTTTTGAGCTTCAGCGATAACTTGTAGTGTTAGCGTGGTTTTACCAGAAGACTCTGGCCCATAAATTTCGACAATCCTGCCTCGCGGCAAGCCGCCTATACCTAAGGCAACGTCCAAACCTAGAGAACCAGTAGAGATAGAGGGGATCTTCACCAACTCTTTATCTCCCATACGCATTACGGTTCCTTTGCCAAATTGGCGTTCAATTTGAGTTAGCGCAGCTTGCAATGCTTTATCTTTATTGGAGTCCATGTTTCACCTCTATCTGAGTAATGTAATGTTTGAGTAATATAATGCTGGGACCTTTGCACGAGAGCCATTTTACTTCCATGCGGGTTTACCCCACGATGGCACCGAGGAAAGATGGTCTCAATCGGTCATTTACCTCCGTACCACCTTGTGGGGTATAACACAAAACGCCCTCTTTGGGTTATCGCCTTCCATGACGCCAAGCCTTCGGCCAGCGGAGCTGCCTAAATCTATTCCTACCGATTTATCGTGTGTTTGCTAAGTGCCCTTGGGGTATGACTTGCCTGAAACCAAAATCATCTTCCGTGCAAAGGGCTCATACTGAATAGTATTTTCTTACATTCAGATCTTTTGTTTTAAATTTTTTACGACTATACAACAATAATACTGTACAAGCAAACAGCACTAGCAATTTATACAGTATTTTTATCTAGCATGGTGATTAAACCTTCAAAAGCCTCCTCAATACACTTTTCACGTACACGCTTACGGTCACCGTCAATATGAAATAAGCGGCTAAATGTCCTACCATTTTGAAGACTCCAAGCGATCCAGACTGTACCCACTGGCTTTTCCTCGCTGCCCCCGCCCGGGCCAGCTATTCCGGTAATGGCTACGCCTATATTGGCACCACTTATCCTAACGGCAGCTTCGACCATTGCCACCGCTACCGCACCACTAACGGCACCGTTACTTTGGAGAAGAACAGGTTTAACTCCGAGCTGCTGTTCTTTCGCTCGATCACTATAGGTTACAAAACCTTGCTCAAACCATTGGGAGCTTCCTGCTGCTGCAGTGATGGCATGGGATAGACCACCACCAGTACATGATTCGGCAGTGGTAACGGACCAGTTCAGAGCAGAGAGTCGCTTACCTAGCTCTACCGCCAAAACGGCTAAGGATCGTCGAGGGATCATATTATCATCAAAAAATCAGAGTGTTTTATTTAGCGTGGATAATACCAAAAACAAAAAGAATTGCGAAAGAAAAGTGATAAAAAAGAGGATTAGCTAGGAAGACTCTGATCAAGTCATGGGTTATTTTTTATCGGCTAAAGCGTGTCACCGCCTGTTGTCGAGCCCATATCCTAGATCAACATAGGCAAAATAACCTTCTTTTTTGTTGCCTACAGGGACCTAGATAATTCGTATGAGCAAGAGAGGATGCTATTGTGAATATTGGCAATAGCTCGCTATACCTGTTGTTCATATCTCACGTCAGGCTATTTGCCCCACAAGGATGTGGGGCAAGGTCAAAGCGCAGGAGCAGCTTTGTTTAGCTAACTGAAAATCTAAGCCGAACTCAAGCGGAGACTCCCCCGAAAAAATTACTGTAAGCTACCTGACTTAAGCTCTACTGACGTAGACACCTCGACGCGGTTACGACCTAATTTTTTAGAGTGATAGACAGCTTGGTCGGCAGCCTTAAATAGAGAGTAACGCTCGCTACTATTTTTTGTATTCTGATAAGAATAAAGCCTTAAGCAGTATCAATGCAGCTATAAACAATGTTGATCAACTAGGTGCGCACGCATTTATTGGCTATTAGGTACACGAGCAACATTTTCTGAGGATTGGCAAACTGCCGATCAGTTCTTTACGTCTGGGATAAGCCAGTTAGGAAAAGGCTCAATCGGCCACAATTATTACCGTTTTTATGTAGCAACAATTGAAGCTTGCATAAAACATAAACAATATAAACACGCATTACAGTATATTGATCGAATAAAGGCATTTACATGTGAAAAAGAAACAGCTTGGTCAGATTTTTATATTCAGCGCGCGGAATTTATTCTTCAGTATAGTGATGGCACAATCGATATCGACAAGCCTGAACTAAGCAGGCAGATGGATACTGCCAACAAGGCAAAACTACTCACCGCACAGCCTACTCTCGAGGATACTTTGTGCGATGCCTTGGCTTTGTAGCCAGCATTGCTCATGCAATCCTGAACTATTACTCCAAGCTCCTCCAAAGAACAAACGAGGCCGTGGTATTTTTTTTATTGTTGATATTGTTTTAGCTTTTTCTGAGCTAAAAAAAAGCCCTATCTATTAGCTTGTGATGAAAATAAGTGATGGCCCTGTCGTCAATAGTGGAAGCAGGACTTGCGAGCGTTGCGTTTGAAGCCTGCAAGCATGGATCAGTACCTTGCAAACGTAGCGCTTCCAAGTCACTGGCCTCGTCTAATGTTATTTGCGGCATTCAGGGGCAAATTTTATCGGAAAAAATTTAGCCAAGCATCCCGAGCACAAACCGCTTCTACAAAATCTTATTCGCCAAGAAATGTCTAGGCGTGTTCGCCACGTTATTGCAGAGGCATTGGCGACAATGTGAAAGAGTTTATTAACCGACAACAACCTATATTGAGTGTGAGCCAGTTCAAATAATGTGATTATTATGGCGAATGACGAC
>JBLHWO010000033.1:0-22976 GCA_047629215.1 Cellvibrionaceae bacterium | reverse complement strand
TGACAAAACCTCGTCAACTTGATCACTCACTGCTTGCTCATTACTCAGTAGCTTTTCATTATAAATAAAAATATCGGTCGTATTTGCTTGTAAGCCTTGCTCAAGTCTCAAACGATAACGTACTTTATTACCCGGCTGTAAAGCTTCAGCAAACCAATTACTGGTCATTGTAGCGCTACCCAAATCACGCTTAATGAGACCTATTTTTTTTTGCTGCCAAAAGTTGACCAGCTGCGCCCAAGTCTCTGCTGGCGGTTTAAAGTTAGCCACCCAAAACTCGCCATCCATTGTTTGTATAGATGCGGCGTTAGCATCTTCCTGAGCTCCAACAGTAGGAGGAAATGGAACCGAAAACTTTTTTGGAGACTTTATTTCTTTTTGCTCTGGCACAGGATAAAGCTGACCCAAACGATCTTTATCAAGACCTTCTGGTAGATTCACTGGGGGCAATGTTTTTGCTTCTAGATAATCGGTATTAGCGGCGCAGGCTGACAGCAAAAAAGTACAAGCCATTAAGAATAAGATTGGTAAAGAGTGTAAATTCATAAAAGAATCAATCTGATAATAATGATAATGAAACCATGGCTTTTTCTAGCAGTTCGCGATTTACTGCGGCCAATGGCGTCAACGGTAAGCGAATGCCTTTGGGTATTGAACCCATTCTGGCAAGTGCCCATTTAACAGGAATAGGGTTCGCCTCAATAAATAAGGCATTATGCAGAGACAACAGTTGTTGCTGTATGCTTCTAGCATGTTCGCTTTGATCTGACATAGCAAACTTACAGAGCTCAGCCATTTGACTAGGAACAACATTAGCGGTGACAGAAATATTGCCTTTGGCACCGAGCAGCATTAGCTCTACTGCGCTTAAATCATCACCAGAATAAACAGAAAAGCCAAGCGGCACTTGGTCGATCAATGCTTTACCGCGCGCTAGATCACCCGTAGCATCTTTTATGCCGATAATATTTTTGTGTGTAGCAAGGCGGAGCGCTATTTCATTGCTCATATCGGTGATGGTGCGGCCCGGTACGTTATATAAAATCTGTGCGACATTGACAGAATCAGCGACTTTCAAAAAATGTTGATATAGACCTTCCTGAGTCGGCTTGTTGTAATAGGGAACAACCAACAAACAGGCATCAACCCCCAAATCTGAAGCTGCCCGAGTTAATTCTACTGCCTCACTAGTCGAGTTGGCGCCCGTGCCCGCTATAATCGCAATACGTCCATTCACTTGCGTAACAACATGGTCGACGACCTGCAGGTGCTCGTCAACTGATAAAGTTGCCGACTCACCCGTGGTGCCAACTGCCACGATAGCGCTCGTTCCTTGCTCTATGTGCCACTCCACCAATTTATCTAAGGCTAGCCAGTCTAAACTGCCATCACTATGCATAGGGGTGACCAATGCAACCATACTGCCCTCAATAACGGGGCTATTCTGACTCATTTATTCTTAACTCCAAGATAAAATAGTGAAATCTTTTTACTGTAAAGGGCTAGGACTCGGGCCTTATGTAAGGCGCTAATGATAAGGGCCACTATTAGGGAATTACGGTAAAATCGAACTTGCTTAAAAAAGAGCAATGGTACTGACCGCACAGGCCTTATACAAGAAATACTCAAACCGATTATTAATTGGCCGCCCTCTTTTCTTACCATTGCTATAAAGATACCTCAATATAGCTTTGGCTGCCCTTCTGGACGTGTTTTAAAACGACGATGGACCCATAGATATTCTACTGGGTTATCTCTAACACAACACTCAATATACTGGTTTAGCTGCACAAGGTCTTGATAGTCATCGCCTGACGGTAAGCCTTCTAAAGCCGGCTTAAACTCTATTTCATACCCCTTATACTCAGGTAAACGTCTATAGGACAAGCCCACTACAGGGACCTTGGCTATTTTCAATAACCGTGGAGTGGCAGCTAGGGTAGCTGCGGGAATACCAAACCACGGCACAAACTCGCTAACCTTGCGACCATAATCTTGATCGGGGGCATACCATAGCCAATCCCCTCTTTTTAGTACACGAATCATACCCCGCATATCGTAACGATTGATGGCTTCAGACTTGGGGTTGTTACGTTGGCGGCGACGATGCTGAACCAGATCAAAAACGGGATTATTGTGCGCTCGGTAAGAAGTATGCAAATCAAATAAACTGCTTACGGGCACATTGGCGATCTCAAGCGTATTAAAATGCAAACCTATAATTAGCGCACCTTTACCCTCTGCTTTTAAGGTATCCCAATGCTCCTTGCCTTTAACTACAAAAAGTTTTTGCAAGCGTGCGTAGGGCATAAACCAAGCCATGCCCATTTCAAACAAGGTAATACCATTAGTAATGAAATGCTCTTTGACTAGCTGCTCTCGCTCGTGATGACTTTTCTCGGGAAAGCACAGTTCGATATTTCTTCGTGCTATATGTCGCCGGGATCGAGCAATATAATAAGCCCCCTGCCCGAGTATTTTACCTAAGAAAATTTGCCCCGAATAAGGCAGCTGGGCAATCAAAGCCATTAGGCCAAGTGAAAACCACGTCAGCCAATACCTAGGATGCAACAGGCCAAAATAAAATGTAGGCGTTTTCATTTTCATGAACAAATAAAATAAATTTTCAGGGATGCTTTTAAGGAGCAGGATTGGAGTATTGCTTATGAATTACTTCAATACCTTCTAATGCTTCATCAGATAAGGCGACGCCAACACTGGCAATATTTTCTTTTAGCTGTTTGAGATCGGTCGCACCAATAATATTAGCATTTAAAAATGCTTGTTGATTAACAAACGCTAACGCCATTGCGGTCAGACTTAAGCCCTGTTCTTTTGCGAGCTGACTATAGGCTTCGGTTGCCGCTTCTGCTTGTGCATTAGTGTAGCGAGTAAAACGGCTGTATAAGGTAATGCGCCCTTTAGCGGGTCTAGCGCCACCAATATATTTACCGCTAAGAACACCAAAGGCCAGTGGTGAATAAGCCAGCAAGCCTATTTTTTCGCGAATGGATATTTCAGCCAAACCAATTTCATAGGTGCGATTAAGTAAGCTGTAAGGGTTTTGAATACTAGCGACTCTGGGTAAGCTCAGCTTATCTGCAACGCGATTAGCTTCCATCACGCCCCATGGCGTTTCATTAGATAACCCTATGACTCTTACCTTACCTTCGCGAACTAGGTCGGCCATAGCCGAGAGCGATTCTTCTAGCGAGTAGGTTTCTTCGTCAATATGCTGATAGCCTAGGCGACCAAAACAATTGGTCGTGCGGTCTGGCCAGTGCAATTGATAGAGATCAATCACATCAGTTTGTAAGCGCTTCAAGGAATTTTCAGCGGCTAATTTAATTTGCGGCGCACTTAAGCGAGGGCCGCCGCGAATGTAGTCGAAACCGGGGTTGTTGGCGCCATTACCCGTGACCTTAGTTGCCAGCACTACTTTGTCTCGACACTGACGTGCCTTTAACCAATTGCCAACCATTCTTTCTGACGCGCCATAAGTGCTTTCTTTCGGTGGTACCGGATACATTTCGGCGACATCGATAAAATTAACGCCTTCGGCAAAAGCATAATCCATCTGCTCAAAAGCCTCGGCCTCTGCATTCTGTTCACCAAAGGTCATGGTACCTAAAGCGATCAAACTCACTTGCATATCGGTTTGACCTAAGGGGCGATAAATCATCTTTTTTCCAACGCTTTTTTAAAAAGCTTTATTAAACCGTTGCACTAGAAAGTTCTATTAAGAAGCTCTACTAAACAGCTCCATTCATTAGCAATAAACGAAGCCAGCACTATAAGAAGTTAGCCTCGACTAGCGGTGTGGTCTCAGCTGAATAATCAACACCATCAACACCAAAGCCAAATAGCCTCAAAAACTCAGACTGATATAAAGCAAAGTCAGAAAGCTCATTCAAATTTTCTGTTGTTACTTGCGGCCAAATGGCTTCAACTTTTTCTTGTATTACAGGATCTAACTCTAGATCATCTACACGCAAGCGCTGAGTATCATCCATACGTGGAGAACCTGTATATAAACACTCCGTGAATAAGCGATAAAGCTGTTCAATACAGCCTTCGTGAGTACCCGCCTCTTGCATTACTTTAAATAAAATCGCTAAGTACAATGGCATAACAGGGATAGCTGAACTCGCTTGGGTGACCACGGCTTTTAGTACGGAAACGTGGGCAGTGCCTTGTTTAGATGATAAGTCACTGCGAAGTTCAGCCGCGGCACGATCTAAATCCTCTTTGGCTTTACCAATTGTCGCATGCCCATAGATAGGCCAAGTCAACTTTTCTCCAAGGTAGGTATACGCAACCGTTTGCACTCCATTGGCCAACACATCGGCTTTGGCAAGAGCGTCTATCCATAGCTGCCAGTCTTCACCACCCATTACTTTTACTGTTGTCGCGATTTCATCATCGGAAGCAGGCTCCACCATCATTTCGCCCACGACTTTAGTGTCGGTATTCAAATTTTTTGAGGTATAGCTGTCACCAATGGGCTTTAAGGTAGAGGTGTACACCTCACCGGTTTCTGGATCTTGTCGACGCGGTGACGCCAAGCTGTAAACAACCAAATCAATCTTACCCATATCGGCTTTGATAAGGTCGATGGCTTTTTGCTTACACTCATTAGAAAAGGCATCGCCATTGATACTCTTTGCATACAAGCCCACTGTCTGAGCCGCCGCTTCAAATGCCGCCGAATTATAATAACCCGCAGAGGCTGTTTTTTTCTCTGTTGGCGGCTTTTCAAAAAACAAACCTAATGTATTAGCACCATAACCAAATGCCGCTGTGATCCGTGATGCTAGCCCATAACCTGTAGATGCACCTATCACTAGTACGTTTTTGGGGGCCTTATCTTGAGTGCCAGAGCCTTGAATACCAGACTCGTTGAACTGACCTTTAATGTAATCAATCTGCTCATTAACATTGGCCGCACAGCCCTGTGGATGAGCATTAATACAGATAAAACCGCGAACTTTTGGAGATATGATCATTTATTGGACCTTATTAACTAGATATATTCGTTTGTAGGATTACTTATTCAAGCGTTAAGCCATTGGAACGTTCACAGAGGTGATTTATAACACTATTAAACTATAACCAAGTATAAAAGTGCGCATTATAAACTGCTGCGCTAGGATTAGCTAACCACACAGAAGACCAGGCAATGTATAATCATGCAAGTATGTCGATAGCATTGATTACCCTTATCTCACCCACATCACTTAAAACACGCTCTATGATTAACCCTGATTTATTAGCCTTAAGAATGGCCACCTCACCTGAATGGACAACAATAGTCCTCAATGACTTTAATCTCTTTTTGAACGACCACGCTCAAGCGGAAAAAAAAGCCTCTGGCATGGCAATGTCGATGCTATCCCATTACCCAGACAAACCTGAATTAGTGAGCGCTATGATCGACCTCGCTATTGAAGAGCTAGCGCATTTTCGGGAAGTAATTAAATTGATGCAGTCGCGTGGTCTACAATTAGGAACCGATGAAAAAGACCCTTACGTCAACCAAATCCGTAAACAAATGCGCAAAGGATCAGAAGTTTATATGCTCGATCGTCTGTTAACGGCTGCCATTATCGAAGCTAGAGGTTGCGAACGCTTTGGCTTAATAGCGAAGCATCATCCCGATGATAAGTTAAGACATTTTTATCAATTAATTACCGATTCTGAAGCAAAGCATCACCTGCTATTTATTGAGCTAGCTTCTCAGTATTTTAGCTCTAGCGATATTGAAATACGACTCGATGAGCTACTCGATATCGAAGCGACTATTATTGAAGCATTACCGTTACGAGCAGCATTGCATTGAAGAAAAACCACTTATCACTTTATCTAAAAAATTATGCAGAAGCTAAAGCAGTCTCTATCGGCAATGATATTCCGAAGCACTTACTGTTTCAACACACTATTATTTTTCCCGCTTACAATGAAAATAGCGATTTTTTAGAGCGGTTAAAAAAGAGCGCATTAAGCCAAGCATCCTTATTGGTTATTGTTATCATTAACCAACCGGACACTATCGAAGCCTCAACTTACAATAAAAATTTGTGGGAAAACAGTATAAAAAGAGGGGAGGAAATTAGCAGCAAAGAGGATTATCACCTACTTCACTGGAGCAATACTCAAAGCCACCTACTCATCGTCGACTGCTTTAGCGAAAATAGGTGCTTACCGGCAAAGCAGGGCGTGGGTCTAGCTAGAAAGATAGGCTGCGATATAGCATCCACTCTAATCGAGAAGAGGATTCTCACTACGCAATGGATTCATACAAGCGACGCCGATACGTATTTACCCGATGATTATTTAAGTAAAATGCCCACACACAACGATTTTAGCGCGGCCATTTATTCCTTTAAGCATATTTTTGATGAATCTACTTCCGAAGACTTCACAATAGTAGACGCGACCTTACTTTATGAGAAGGCACTTAATTATTATGTTGATGGTTTAAGCTATGCAGGGTCGCCTTATGCCCACCACTCACTGGGTAGCTGTATCGCTATTAATACTGAGGCTTATGCGCAAGCTAGGGGCTTCCCTAAAAGAGCAGGCGCAGAAGATTTTTATTTGCTTAATAAGCTCAGGAAATTAGGCCCTATTAAAACCTTATCAAATAAACCATTATTAATCACCGCCCGCCTTTCTAATAGAGTCCCATTTGGAACAGGCCCCGCCATCAAGAAAATCATTGAAGATGAATCTAGACTCGATAATTACAAATACTATAGCCCTGAATTATTTGCACACCTAAAAACAGTCTTGATACATTTCAACTCATTATTTTCAAACAAATCGACTCCCAATAATTGGCTAAAGAAGCTGCCTCAGATAGAGAGAGATGGGCTTATTGACACTGGAATCAGGTCGCTATTTTCACATATACAATCACACGCAAATAGCCATAATCAATGTTTAAAACAAACACACGATTGGTTCGATGCGTTTAAGACATTAAAGTTTATACATTTTTTAGATAAAAAATACGATAGGGTTTTACTGGGAAATGCCAGCGAACAGCTGTTAAGAATGTCAAGGTAAATAAAGCTCTCAGCGTCAAGTAATTATTTTTTTTTAATCGATTCTGATACTTGCTCTCGAAACCTAACCTGATCATCAAGATCATCCATTTGCCGAGATAGGTTTCTAATTAAATCATCGGCAGATGTTGATTGCTGTAACTCTTCACTAAAAATTAGATCGGCTATAGGACCAACATATTCCGTAAATATAGTCTCTATAATGGTTTTATTTTCCCCGCTAATATAAGCGGCAGCTGATTGCGAGCCTCCAGATGAACTTCCGAAAGAGCCATCATTAATCATATTGATAATATCAGATGTTGCTGGAAGCTCATTAACAATACGGCTTATAGCGCCTTCATGAAATTGACTTTTGGATGCAACCATTGATGGGATATACTTCAGAGCCTCCATTCCACTCAAGCCATGATATTTGATTGACTGCAACTCGCCTTTTACAAAAAAGAGCTGCAATAACTTATCATTCGTTAGCTTCAAAAATAGAGCCCCTGTTGATTCTTGGCTCCAATAACTTTTAATCTGACTAACAATATCTAACTGCGATGACATCTTATGAATTACCTGTAATTATGTTTCTATATAAGGCCTATTCTAACATTCCTGATTATCCATCATTTTTGACTGTATTGCCTTAGCTATATTAACCTTTTTTGCTTTTCTTAGCCGACTGATAGCCATTTGAATAGTTTTTGCCATTCTGGAGACCGCTTTTGCCAATTCACCTACTTCATCATTTCTATCCTGACCGACCACATTATCCACAAATACACCTTTACTGTATGCATCGGCTATTTCTGTAAGCTTCTTGACGGGTGAAGATATACTAAAGCTTATCAAAAAAGCCAGCAATAGAGTAAGAGTTACTGTTATAGCTGCCAAAATCAATGCATTTGCCTTAGCTTTTAGATAGTTTTTATAAGCATCACTGTAATCTTCTTGAACAATTAATCGCCAACCTGGACCAACTGAACGTGCTACGAACACTCGATCTTTACCATTAAACTTTAAGGTTTCAACACTACCATCCGCCAAGGCTAATGCAGGGTGGCTAGAAAAGTCTTGAAGGTTACCGACTAGCTTTCCACTTTGTTCGCCGTGAGCAATCAGTCGTTTCTTATCATCGATTAAGAATGCAAAGCCGCTTTTCCCTATTTTGGAAGAGGTAATATCCTCAGAAATAGAGATAAGTGTGGAACACTGTGTGATCACGCCAACCATTTGTCCAAGTGCTCGCTCAACCGGTATAGCAAAGCAATGTAATGGCACTGGCTTCAATTTGCCAATAAGCACTTGCTGGCCTATTTTCTGACCCGAGATAACTTGTTTGAAATATTCACGATCACTATAATTGCGCAGAGCCTTACCGTCACTCCTTGCGACAGCATCTCCGTTTAAATCTTTCACGAATATCAAGGAAACCCATTCCAAATTCTCCTGCGCAACTTTAAGAATAGGAACCTGAGCAGCGACATCCATACTCTTAAGCGCGTCCATACTGGCAAGAAAATTAGAGTTTCTGATATTTTTATCAACCCAGTTATCAACTTCGCCACCGATTACTTCAGCAAACTGAGTCATGCGCTGCTCAACTACCGTGCGTTGATCGGCTTCGTTTAGATAAATTTGATAGATAAAGCCAGCTAGCGGAATGGCGGCAATCAAAAAACAACTCAAAAGGATTTTTGGAAAAATATTGAGATTTTTAAGCATCATTTAGCCTTCTTTTTAGAACTCTATTTTAATTATTTTTTAGACCTTATTCGCAATTCTTGCCCTTACTTTGATGGTTATTTCTTGTAAGCTAAGCAGCCTTTCACATAAATGTAAGACTGCATACCTTAAGTCGCTTTATTGAATCCCCATAATGACGCCAGGCAACCAAAGCACAATACTGGGGAATGCAATCAATACTCCGATGGTAAACATATCAGCAAAGAAGAATGGCGTTACGCCACGAAAAACGTCTTGAACTGAAAGCTCAGGACGCACACCCGCAACCACAAAACAGTTAAGACCAATGGGCGGAGTGATCAAACAGAACTCCGCCATTTTCACCACGATAATACCAAACCAAATCGCGCAACCTACGGCAGAAACACCAAAGGCAGAATCAGCAGCAGTTACATCTGGACCCCCGTTCAATGCAATCACAGCAGGAAATACCACTGGCAAGGTCAGGAGCAACATACCAATTGCATCCATGAACATACCCAAAATCGCGTATCCCAGCAAGATAAACAATAAAGTGATCATTGGGTTTTGTTCAAGACCAGCAATAAAGTCAGAGAATGCATGCGGCAAATCAGCAAAGCCAAGAAAGCGAACATACAATAAAACGCCCCAAATAATCGAGAATATCATCACTGTAAGCTTACCTGCTTCCATCAACGCACTGCTAAAGTTACCCCAACGCATGCCCTTGAAAACCGCCATACAGAAAATTACGAAGGCGCCCAGAGCACCGGCTTCGGTTGGCGTACCCCAGCCAAAATAAACGCAAAAAATAATAATACCGACGACAAAAAATATGGGTAAAGTAGGAGGCAAAGAAACAAAGCGTTCTGTCCATGTAAAGCCTTTTATCGGCGGACCATACTTTGGATTAATAACAGCCAGACTGACTACCAAACTACCATAGATAAACGCAGAAACGGCACCCGGCAGAAAGCCCGCCATCAATAACGCACCTACATCCTGCTCAACGATAATGGCGTAGATAACCAAAATAGCCGAAGGCGGAATAAGTGACGCTAAGGTTCCCGACGCGGCGACAACACCCGCAGCAAAACGCTTGTCATATTTCATTGCGAGCATTTCGGGAATAGCAATACGCGCGAATACCGCAGAGGTTGCTACAGAAGCACCCGATACTGCAGCAAAGCCCGCTGTCGAAAATACAGTTGCCAATGCCATACCGCCCGGCAACCATCCGACCCAACGCTTGGCTGCTTCAAAAAGCGCCTTTGTTAAACCGGCATAATAGGCAAGAAAGCCAATTAATATAAAGACGGGAATCAATGATAATGCTGAGGTTGATACTTTCGAATGGGGCACCGTTCCCGCCATTTTGATAGCCACCAACCACGCCTTATCAAACCCGAGCTTTGCTGTAAAAAACCAAAGTAAACCCACAAAACCTGCGATAGCGGCCGCAAATGCAACACGCACACCGATTAATACGGCTACCAACATAAAGCCTGACACCCATAAGCCCATATCGATTGGGGCCATCGTCATCATTGAATTATAAATAGATTCAAACATTATTTTCCTTCCTCATCGACAACGCCACCGGAAACTGTTTTAGCTTCGTTTAAGGCCTGCGTAGCCGCATCTTCAATCAATGGAACTGCAACGGGACTATCACCACCCTCTTTTAATGCGCTCAAATAACCCCAGGTATTCAATACCAAACGTAGCGCAAGCACGGTAAGCATAACCGGAACAACTAGTTTTGCAGGCCAAGTCGGTAGGCCAATATCGAATGAACTATCGCCAAAAGTCCAAGCGCGGAGAAAGTGAAAATAAGAGCCTATAATTAAGATCACGGTAATGGTTAGCATCAGCAAAGTTGATATCAGCTCAAAAAACCATAACGCTCTACCCTTCAAAGCACCAACGAAAATATCCATTCGAATATGTCCACCTTGGCGCTGGCAGTACGCAACACCAAAAAAGGCAAAAAAGACCATTGCTTGCTCGGTCCAGTCAATATAGCCGCTGACAGGCATATTGAAAAACTTTCGCCCTAATATATTAGCAACTGCCATAAGGACAATGAGAAAAATTACCGCCCCTCCTATGAGGTTTAGCGCAGACTCAAATTTGAAATACATTCTATCTAGACGACTTAACAAGGAGCCATCTTCAAGTACAGTGGAGGAACTAGACATAAAATTTCTCTACCTAAAATAATCAGATTTACCATCACAAAGATGGATTATGGTTAAAAAATACAGGGAAAACTAAGACAGCGCTCAGTGAAGCGATACATCCTTATTATAATGTGTTGTGTTGTGCTCCGATGCGACGGCTTATATTTTCTTATATTTTTTGTTTTTACACGGTCTTTAAAATCAAAGTACTCAACACTAATAATATTCAATATATTATTTTTAGAAAAAGCGTCCCCATTGAAATGAGGACGCACATTTCTTTTAATTACTTAGCAAAAGAAAAGCTAAGCAATAAACTCAAGCCTTACTTCTCGAACAAAGCTGAAGCAAAGTCAAACAACTCTTGAGAGTTAAAGTCTTTGGCATTATCTTTAATCCACTTAGTGCGAACAGAATCAGCAAGCTGGCTTAGCTCTGCAGTTTGGGCAGGAGTAAAGGTAACGGGTGCAATGCCCTTCTCAATCAACTTAGCTTCATATTTACCAACTACTGCACCTTCATAGTTTTTAACATAGTAGGCAAGGGCTTCATCCACAGACCCCAATAGGGCAGCTTTATAAGCCGGTTTTAAGCCATTCAATGCATCGGTGTTAACAACAACAGGACAATCCGCTGAACCTAAGTTTAGGTTAGTAGTAGCCCATTTAGCTGCCTCAACAGAACCAAATGCGAGGTGAGCATGTTGCGCGAAGGCAACGGTATCAATTACGCCGGCATCAAGTGCTTGACGAACTTCACTCGCTGAAACACCCGTCTTGACGGCACCTAGCTGAGAAAGCACACCTGCAATACCGCCCGGGCCACGTAAACGCTTACCACTAAAGTCAGTTAGCTTAGATGGTTTGTCGCCCACACCCAAAATCAGGTACTGAGGAAGCGGAGTTGGCATCAATAAAGTTGCATTCCAACGCGCTAAATCACGAACGACGGTAGGATGCTTGTACACTTCTTGAGCAATTTCAGCTACGCGCGCAAGAGATACGTCTTTACCGTAAGGAAGTTCAGTTACAGTGATTGTTGGGTTTTTTGCTCTATGATAGAAAGAGCAAAATTGTGCCATTTCAAAAGCACCAATCGCAATACCATCTAGATTTTCCTTACTTTTTGAAAGGCCACCGTAAGAAATATTTAATTTGAAATCACCGTTAGTTTTAGTAGAAACCAATTCAGCAATTTTTTCAACATGCTCAGTAAAGGCACGACGCTTACTCCAAAGAGAAACGTTCCACTCAGTTGCGGCTGATACACTGCTCGCAACAGTAGTTAGCACTACCGCTGCGGCAAAAACCGCCTTATTCATTTTTTTCAACATAGTATCGTCTCCAAGTTCAGTTTATTGTTATCGGTAAAAAACGAAATGCCACTGCTACTCTATTTAACTTATGACCGTTATCGACTAAAAAACGACATAGCGATAAGTGATAAGAGTAAACACGAGCATATGACCTTACATGCACATATCGCACCAAATCGTTAAAAGGCTTAGATTACACCTTGTTACAACATGAAACTACGCCACAACTTACCACAAACCAGCAATAAGAGAAAATAAACTCTCTTTTTTGCAGCACAAAAAAGAAATTATTTTCTCATTTTGGCGACCAAGAGGCTTATAATCAAAGCAGACGAAGTAAAGATAAAAACCAAAGGCAAAATCCACAATATAGCTGATCCACCATAAGCACTGCATTTATCAAGAGAAAGATTATAAAAGACAAGTCAAAGAACTCAACTTACGGATAGTTTGGCCCAAATCATGCTGACTAACCAAGTCAAGCATGAATGGGATCAGCGCATAATAGCAAAGCACCTCCCTCCGTTGGTCTGATTATTGCCTCGCTCCTTGACAGGCTAGCAATCAGGAAAACCTAATTGAATACAAACACAAGCAATAGAAACGCAAACTAGCCATTAACTTAAAAAGTGATAACAATGTTATGCGCAAAAAGCTAATCCATCTCTTACTTATCATTTTCATCACCATGCTATTGAGTCTAGCGTTTTATATCATTCAACTTTTTTATGCCAGCTCGATCAATGGACGCTCATCAAGAATTTACGAGCAGTCCTTAGTTGCATCAATTAATCAATACGAATACCTACCCGCACTGATATCAGAAGATGAAATTCTTCGAGATGTTATACTCGGCCTCGAAAAAGATCACTTAATTTACAGCCAAAAACTCAAGTTCATAAGCGAAATCTCGGGTGCTGATGCCGTTTATTTAATGGATATCAATGGCGATGTAAAAGCAACAAGTAACTACGATAGCGAAAACAATGGTTTCCTCTATCGCAACTACTCTTTTAGACCCTACTTCCATCGAGCCATTACAGAAGAACGAAAACAATTTTATTATGCAAAAGGAGCCACAACGGGCATCCCTGGCTTTTTCATTTCCTCCCCTATTATCGAAAATAAGAAAATCGTCGGTGTCGCTGTTGTCAAGCTTGACATGCGACACTGGGAAAGAAAATGGTTAGAATCAAAAGAGAATGTTGTTGTTGTTGATGAGAACAATGTCGTTATCCTTAGCTCAGATGATAAGTGGCGATACCAAACCGTTGGCAAACTTTCCGATGATGTTCTTGCTAGAATCAACGAACAACAACAATTTGCAGGAAAAAAACATTCTAGCTTATTCTCAAGATCAATTAATCTTAGCTTTACTAACGATGACAATAAAGAGAAAAAAGACAAAGCATTTTGGTTAATTGACAAGAAATTTTATCTGGTCAATAACTTTGACATTTCTGAAACAGGCTGGAAACTCTACTACTTGGTTAAACATGACTCTATTTTAAATTCGGCTATTATTTTCTTTATCGTAATTTCTATTCTATCTATTCTAGCTGAACTCAACCTCAAGGGCAGAAAAAGAATTATCGAATCCAACAACAAAAATAGACTCTTAGAAATAAAACGCCGCGAGGAACTACAAACAGTAATGGACAACATTCATATTGGAGTTGTACTTTTCTCTAATTCTGGCGTACTTTTGTCTGTGAATGAGCATGCTCGAAATTTATTAATTGAAGGAGAAAGTTTTAGCGAAGACAAGCCTATCCATATCAACCAGCTACTTGATATTGACCATCAAAACTTTGACAATATTTTACTCGAAGACATTGCCGCTCCGGCGTATCACGAAACCAATGCCATTCACGAAGGAAAACCCTCAATCCCTATTATGTTTGCTATCAGTAAAGTTAGCACTATCGATAGAGAAGTTTACCTGATGACAGTGATTAACATTACTCGACGTAAAGTAGTTGAGGATGAATTGGTTACCGTTAATGAACACTTGGAAGACCTGATCGCAGATAGAACTAAAGAACTTCAAGAAACCCAAACTAAATTAATTCAAAAAAATAAAGCCGCTGCGCTAGGCAATATGGCAGCCACTATCGTACACGAACTCAGCCAACCCCTCACCGCCATGAAAAGCTCTATAGCCGCTATTAATGCTAAAATTAATAATAGTGATTGGAAAGGTGTCGTTGAGTCGGCAGACCGTTTAGCTCCACTTAACAACAAGATGAATAACGTCATTAAACTTTTGAAATTTTTTAGCTATCAAGACAGGAAGTCATATGAATCAATTAACATTGTTAAAACTATCAATCAGTTACTAGAAAATTTAAAAGACACTTTCCAAGAAAAATATATTTTGGCCCAAATCGAGTCTAAACATACAGAATTGCTAATTAATGCAAACCCTCTCAAAGTCGATCTTATTATTTCAAACATCATTCAAAATGCAATCGATGCTCTTGAGAACACTAAAGAACCAAAAATAATTATTGGTGTTAAAGAAAACAATGGCTGGGCTGAAGTTGTGATCGAAGACAATGCAGGTGGAGTTGACACACATATTATGGAAAAAATGTTTAGCCCTTACTTTACAACAAAAGAAGTTGGTAAAGGCCTTGGCTTAGGACTAGCTATAACATATGAAATTATTCAAGAATATAGTGGTACTATTACAGTCAAAAACCATAATCAAGGGGCGCAATTCATTATTAGCTTACCCTTACTCGAGCCATACACCCAAGCTTCCATCAACTAAGATAAATAAAAAATGAATATTCGTATAGAAAAAGATAATATTGCGATCATCATTATTGATGACGATGAAGATATACGTATTAATACCGCAGACTTACTGTCGACTCAATTTAATAATATCGAACTTTATAGCTCACCAGCCAAAGTAATTGATAAGATCAGCACTGAACTTCCTGCCATTATTCTAACCGATTTAAGAATGCCCGATGCGGATGGCTTTGAGTTTGCACAGAAAGTTCAAGAAATCGACCCTACTCTTCCTGTTATTTTAATGACGGGTTACGGCGACATTTCTATTGCGGTTGATGCCATAAAACACGGGATTTACGACTTTATTGAGAAGCCATTTGACATTGACCGACTCATCGAAAGTATTCGTCGCGCTATTGAAAAACGCTTTTTAACGCTCTCGCTCGCTGACGTCCAGAAAAAATTAAGTGATAATAAAAAAATAGAAAATCAATTAATAGGCTACTGCCCTGCCATGAAGCAGCTAAAACGGGATATTATCGATTTTGCTCCGATGGATATTCCCGTTATGATTTATGGCCAAACTGGTTCGGGAAAAGAACTGGCAGCACGCTGCTTACACGAATATAGCGTCCGTAACCAACATAATTTTGTTGCACTTAATTGTGCCGCTATTCCAGAACAACTGGCAGAAGCTGAATTATTCGGGTATAAAAAAGGCGCGTTTACCGACGCCAAAAATGCTCGCGTAGGAAAACTAGAATACGCTAAAAATGGAACTTTATTCTTAGACGAAGTTGAAAGTTTATCACTGGCAACGCAAGCGAAACTTCTCCGTGCATTATCTGACAATGTGATAACACCGGTGGGTTGTAATGAAGAAATATCTATCAATTGCCGTGTTATTTCTGCGACAAAAGAAGATTTACGTAACAACGAAAACTTTAGGCAAGATTTATTTTTTCGGCTACAAGTCGCAGAAATTAAAATCCCACCACTCCGCGATCGCAACGAAGATATCATTCATTTATTTGAAGTGTTTGCTATGCAACACTGTGAACGTCTAGGCACACAATATAGAGCGATCACGCCCTATACTAAAGACCGTTTAATAGATTATTCGTGGCCAGGAAATGTTAGGGAATTACTTAACGTGACCACGCGTTATGCAATTAAAAACTGTTCTGATATTGACTACGCACTTGAAAGCACAGAGACTTTTATTGAAATGAGCAATGAACAAAAATCACTAAAAGAGCTGGTAGAGTATTACGAGGCATCCGTCATTAAGTTAAAGCTACATAAATACAAGGGAAAAGTGTCGAAAGTCTTAGATGACTTGTCTATAGAACGCCGAACCTTTAACCAAAAACTCAATAAATACGGTATTAATACTAGCGATTTTAAGCAGAACCCGGAATAGAAAGTACTTAATAAAGAGTCCTTAATAAAGAGTCCTTAATAAAGAGTCCTTAATAAAAAGCCATGAATAAAAAAAGCCTAACGCAATAACTATTGTAATTACTCAGCACTGTCCGTAACTGTTCAGATTGCAGTCAAAATTGTGCTTAACAAGGCGAAAATGTGAGTTTACAGAGGTGTAAATGATCATTTTTTTAACGTAGTTTAGCGCGATTTTTACTGTGAACTGAACAGTTATTAATGATGCTGATGTTCAAGATGAATGGAGTCAACAGCGTTAGGGATAGGTTTGGAATGTTGATGCGTAGCGTGGTTATTCATGATGGTCCAAACACCAAATATAATCATGATCACTCCCATCAAGGTACGCGTTAACTTATGCTTAACCAATACCATAACACGCTCAACGACAAGGCCACTCAACAACACTGCCGGTAAGGTGCCTAGTGCAAAACTAAACATAATCAACGCCGCTTCAAATATTGAGGATGCGGTAGATGAATAGGCCAGCGCACTGTAAATCAAACCGCAAGGTAGCCACCCCCAAACCATACCTAACAGTAAAGCCTGGCGCTTTTTTTTCACTGGCACGAGTGATTTGCTCAATGGTTGAATAAAGCGCCATAAAACACTGCCTACTTTTTCTAAATACACCAAGCCTCGCCACCAATTCCCTATATACAAGCCCATTGCGATTAACAGTAAGCCGGCAAGATAACGCATAAAATTGAGTGCAAGATATTTTTCAATTGAGCCGATAATCCAATAAAAAATAATCGCTATCAAAACATAACTTACAATGCGTCCTAGGTTGTATAGTATAAGCAGAACCCAACGACGATTAGCATCCGCTTTATCAACTGCCATCGTCAGCGCACCAATAATGCCGCCGCACATACCGATACAGTGAGCACCACCAAGCAAGCCCATGGTTAAGCCGGCTAAAAGAGATAAAGAATCAATCATCGTTATTCTGCCTATCAGCAATCACGTCTGGCTCACTATTTAAAGAACTATTATGTAAAGATCCGTTAGCTGATAGCCTATCAGGTTTAGCCTGAACCTTATCTTCCTCGAACAAAATGCGCTGTGCTTCAGTATCTAAGTCATCATATTGACCGTTATTAATAGCCCAAAACAATAACTTGATCGTCAGCGCTAAGAAAAGCAAACTGAAGGGAACTAATAAATATAAGATATCCATTGAAAATATAGTCTCTATTTTTTATAGCTTGAGGCTCGCATTGGTGACTGCTTGCTTGTATTGGTAGCTGTTTTTTTGTATTGGTAGTTGTATAAACGCAAGGCATTGAGAACAACAATCAATGAGCTTGCCGACATACCGATAGCGGCAAGATAAGGAGGAATATACGCCATTGCGGCCAAAGGCAACGCTAAAAGATTATACCCTAAAGCCCACACTATATTTTGTCTGATAATTTTTTTTGTTCTATGTGATAACGCAATAATTGAAGATAATGTTGTTAAATCATTATTGAGCAAAATACTGTCAGCTCGGGTTCGGGCAAAATCGGTGGCCGAGTCCATAGCAATAGAGATATCCGCACCTGCAAGCACAGGAACATCATTAATCCCATCGCCGACCATCATTACAGTATCATTTTTCTGATATCGTTGGAGTAAGGCCAACTTTTTCTCAGGTGTTTGCTCTGCATGAAAAGCGATGCCAAGCTCGTCGGCAAGAAGCTTAACCGTGGATTCACGATCACCGCTCAGTATTTCCATTTTAATACCGCTCGCACGCAATCCATTGACCACTTGTTTAGCAGAAGCTCGTAAATTATCCGATAGCTCTATCCAAGCAAATGCTTCATTATTTTTGGACAGTAGTAGCCACTGCCCTACTCTCGGC
Source organism: Cellvibrionaceae bacterium (assembly GCA_047629215.1). Lineage (GTDB taxonomy): Bacteria > Pseudomonadota > Gammaproteobacteria > Pseudomonadales > Cellvibrionaceae > CANLBN01. Next base: position 4,676 of record JBLHWO010000033.1, on the reverse strand, counting down.
GGGACTTCTTTACTTTCATTCAACTCACCATCCAGCTCATCATATGATGCGGCATCCAAGCCAGTCTTTGATAACATTTTTTCTTTTGAGTACTGAAGAGAAAAACTAGGTTTCCCTAAACGATAGGTATCATTTCCAACTCTACCGCTAACACCCGCCGCCGTTGTGATTTCAATATGACTCGCTATAATCGGAGCGTTTTTAATTTCTTTTATTCGAGATGTAAAAGCGGATGCAATAGGGTGACTGGAGCCTTTTTCCAAGGCAGCTGAAATTGAAATTATCTTTTCTTCATTAATGATTTCTTCGTCAACATTCATTTTATCAGCATTAAAGCTTTTATCTTTTTCTCCGACAATTTCAATTTTAACGACAGTGGGCTGACCGTAGGTCAAGGTACCGGTTTTATCAAAAATGACTTTTGTAATCGCTGTAAGCGTTTCGATCACATGGCCTTTTAACACTAATAAACCTTGACGTCGCATCATAGCAAGAGCTGCCGTCAACGCGGTTGGCGTTGCCAGCGATAGGGCGCAAGGACACGTCACCACCAACACTGACAAGGTAACCCATAGCGCAACATCAGGATCAATAAAACGCCAGCTAATATAAACGGTAAGAGCGACAACAAGCACCACCGCGACAAAGACGCTGGCTACTTTATCGGCTAGTTGTTGTAACTTTGGCTTTTCTAGCTCTGCTTCTTCAACTAACTGACTAATGGTGGATAATCGTGTGTTATCGCCTACTGCCACCACATCAACCAGTAATGTCCCTTCTGTATTGACCGTCCCTGCGATCACGCTATCACCCACCGTCTTGAGTACTGGCTCAGCCTCTCCTGTCAGAAGCGCTTCGACAATAGCGCTACTGCCGTCAACAATAAGGCCATCAGCAGGAATAGTTTCACCGCTAGCGACTCTAATTGTCTCCCCCTCCTTAAGCTCAGCTAAGGCGATGATGTTATGTGATTGATCGGAACGATTGACCTTTGTTACCGTCACTGGCAGTAATTGCGATACCAAACCAGCCATTTGCTGATTGCGATAGCGTAAGCGCGCTTCAAAATAACGTCCCAGTAACAAGAAAAAAGTAAACATGGTAATCGAGTCAAAATACACTTCGCCCGATTGGGTCAGCGTTGCCCATGCACTCGCCAAATAAGCAAGAACAATAGCAAGCGATACCGGTACATCCATTGTTAAATTGCACAGTTTAAGATTACGCCATGCGCCGGCCCAAAATGGTTGTGCGCTAAAAAGGACGATAGGTGTAGCGACTAATAAACTAACCCAGCGAAATAATTGAATCCATTCCGCTTCAATGCCCTGAATAGCTCCAGCATAAAGCGCTACGGCAACCATACCGACTATCATCATGCCAAAGCCCGCTAAACTTAAACGTAATAATAGTTGACGCTGTTGCTGGCTCTGCTGTTGCTGTTGTTCCGCTTGCGTATAAGGTTGAGGACGATAACCAATGTTAAACAATTGTTCCATCAAAAAACTAAGACTAGTTAATGACGCATCAAAAATCAAAACACACTGATGCGTTGAGGCATTAACACTAATTTTATTAACTCCCTCAATCGCCAAAAAATATTTTTCAATTAGCCAAACACAGGCTGCACAGGTGATGCCATCCAACAATAAATAGGCCGTTTTTTGACTGCTTACTGAAGATGATTTCCGTACAAAAGTGGCTTGAATAGCGTCATTATCATAAACCGTAAAATCAATTTTTTCTGAGTCGGGCCGTTGGTTTAGCTCAGAACGATAACGATAAAATTGATCGAGACCGCCTTGATGAATCAGTTCAGCAACGGCTTGGCAACCTGCACAGCAAAATACTCGCGCCTCATTTTGAATAGTAGAGCTAAATAAATCCTCTTTGTTAGCCATAAGAGGAACAGGAAGACCACAATGGAAGCAAGCTAATTCTTTATCAAAACAAGTTGAATCAATAGGGCCTGATGAAGTTGTTTGGCTTAGCATGAGCAAAAGATATAAATGACAATTAAATTAGAAGAATTAAACCCAGATAAAGAAAAAGCTAACTATCCGCTTTAAGAATGACCGTCTGGGTATCCGAAAAGTTAATCTCGCCTCTTAAGCGCCAGCGCTCGTCTACTTCTGCTTGCTCTAGGGGCAACAATCGTAAATACCAGCGATACCGAAGAGGCTGAGCCGATAGTTCAGCCTGATATTGATTTGCACCAACACGATTAAGTATTAGCGAATAATCTAGCTCCGCTTGCACTGGGTGACTAAATTCTAATTTTAGTTTTTCAGGTAAAGATGAATTTGTCTGCTTAAGACGTAAGCTAAGCTCGTTAATTTCAACGTCGAATTGTATCTCCGCTATTATACCTAGCTTTTGAGCTAACACGTCTTCATCTATACGCATATTGATCATACGCCCCTCCTTATAATAATTATCCACTACGCGGTCATCAGCACCTTTAACGGCAAGCGTTACAGTAATGCTCGATACAATAACCACTGCTATCAGAGGCGATAAAATAAACCAGGCCCAAAACTGCCTATACCAAGGTCGCGCGTCGCTTACGTCATTGTTCATTTCATTCTCAATAATGGGAAAGTATATTGACTGTTAGCTATGTGGGTGGGCGATGCCCAGCAAAATATTGTTAAATACCAAAATGGTGGGCATAGCCCACACTACCATTCAGGAGCAATGCTAATCAGGGCCAATAAAGGTAGTAGCTTCTGTTGCAATAATAGTTTCATCTGTTTTCGATTTAATCGTAAAGGTGATTGTTGTTTTCACTTGTTCAAGATACTTTTTGTCTACCGATATACGTACCGGGACAGTAAGAATCTCATTTTTTTCTATCGGGACCGAACGGTAGCGTTTAATAACAAAAGGATAAGGGCCTACCACTTCCAAATCAAACTCATGGGCCTCCCTATCCATATTATGAACTTTTAAGGTATACACATTTTCAACCTTATCCGCCTGCAGTCGATACATGCGTGCACCTCGATCTCTTTCTACATTTAAGGTAATAGGCTCACGATTAGCGACGGTATAAACAAAAATACCAATCATCACGATAAATAAAGCAAAATAACCAAACACACGAGGGCGGATATAATGGGTGCTGCCAGTCTCTAATTGGTCTTCACTGGTAAAACGAATCAACCCTTTCGAATAATCCATCTTATCCATAACGGCATTGCAAGCATCGACACACAAACCGCAATTAATACATTCGTATTGCATACCATCGCGAATATCAATATCGACGGGGCAGACCTGCACGCACCAAGAACAATCGATGCAGTCACCTAAGCCTTTTTCTTTATAAGCGTCACCAAGTTTTCGTGGACCACGACTTTCGCCACGTGCGGCATCATAGTGAACAGCTAAGGTATCATTGTCATACATCACGGACTGAAATCGTGCATAGGGGCACATATATTTACAGACTTGTTCGCGTAAAAAACCGGCGTTCATGAATGTCATACCAGCAAAGAATAGAGTCCAGAATATAACGGTAAGGTTGCCATCTAACACCACCATGCCACTATTATTGATGGTAGGAAGGAAGCCTAAAATCAAATCACCTATGGGGTAAAAATAGCCCACAAAAGTAGCGCCCGTAATAAACGATATGACTACCCACATCGAATACGTTCCGCCTTTTCGTAAAAATTTTTCTACACCCCAATCACTTTGATCAAGATTAATACGTTTATTCCGATCACCCTCAAAAAAGTGCTCTGCCCAGATAAACATCAGAGTCCACACCGTTTGCGGGCAAGTGAATCCACACCATACTCGCCCCAATAATGCAGTAATTGCAAATAAACCAAAGGCGGAAATAATGAGCAGCCACGCCAACAACATACCATCCTGAGGCCCAAATGTGACCCAAAGAACGTAAAACTGACGTTGGGGAAGATCGAAATAAACGGCAGGACGCCCATCGATAACGAGCCAAGGCAATAATAGAAAACCAACTAGAAGTGGTAAGCCGGCATAGCGTCGAAGCGATTGATAAAAGCCGGTTACTTTTCGAATGTAAACTTTATCAGCAGACTCATAAAGGTTAATGTAACGAATTTCATCACTTGGCTTGTTTAAAGATGAAGAGTCTTTAGCTGACGTTTTTTTAAATACAGAGTCTTTAGAAGAAGCGTTTTGATCCGATGGGTCAGACATGGAAAACATCTCCAGCATTCAAACCACAAGTCACAAAAAGACAACTTGCTACTTGAAGCTTATGGCTATCTATTAGTAGCTTGTGCCTATCTGTTAGTAGCTCATGGCTATCGATTAGTAGATTATGGCTATTCATTAACAATTTATGACTATCCACTAGTGGCTTATGGATAACTGCTAATCTTTTAACGATAGACTATAAACATAGGCCGTTAGCAAATGAATTTTGTCTTCACGCAAGCGATCTTGCTGAGCAGGCATGACACCATTACGGCCCATACGTAAGGTTTGACGAATACCTGCAGGAGAGCCTTCATACAACCAGATATCATCGCTTAAGTTTGGCGCACCTATGGCAAAGTTACCTTTACCGCTCGCGCCATGGCATGCCGCGCAATTTTGCTCAAACAGTGTTTTACCGACAATGGCTTTTCCTGCATCGTGCTCGCGGGCCGCTAGGCTCAAAACATATTCGGTAACATTGGCAA
>JBLHWO010000032.1:0-23171 GCA_047629215.1 Cellvibrionaceae bacterium | reverse complement strand
CTTGTGAATCGATGGTCTCAGAACTTACCGAGGTTATGAATATGTCAGAAAATAGTCACCATATTATTAAAAACCCTGTTGCAACAGGCGATAGTAACCATCACTTAATTTACCATTTGACTTAAGACACCGAACAGACTGCCACGACCAGCATTAAAGCTGTCGAGAAATGGGTGGAGTGATTGGAGTGATTAATACTATCGCGGAACAAACCAATTTTTTAGCGTTGAACGCGGCCATAGAAGCCGCTGGAGCCTGCGTGGTTTTCCGTTGTTGCTGACGATGTTCGCAACCTATCGATCAAGACCCAAGAATCGACACATAAAATCGAAAAAATGATTTAATAGGTCTTAAAAAATCATATCAGCCAATATTTGAGAGAGTTCACCCTCACTCAAAGTGAATTTGATACGAGCATGAGAGAGAATAAAGAAAGTCTACAGAAAGAAGAAAGCAATAAAGACGATGCCCTCATGTTATTTTAATAGTGGCTCAATTCTGCTAAACCAAATTTTATCTAATAGTCTATCAGACTGATTTTTACCTGATACAAACATAATCTGAAGCACGCCTACACCCCAAAATATCACAAAACCTAAGAAACCAGACCCCTGCTCATTCAATAAAAACGATAATGGCAAGGAGTAAACAAAAAAATATCAGTAGACCTGCTCCCCTGATCACTTTATTATCCTTTAAGCCTTTGAAATATAAGGCTTAAAATCATGTCATTAAGATAAGGGAAAATACTGTTTTTTCTATCGGTCTCTCGATCAACACGAAGTGTTATGGAACTTGATCGCTAACACCCTGTTTTAATTAAAAAAATAGCCCATAACCCGGCAGCCACTCTCATTTGATCAAGAGAACGGACATAAGTGGAACGGGTCTATGGCTTAAATTGTTATGTATATTCAACCAATAAGGGAACACATCATAAATTGGAAAAATATGTATGAGCACCATCATTGGCAAGCACTTAAAGATCGAACCAGAATTCACGATCATCAACATTGCCTCATTACACATTGAGTAGGATACAAACATGGCTAAAGGTATTATTAAACGTTACGATTTCCGCAAAGGCTTCGGCTTTATTGCCGATGACAAAAGCGGCGAAGACTTCTTCTTTCACAAAAGTAATTGGCAAGGCGACGGCCCTATCCGCCAAGGGATAGCGGTTAAGTTCGTCGACAAAGACTCAGACAAAGGACCTCAGGCTGAATCTGTTATTCCTTTAGACCATAGCAGCAGTAAACCTTCTAGCAAAATAAAATCTGTAGCTAAACCTGCTTCTTTAGAGGATCGCGTAGCCTCTCTAGAAAACTCTCTAGCCACCTGGAAAATCTTGAACTTTTTAGCGCTTGCTGCTGTTATTGCTCTAGCGGTTGAGCGGTTCGTACTGTAAATAGTGAGCTCTGATAAATAGAAGCAGGTACAACTTTTAGTTACATTTTGTAAATACTATAAGTTGTACCTGAGCCTACTTTTTCAGCGAAGGCCAGAATGATGAGAGGGAGAGCATTGGTCAATAGATTAGTAAGTGCCGTTCGGCTTTGCCCCCTTAAATCAGAAGGAATCTCGTAACAAGTCTGAAGCAGCTGCTGATCAAACTAACCTTAGCCTTTTCTTAAAACCCAATAATAAACATCGTAAGTTGCAGGATAAGTTAGCCCTTCGTCACATTTATAGTAAGACGCTAAAAGCTTTTGTAATCGCTTAGGTGCCGTTAAGGATTGCCGCTGCCCATCATTAACGTTTTGGGCGCCCAATAACTTTAACTCTTTCAGCAATGTAATGACTGAACCATATTCTAAAATCGTTTCTTTTTGTTTTTCAAGCTCAATAGTAAAACTACTATCCAATATTACTTTCTTCCATTCAGCAAGCGCAGCGAATTCATTAACATGAGTCAAGCTGTCCACGTGGCTCCAAGCTTGCTTCAATTCATACAGTGTTTTAGGGCCTAGTGTTGTAAATGTAAACACACCCTTAGAAGACAACACTCGATTAGCTTCTGAAAATAGTAGCGGCAGGTTATCGCACCACTGCAAAGCCATGTTAGAGAAGAGGTAATCAACAGCATTATCTGCTATCGGTAGCTTCTCTGCGTCGGCACAAATCAAGAACGGCTTTTCAGCACTATATTTATTGCTACTCTTTTCATCACCAAAGTCTTTATTACTGACGTAGCTAAGCATTCCTTCCGCAAGGTCAAGACCTACATACTGTATAGCTGGAAAAAGCGCTTCTATTTTATTTTTAAAAAACCCCGTTCCACAGCCAATATCAATACAGTAGCGCTCTGCTTTATTATCATTTTTTTTAATCTTCTCATCTTTTTCGACAGAGCAATGAAAAAAATCAAGCAATGTTGAACCCACTTCTCTTTGAAAATACGCTGCCTGGTCATAGGTTTCAGCCGAGCGGCTGAATGAGCGAGCAATTTTAACTTTATCGATCATTAGCATTCGCTTTTAACGTCGCTTCAGCATTATCGCTAAGTTTCAGAAAGAATGACGCTAAAAGTGTCAATAAGTTTTCTTCAGGATAATGTAACAAATGCCCTGAGCATTCTAAAACACGTAGCACTTGGCCTGTATGGATTTTTGTTTTCATTAATTCAGTAGCGCTGACAGGGACTAAGGCATCATTTTTTCCAAAAACATACAATGCGGGGCATTTAATTTTTTCAAGAAGAGCCGTATTATCGATACGTGCTAACAACTCTAAACCGGCTTCTAATACCTTTGCATCAACTTCATTTTTATCCATATCATTTGAAAGTGCTTGTAGATACTGTAACTGCGCTTTTGCGTTTTCATCCCCATGAACCTCTAACAGCATAAAACGCTTAAGCGCGTGAGCTGGATTTTTATTGAAGAGAGAAAAAAACTGATCGAAAGTAGCGGCGGACATTGCCTCTGGCCATTCCTCGTTCGCCACAAAAACAGCATTACTGGCTAGCGCCATCAACGCGGTCACTTTTTTAGGGAAACGCGCAGCCAGCTGCGTTGCCAGCATGCCGCCTAAAGACCAGCCGCATAAAACACTTTGCGCGGGCAGTTTTTTGGCAATACTGCCTACAACAGCGTCTGATAAGAGCTTATCGCTTACCAAGGCTTTTTCAATGTGATCATTAATGTCAACTAATTCTATTTCAGCATAGCGCTCAAGAAAGGGAATGATCGACTGCCATATACGACCATCACAGCCCCAGCCATGTAATAAAGCGATTTTCATTATCTATTTTATTACCTTCATTAATTATTTACTTACGCTACGGTTCAAATAGTTTGTCGGCTATTGATAGGAATGACTTGATCTAAACATGCTAATAATTGTGCGACATCCTCTTCTGAATGATTTGCAGAAAAGGTAATGCGTAAACGTGCAGTGCCTTCGGGAACCGTTGGGGGTCTTATCGCACCAATTAAAATACCCTGCTGTTTTAATTTTTCTGCGACGTCTAGCACCACTGCATCGTCACCCAACACCAAAGGCTGTATAGGCGTAGCGGATTCCATTAGCGGTAACCCTAGCGCCAGCGCACCTTGTCGAAATTGCTGAATACGCGCACGTAAACTGTCTCTGCGCCACGTTCCCGCTTTTAATAAGGACAAGCTGGTTAAGCTTGCCGCTGCAATAGCAGGTGGCAAAGCGGTGGTATAAATATAGGGTCGCGCGAATTGAATTAGCGTTTCGATTAAGGCATAAGAACCAGCAACAAATGCCCCAAAGGTACCAAAGGCTTTACCTAAGGTACCCACCAGTATCGGGAGCTGCTGTTGCGACAAAGAAAAGTGCTCGGCGCAACCACCACCCTGTTTACCCAACACACCAAAACCATGAGCATCATCAACCATTAAGTGGGCTTGATATTGCTCACATAACGCTACCAAATCTGGTAGCGGCGCTAGGTCACCATCCATACTAAAAACACCATCAACGACCACTAACTTGCGGCCGGATGCTGAAGCAAGCTGCTTCTCTAGGTGCTCACAATCGTTGTGATGAAAGCGTTTAAACTTAGCTCGACTCAGCAGACCAGCATCAATCAGCGAGGCATGGTTCAGGCGATCTTCAAGTACCGTATCCCCTCTTCCCGATAGTGCAGCAACCACGCCTAGGTTAGCCATATAACCCGTTGATAAAAGCAACGCCCGCTCTCGGCCTGTGAATTCGGCTAAGGCATCTTCGAGTTGATGATGGTATTCACTGTGACCACAGACGAGGTGAGAGGCACCACTCCCTACGCCCATGCGAGCTGATGCCGTCTGCAGCGACTCGATGACCTCGGGGTGATTAGCCAAGCCCAAATAATCATTGCTGGAAAAGGCTAAGTAAGGCGTATTGTTGACGGTAATATGGGTCGACTGAGGAGAAGACAAGACCATGCGTTTTCGATAACGATGATCCTGTTGGCGCTGCAATAAAGCCGCTTTTAATTCTTTATCTAACACGGCTATTAATATTCTTTTTAGCTGGCAGCGTTATAAAAAGCAGACTCAGCGGCTTCTGTTGATGACGGCACATACACCTGAACCACAGGTTTACGGCGCTCTTCAACGGCCTGGTAAGGCTCGGGCTCGATACCTAGGCGCTTAAACAACTGCATATCTTTATTGGCTTCGGGGTTCGGCGTGGTTAATAGCTTTTCGCCATAGAAAATAGAATTAGCACCAGCGAAAAAGGCCATGGCCTGCATTTGTTGATTCATTTCTTCACGACCAGCAGATAAGCGCACGTGAGACTTTGGCATAATCAATCGCGCCACGGCAATAGTACGAATAAAATCAAAGGGGTCGAGATCGTCTAGTTTTTCAAAGGGCGTACCTTCGACTTTAACCAGCATATTGATGGGAACCGACTCGGGGTGCGCTGGCATATTAGCGAGCTGCAGCAATAAGCCAACACGATCTTGCTCGCCTTCGCCCATACCCACAATACCGCCAGAACAGACTTTCATACCGGCATTACGGACATTGCCTAAAGTATCCAGACGATCTTGATAGCTACGAGTGGTAATAATTTCGCCATAGTACTCAGGTGAGGTATCTAGGTTATGGTTGTAATAATCCAAACCAGCCTCAGCCAACTCTTGCGACTGCTCGTCGTTAAGCATGCCTAAGGTCATACAGGTTTCTAAGCCCAATGATTTAACGCCTTTAACCATTTCAACAACGTAGGGCAGGTTTTTATTACTCGGTGACCGCCATGCTGCACCCATACAAAAACGAGTCGCACCACTGGCTTTGGCCACTTTAGCCTCTTCAATGACCTTGTCAACCTGCATTAACTTCTCTTTCTTGAGGCCGGTATCGTAATGCGCACTCTGCGGGCAATACTTACAGTCTTCAGGGCAGGCGCCCGTCTTGATCGAACATAAGGTACTCACTTGAACCTGATTAGGATTGAAGTGCTGGCGATGAACCGTTTGCGCCTGAAATAACAAGTCGTTAAAGGGCAAGTTAAAGAGTGCAAGCACCTCATCTCGTTGCCAGTCTTGGCGAATAGGGTCTAAGGTGTTGTTATAATTTGTCATAGGGTCATCTATTCAGTTAGCTCTAAAGTGTTTGCTCACGCAGTGCTGGGGGCTTTATGATAGCCCGTATTGCCCCTAGTCTTTTTAGGGGCACAATACTAGCAATCCCCCAGTGGCTGTCAACCAAAAAGAATTTTTTAGGTTTACAACTATTTAAGTTAAGGGTGATAGATCAAAGGAATTGAGCTCAAAGGAAAAGGATGAGGGAAAATGAAGCCATCAGCATTCAGTAAACACTGCCTATCCCAAAAGCTAAAAGGTTATTTGGGTAAACTGCCATCATTAGGCCACCCCTGTTTATTATGTGATGCCATCAGCCAGCAGCGTATCTGCCGCCCCTGCCAAGCAGCCTATTTATACCGGCCCCATAACCCCTGCGGCGCCTGCGGTATTCCCTTAGAACAATATGCTGTACTCTGTGGCCAATGCCTCAAATGTAGACCCGCCTTTGATGAAACCTTTGCGGCTTACCTCTACCAAGCACCCATCGATCAACTGATTAATGCATTCAAACACACCGGCAACTACGTAGCCGGTAAAGCGCTAAGCTTGCTTTTTTGTAACGCGCTGGAAATACACTACAGAGAAAATCACCTAACGCTCCCCGATTACATATTACCCGTTCCCCTACATTGGCGGCGCCAGTGGCTACGCGGTTTTAATCAATCAAATTTTATCTGTAAAGACTTGCTCAAAAATAAAGGATGCCGTGCAGCCAATGTTCAACTATTTACCTCCGCTAAAAAAATGAAACTCACCTTGCCACAAGAGCAACTATCAAGAAAACAGCGTCTAAGTAATCCAGGTAAAAATGCTTTTGTAGTGAGTAAAACGCTAAATGGAGAATCCATTGCTATAGTTGATGACGTAATGACGACAGGAGCAACGGTTAATGCACTCGCAATTGCACTTAAAAAAGCAGGCGCGGGAAAAGTTAGCATATGGGCACTGGCAAGAACACCGAAGAATAGATAGCTGCAAGTATTAGAAAATTAAAATACAAAAGTTCCGTAAAAGTTGAACTTTTTTTACTCTTGGTCTAATTGCTAGAAGCTGTATTCTGTAAACTATTTTTAGCGCAATATCCTTCAACACAGAAAATGTATTTTTATGAAGCCAATAGACCTCAATCAAACCACCATTACAAACTACATGTATTTAGGCATATTGCCTTTTTTTATCTGTGCTCTAGGGCCATGGGTTTTTGCAGATTACGAAGCTAGATTAACGACTGTATTTTTATTTTATTCTAGTATCATTTTAGTTTTCTTGGCTGGCACCATATGGTCTCTCGCGCTATTTTCTGGCATAGCCTATCCTAACCGTCACATTCATTTAGCTATTATATTTTCACTATGGCCTTTTGTTGCCTTCTTTTTAACTCACATGTTAGCAAGCGGCCTATTACTACTTGGATTCTTATTATTACTTTTTTGGGAAAAATGCTTTATCAACGCAATCTATCCCAGCTGGTATCAAAAGCTACGGCATCAAATTACCTTTATTGTTGCTGCCTGCCACATGTTGGTGATTTTTAACTTACTTAAAGCATAAAGAATAGCAAAAATAAAAAACGATAGGTCTATTGGGTGGAATGAGCTGGGAATCGACAGCCAGCTATTATCAACTTATCAATCAAGCTATTAAAGATAAAATCGGCGGCCTACATTCTGCCAAAATAATTTTAAATAGTGTCGATTTCGCCGAAATAGAATTATTGCAACACCAAGGAAAATGGGATGAAACTGCAATAACTATTGCCGCTGCTGCCAAAGCGGTAGTATCGGTGGGAGCCGATTTTTTACTTATCTGCACTAACACTATGCACAAGCTAGCCCCTAAAAATTGAATCCTGTATTTCTATTCCTCTACTGCATATAGCCGATGCAACCGGGAAAGCACTGATCGGTAAAAGAATCCAAAATATTGGGCTATTAGGCACTCGCTTTACAATGGAACAAGACTTTTATAAGCATCGACTACAGAATAATTTTGGCTTATCTGTTCTAATTCCCGAACCCAAAGAAAGAGATGATGTACACCGTATTATTTATGAAGTGTTATGTTTAGGGAACATTAATCCGGCATCTAAACAATGTTATTTACATATTATATCGTCATTACAAGGCCAAGGTGCCGAAGCGATTATTCTTGGCTGCACCGAAATCGCTTTACTTGTAAAGCAAGCCGATACAAGCATGCCGCTGTTTGATTCAACGACTGATCATGCAGTAGCAATATCATTGGATGAAGATAGCTCTCTTATCGAAAATAAAACTATCTCTAGCTAGCCTAGTTTGGTAGGCGACCGCATTGACGGAGCAGAGCTTGCCAATTTTTGGTATGATTTTTTATTGCCCCGTCAAATCGATTCCACTCGCTACCCTCTGCTGTATAAACTTGATTCCAGAATACCTGAAATGCTGATGTAGGCTCCAATGAAGAAACTAATCTATCTATTTTTTCGAAAAGGATCTTTTCTTGCTGGTACAACAAGGCTATATAAGGCTGAATTTCGCCAATATAAAATTTCATGAATACTGTATTAACAATATCAAACTTGGGGTTAGATTTCTCATTAACACATAGGGGCTTATTACTAATCCGATATTCTAGAAAAACATCCACACGCGATAAATATTGCACTACCATTTGCATCGACAAGCGCAATTCTCCAATACGCTTACTAGAGAAAACAACACCATAAGCGTCTTCTATTGACGCAGAATCATCAAGCTTATTTCCTACAAATAACGCTAGGGTTTCAAAGGCGCCATATAAGGTTGAGGGCTTTGACTTTAAGCTGTCTAAACTGAGCGAATGAGTACCTAAAGAAAATAATTCTGCCATTTCTTCACTAGCAAACAGTGCATTCCATTTCACTAATGGCAACTGCTCTTTTTTTAATTGTAACGCTTTAGATAGTACTTTATATAAATCACTACTAGCCTCTAAACTCGGCAAGCAGAGTTCAGCCAATCGAATAAATTCGTATTCATACAGCAATGCTTGAGATGGCTTCATAAAGCCTCCGAGACTACTATTACGCTGCCCTACATGGCGCTGAAGATCACAACTGGATAAGCTAAAAAACTCAATCAGGTTGATATTTGCAGGAGGAATAGCGTGAGATAGATCCCGCAAAGAAGGGTAGCGAACAAGCTGGACTGTATCGACGTCTTTGCTCGACTCTTCATTGAGCAGACTAGGCGGTATCTCAAGGCTATTTGATAAGCGATAAATAAAATTTTCAAATGGCGCTTTAGCGTCATCGGAAAATTGACACGAGGCTACCGCTGTAAAAAGTACAACAACCGTTACTAATCGGAATAGCTCGCGATAAAACAAAACCTTAGAACTGATTTTCATAGTCTATTGTACGCATAAAAACCATTGAGGCCTTTGACTAATAAAGATTTTTTCTTAGGCACTCAAAGAATTGCTCGAACACAATGAATGGAGTGCATATCGTTTTTGCATTGTTACATGGGTGCAACTTACGTAGAGAACCAACAGCAGGCGCTTTTAGGCAATGCAGGAGAGCAAAAAAGACCTGCCTTTTTGGCGCTACCGCATCCATGCTCTCGCTCACTAACTACTTCCATGTAGGCAAAGCTTCCGCTCCCGCTTATTAACATGAATGTTATCTATGCCTGCCTGCTCTTCAGGAGCAAGAGCCGGCTACGACCCTTATCTACGTCCGTGTAGGCAATATAGCCTCCTGCCAGACCGAAGGCTTAGCCCCAAGAGCAAAGGTTGTTCACAACAATCTTTTTGCATTCCCTCCCTTCGTGGAGGTCGAGGTGCCAAGCCAATGAAGGAGCTTATACGTATTACCGTCAAGCGGCACCGAGGCAAATGACCGAATGAGTACGATATTCCTTGCTGCCCGTTATGGGGGAAACCAGTATAAGGACGAAAACTTATGCGTGAAAGGCCCCACATTCAATAGATGCTTAGAACGCTAGTAGTACTCTCATAACAAGCAACGGCCTACCCTGCATTGAGCTACTACCCTTCGTTAACCACTATCTCGATCATACCGGCTAAACAATCAAACCATCCAAGCTCAACTGCAACACCAACTTTCTCGAACATATTCTTCTCTACTGTAATTTCACACGCGACCCACCCAGACCAACCGCTGTAACCAATTTTAAGCGGCCCAGCTGACAAGTACGGCTCCTAACAAACGCGATAACAGTGTCATATAAACCTAAATACCGCAGTTGAATCTACTGCGGCTATCTAAGGCAAAGAATCTAAATCATTTTTCACTTTATATTCTGCACCTTAGTCACCCACGCAACAATTTAACTGCGGTATTTAGGATAAGACATCTCAATATATGCGTGTCTCAATTTATGTTGCGTGCTCTTAATTAGCATTACGATCTTCTAATTAAGAAATACTATAAAGGCGCAGAAAACATGTCAGAAACACTAAAGTCCACATAAACCCTTGAATTAAAGGAAGCTGATAGAAACTGAAAATATCTACTTTCATTATCTTAATGAACTACTGCCACCGCTATCGCACTAAAAAAGTACAATAGTTTGATTTGGGCACAGTAAACCGGCAAAACCTAGCCAGCGGGTTACATGATAACTAAAAGCAACCGAGCGATATTTAGATTCCAACTATCATGAACCCCCTAGATGAAAATCATAAAGTAGTCAAAACATGAGGTATCGGGAGCAATAAGCCTATATAAGCTGATCAGATGAATTAAAAAGAGTATTAATGCAAAAAAGATATAAGCCATTGCGGCCTATCTAGTACGCTTCTTGCTATACCTTAGGTAGGGGGAGAAACCGGCAAATACTGAGATATCTTGAAAAACAAGATGCTTATGTATTTTTAACCTGATGAAGTGTGGTCACTTTGGGATATCGCGTGAACTTTCCAAGAAATGCTTTTTACTGCTTTCTAATACTTATCTTTTCTTCGTCTGCATTTGCAAACTGGAATACAGTTAAAAACCGATGCATCAAACCAAGTGAAGAAGAGCGCTTTGTGACCGTGCGTGATTTTGGCTGGGGCTTATCTCATGTCGATAACCTATTAAAAGAAACGGAAATTTATAATAGTGGCAAACGGCTTTTTCAACGGTCTTATTTTGACCAGACCACCAATCAGTTCATGCTTCCTTACAGCGTTATCGGGAAAAATTCTAACATTAAGTTAACGAAAAAATTTATTACGAGCGTAAGGAATCATATTGAATCTGGATTACGCAATAAATATTCCGAAACTATAATATTCTCGGATATGGGTCACTCTCACCTTTACTTCCCTAAAGAGCACTGGCAAGAAAAATACTTACCTCTACTTCTGGAAAAAAAGATAGCCACTCTGTACGAAGAAATGCTGGCCGACCACGAACTTCGTGTTCTATATCACACCGCAGAACAAATTAAATTAAAAGAAGGCGGTATAGTATTATCCGACCCACAATCTCAATGGCGCTATCATAATAGAAACATACTCGGCAATAACAAAGATAAAGAATTAAAAGTATTATTTGCTAGTGAAAACAAGCGCTATAATACTGTCGTAGAAATAGATGGCCTCCATCGCTGGAGCGCAGGTTTTAACATTAGTGCTAGTAAGAATGGCTGTTTCCCGTATCAAACTAATGGCGAAATTCGTTATTTTGATATCAGCTTAGCCAGCCTCCCCTATCGAGACAAACGCACGCCTTCACGATTTAGCTATACGCCTCCGCCAATGACGAGAGTAGCTAACAAATAATGAGTTACGCTGCAAGATATCTTCTATGCCGATATTAAGGGGCAATAACTCATGTTAACAATACCAACTGATACTAGCCATTCATCGCAGGGCGTGGAATCACTCATCCTGAACACACATCAGAATCTACTCTTAGAACGGGGCAACGCTTGCATGCGCTTCAGCTATGGCCGGCCTTACCCGAAAAATATGAATAAATAGAGCCTGCTTTTACCATTATCCTAGCGTCGACATGCCTCAAACAATAATAAATGGAGTCACTATAAGCGTGATGATGGGTACAGCCTACGCGCTAAGCTCACCGGTTAAAACGTTTGCGAAAACACTTTATATCGAAGTCTACCTGAAACAAGGCCAATCGCTATTACCGCCTAAGGAAGAAGAGCTGGCGATTTATGTCGCCAAGGGCACTATCGAAATCGAAGGTCAGAATTTACCATGGCAATATTAAACGCCAATAACTTAGCGTCATTGACGGCCTTGGAAGAAAGCCTAATTGCTATTGTTGGCGGTGAAATTTCGACGCCACACTGTATTGACTGGAATTTTATATCCTCTCAAATAGAGCGTATTGAGCAAGCAAAAAATGACTGGAGGAATGATCAATTCGAAAAAGTGGTAGGATACGAAGAAGAATTTATACCTTCACCAAAATAAAACAATTTAATCTAACTGTAATAATTTTGTGGTAAATCCTTCGAGTGGAAAAGTATCGCCAACAACATCAAATAGAGACAGACAAATGACAATTAAAGTAGGTATCAATGGTTTTGGTCGTATTGGCAGGCTCGTATTGAGAGCCGCTTGGGCATGGGATGATATCGAGTTTATTCGTATTAATGACCCCGGTGGCGAGAGTGAAACACTGGCCCACTTACTTATGTTCGATTCTGTTCATGGCCGCTGGAGCCACGATGTAAGAGCGGATAAAGATGCCATCATTATCGATAATCAAGGTATCGCCTGTACTCACAATAAAAAAATAAGCGAGACTGACTGGTCTGATTGTGATGTGGTTATCGAAGCCTCCGGCGTAATGAAAACCAAAGCGCTACTTGAAGACTACCTCAGCGCGGGCGTTAAACGTGTTGTTGTCAGCGCACCGATAAAAGAAGATGGTATACTTAATATTGTTATGGGCGTCAATCACGCACTCTACGATCCCGCAATACACCCCATTATTACCGCTGCCTCCTGCACCACAAATTGCCTAGCACCCGTGGTTAAAGTCATTCATGAAAACGTGGGTATTAAGCATGGCTCAATGACGACCATTCATAGCATTACCAACACCCAGACGATTTTGGATGCTCCTCATAAGGATCTACGCCGTGCACGTGCCTGCGGGATGAGCCTAATTCCAACTACAACCGGCTCAGCAACGGCAATCACCCATATTTTTCCTGAGCTTAAGGGCAAACTCAATGGCCATGCCGTCAGAGTACCATTAGCCAATGCATCACTCACTGACTGTGTCTTTGAAGTTGAAAAAAAAACGAATGCGGGTGAGGTCAATCAATTATTAAAGTCAGCCTCTACAGAAGAATTACAAGGGATTATGGGCTACGAGGAACGCCCACTGGTGTCAATAGATTATAAAACTGACCCCCGCTCTTGCATCATAGATGCTCTCTCGACCATGGTGATTAATGGCTCACAGGTAAAAATTTATGCCTGGTACGATAACGAATGGGGCTATGCTAACCGCACAGCCGAACTGGTGAATTTAGTTGGCAAAATGGACCAGATGTAACTCTAATGCTAAACAATTTATCCAGTGAGATCCGCCAGTATATTATTGTTACCGGCAACTATTGGGCCTTCACCTTAACGGATGGTGCATTACGTATGCTGGTGGTTTTATATTTCTATCAGCTTGGTTATGCGCCTCTCGATATTGCCTTATTGTTTTTATTTTATGAATTCTTTGGTGTTGTTACAAATCTGGTCGGTGGCTGGCTAGGGGCAAGAATTGGCTTGAACAAGACCATGAATAGCGGCTTGATATTACAAGTTATTGCGCTCTCCTTATTGCTAGTGCCTACGGAGCTTCTCACTGTAGCCTGGGTTATGTTTGCCCAAGCTTTATCAGGTATCGCTAAAGATTTAAACAAAATGAGTGCTAAAAGTGCGGTTAAAGCACTGGTCCCCGACAATAAACAAAACACGCTTTATAAGTGGGTTGCCATTCTTACCGGTTCTAAAAACACGCTTAAAGGCGTGGGGTTCTTTATCGGCGGTTTATTACTGACGTGGCTAGACTTTAAAGGCGCTGTCGGGACAATGGCCATTGCACTGACGTTGGTATGGTTGTTTAGTATTTTTAATTTGAAGAAAGAGTTAGGCAAAGCAACGAACAAACCCAAATTCACACACATTTTTTCTAAAAGCCGCAATATCAATATTCTTTCTGCTGCGCGTTTATTTTTATTTGGCGCACGAGACATATGGTTTGTCGTTGCCCTACCCGTATACCTATCGAGTAATTTACACTGGCCCCATTGGCAGGTGGGTAGTTTTTTAGCCTTATGGATTATTGGTTACGGGATAGTGCAAACCATAGCACCGCGAATAACAAATAGTGCCTCACAAACACCAGATGGTCGCTCTGCCGCTCGGTGGGCAATGGCGCTATGCCTTATTCCAACAGTTATTGCACTCGGATTAATGCTCAACACTAATCCAAACATCACCTTAATCGCGGGGCTATTACTGTTTGGGATTTTATTTGCGATTAATTCATCACTACATAGTTATTTAATTGTTAGCTATGCCGATAGAGAGGGTGCTTCTCTGGACATCGGTTTTTACTATATGGCCAATGCAATGGGAAGACTCATTGGCACGCTATTGTCTGGCTGGGTATTTCAAGCCTACGGTTTAAGTGCCTGCCTCTTTATTTCCACCTTATTTATTATGTTTGCAATGATGATTTCTTACGGTTTACCTAAACATAAAGCACTGCTCTAACCTATTTACCTTATTTAAATTGATACTAGTCAAGCAATAGGGAACACAAATCTAGGCTAGATGTCGTAATATGTCAGCACTAGCATATTCAGAAAGCCAAACTCAGCGCTCTTTTGTGAGAAACACTATGGATGAACATATTATAATCACTAACATCACCATTTTCTGCTGTTTATTAATCGCGTTTTCCGCCATTAAACGTTACGCCAACGCTTCATTTTTACCCGCAGAAGCGTGGATACTCATCGCAGGAATCCTCTATGGCATCACCCTAAAAGAAACCCATATCGATTGGTTGCCTGCTATACACTTTAACCCTGAGATTGTTCTATTTGTTTTTCTACCCATATTAATTTTTGCCAGCGGGCGCTTAATTAATATCAGCGCTCTAAAGGCTGAAGTAATACCGATTAGTTTTTTCGCCATTATCGGTGTGCTTGCTACTAGCTTTATGATTGGCGCACCTATTGCGTGGGTATTAGATATCCCCTTACTCCATGGGCTACTCATTGGTGCTGCAGCGGGCGCCACTGACCCCGCCGCTGTAGCGGCTATTTTTAATTCTTTTAAGGTCCCTGAGCGCCTGCACTTAGTAATTGAGGGTGAGTCACTCTTTAACGATGGAACAACCGTTGTTTTATTTGCCTTAATTAGTAGCCTAGTGTTGTCTGACTCTATGTTTGATTTAAAGACATCACTACTGGGGTTTGTGTGGACTATTGCTGGCGCAATTCCTGTCGGTATTTTGATTGGCTGGCTTGGGGCAAAAACACTAATGCTATGGGGACAACAACAATTGTTTTTTAGTGTCAGTATTAGCGTGGTTATCGCCTATAGTGCTTTTTTAATTGGCGAAAAATTACTGCATATTTCTGGAGTAATAGCCGTAGTAATGGCAGCCATCTTTTTTATAAAAACATGGCGACAACATGAAAGCAATAGCGAAGGTTTTAAAACCCTCAATGACTTTTGGGAATACATTGCCGACCTAACAAATGGCATATTATTCTTTGCGTTGGGTGTAGCGACTGGCCTTCATGATTTTCAAAAAGTGCCCTTTATTGCAGTACTAACAGCCATCGCCGCCATGCTGATTGCACGCGCCATTTTAATTTATGGTGGCACGGGTTTATTAAACCTTGCCAAAAGAGGCTTTCCAGTCTCTTGGCAACATATTATGTACCTTGGCGGTTTGAGAGGAGGGGTCTCAGCTGCCTTAATTTTATTAATCCCTGAAGACTACCCGTATCGGGGCTATTTTTTATGCCTTGCTTTTGCCATGATCGCCTTTAGCCTTATCTTACAGCCAGCAGTAATGCAGCGATATCTAAAATGCGCACCACTCTAAGCGCTCGTTATCTAATAAAGAAGCTTATTGAATGATATAAAACACGCCATTTATTCCTAAATGTAAACATCAGTATTATATTTTAAGGCCTAGTCTGATTTATGTGTCTATAGTAAAGAGAGTCAACCAGCTTATTAATGACGGAGGTATTATTGTGTCGCAGTACAAATCCGCTATTCTCATTGTCGATGACGACAGTACTAACCTTGAGATGTCGGCGGCAATACTAGAGTCGCTTGAAATAAAGGCCGACAAGGCGGAATCTGGTACCAAAGCCATCGAACTCTGTGCTGCCAATCACTACGATGTGATTTTTATGGACATAGAGATGCCTAAACCCGATGGCTATGAAACAACAGAAATTATTAAACAAATGAAACATAGCTCAGCCAATGCAATCATCGTTGCACTCAGCGCGACCTTATCGAGCAGGGCAAAAGTGGTAAAATGTATTCAGTCTGGAATGAAGGACTGCATGGTAAAACCCTTGGATGCTGAGGATATAAAAATACGTTTTGAAAAATGGAATGTTCAGTAGACCAGATAATTTCTGTGCAACGAATAGAGACGGCAACGCCTACTACTACACTGTAAACCATGTAAATTCACTTACAATAAATAAATATAATATTTTAAACTGAGACCTTTACACGGAAGATGATGTTGCTTTCAGGCACCAATAGTAGGCGCTTCTAAGCGAGGCTAAAACGCACGGAAAGAGGGAGCTTATGCGTTATAAATGACCGATGAGTACACTTTTCCTCGGTACCCCCTCGTAGGGTAAACGCTCCACGGAAGCGAAATGGCTTTCGCGTAAAGGTCTCAAATTCGCTATTATCTAAAAAAATTACTGCCTACCTTGTATGATCTTATCATTTAAACCATTTTTTTCATGTCTTCAATAATTGTATTAATATGTTGTCATGGTGCGCACAGCACTCCCTACAATCATAAAAGTAAGTAGGTCGTGCTCCGCGCATCAGCCCTGCTCTATTTACAAATCCATTTTCTCTTTCACTTTACCAAAAGCATTGATCGCAAAGGTGATGTCGTCGTCCGTTAATGCTGCCGACATTTGTGTGCGAATTCTGGCCCTGCCTTTAGGTACCACAGGATACGAAAAAGCCACCACGTAAACACCTTCTTTCAGCATTTCCTTAGCGAAATTTCCGGCAATTTCTGCGTCGTATAGCATAATGGGAACAATGGCGTGTTCGCCCGGCAATAAGTCAAAACCCAGTTCGGTTAGACCATTGCGGAAACTCACTGTATTACTGCGCAACTGCTCGCGGAATTCATTTGACTGGGATGCTAATTCAATGGCTTTTATTGCCCCGCCTACCACCGGTGGCGCAACGCTATTAGAAAATAAATAGGGTCTAGAACGTTGACGTAATAATTCAACAATTTCTTTTTTGGCACTGGTATAACCACCACTGCCGCCGCCCAATGCTTTACCTAATGTGCCAGTGGTAATATCGACACGATCCATACAGTTTTTAAATTCGTGCGTGCCGCGCCCGCCTTTACCGATAAAACCCGTTGCGTGACAGTCATCGAAGTGCACCAAGGCTGTATATTTATCCGCTAAATTACAAATTTCATCGAGTTTGGCAATATAGCCATCCATCGAAAAAACGCCATCGGTAGTGATTAGTTTAAAGCGCGCGCCGTTGGCATCGGCTGCTTGTAGTTGTGCTTCTAGATCGCTCATATTATTGTTTTTATAACGGTAGCGTTTGGCTTTACATAAGCGTATACCATCAATAATACTGGCATGATTAAGCTCATCAGAAATAACCGCATCCCGATCCGTTAGTAGAGTTTCAAATAAGCCCCCATTTGCATCAAAACACGAAGGGTAGAGAATGGTGTCCTCCATACCTAGGAATTCACTCAAGGTATTTTCTAGCTGTTTGTGTATGGTTTGCGTACCACAGATAAAGCGCACCGATGCCATACCATAGCCCCAGTCAGCCAAGGCATCTTTAGCCGCTTTATTAACTTCGGGGTTCTGGGCTAAACCTAAATAGTTATTCGCGCATAAGTTTATGACTTTTTTTCCCTTGTTAACGCCATTAGTATCCACACCTACCCGCGATCCTTGTGGGCTGATAATTATGCGTTCGTGCTTAAACAGTCCCGCCTCTTTTATATCACTAAGCTCGTTGCGTAAATGTTGCTGTAATCGACCGTACATGAGTTTCTCCTCATTGATAACATAGAGACAAGCACCACTGCCTTTTTTATATTTGTTAATTGATTAGGGATTAGTAGGCCTAGGGAATTAAAGCGAGGCCCACGTGAGAATGACTTTACTGGCATCACCGCTATTCATTGCATCAAAGCCCTGTTGAAATGCGCTGTAGTCTAAACGGTGAGTAATTACTGGGCTGATCGGCAATCCAGATTCTACCATTACCGACATTTTGTACCAGGTTTCATACATTTCTCGGCCATAAATACCTTTAAGGGTGAGCATGTTAAAAATGACCGTATTCCAATCAATGGCGACATCATTTCCCAGTATGCCGAGAATGGAGACCTTGCCCCCATGACACATATTGGCGAGCAAATCGCGAAAGGCATCGGCATTACCCGACATTTCTAAACCCACATCAAAGCCTTCCGACATACCTAACTGCTTCTGCGCATCGGCTAGGTTTTCGGTACGTACATCAACGGTATGGGTTGCCCCTAGCTCACGGGCTTTTTCCAAGCGTTTAGGATTAATGTCGGTGACGACAACATGGCGTGCGCCCGCATGACGACAGACCGCAGCGGCCATAGTACCGATTGGGCCCGCACCGGTAATCAGTACATCTTCGCCCAATAAGTCGTATTGCAAGGCGGTATGTACGGCATTGCCTAGGGGGTCGAATAAGGCAGCAACATCGAGGTCAATGCCCGTTCGATGCTCCCAAACATTAGACATAGGCAGCACGACGTATTCTGCAAAAGCACCGGGGCGATTTACACCGATACCCGATGTGTGCGCGCATAAGTGCCTGCGGCCCGCGAGGCAGTTGCGGCATCGGCCACAAACCACGTGGCCTTCGCCAGAGACTATTTGTCCCGCTTTAAAATCGTTAACGTTCGAGCCTATCTCGACAATCTCGCCTACAAATTCATGGCCTACAATCATGGGCACAGGAATGGTTTTTTGTGCCCATTCATCCCAGTTATAAATATGCATATCGGTCCCGCAGATCGCCGTGCGCAACACGCGAATTAACACATCATTGATGCCATATTCTGGAATAGCGACATCCTCTAGCCATAAACCTTGTTTAGCCTCTTTTTTTAGCAGTGCTTTCATCATCAAATCCTTGGGGTTTATCTGCAAAAATTTTACTATCCTAGAATATTTTAAGTATAGTAGAAAAACGCAATTCCCCTAGGCAAGAAAAATATCTCGCATACGAAATACTTGATGTTGCGTGTATTTAAATAGAAAAAGGGAAGGCAGGAGTATTGAGGGTGAGTCGGGTTTTACGGGCTAGGTGTTATGCCAACGAGTGACCGAATTACGTAAAAGAACAAGCTGATATTGATGCAATTGGCATCGTTATCGGGTGTCAGTCGTTCGATATTGAATCAAATCGAAAGAGGGCAAGCAAACACCACGCTGGCAGTGGCCTTTAGGATTGCACAGGGATTTGGCATGAGTATCGGTGAGCTGGTCGAACAAGCGGGCAATAATCCCATTATTGATATTGTTCACGGCGAAGATACCAATAATTTATTTCGCTCAGATAAAGAATGCCAAATACGCACGCTATCGCCATTGCATATGGAAAAAAATGTCGAGTTTTATGAATTACGGATAGCGCCCCATGCCCAGCTCAAAAGCGCGGCTCATTTTGATGGTGCCAAAGAACTATTTACCGTGACGCAGGGTTCGGCCAAAATCGAATCAAGCAATAGTAATTGCTTGCTCAGCAACGGCGACTCAGCACATTATCGCGCAGATTTAGAGCATGCCATTATTAATAATGGCGATGAAGAGCTAGTGGGTTATTTAGTGGTAACTTATCAATAATCATATAGAAAAGTAATGCCGTACGTTGACGTGAAAAGTTGACGATACAGTGACAGTAAAATAAAAGTAAGTTGAAAACAAAATGGTAAATTGGGCATTATTAACGGCATTTATTCCTACCTTCTTTTTTGTCTCCATTACTCCCGGTATGTGCATGACATTATCCATGTCGCTGGGGATGACCATTGGTGTACGCAAAGCATTGTGGATGATGTGGGGCGAATTGATTGGTGTCGGCTTAGTGGCGACCTTGGCCACACTGGGTATTGCCGCGGCGATGTTACACTACCCAATGGTATTTTTTGTGGGAAAGTTGATTGGGGGCTTATACTTAATGTACCTCGGTTATGGTTTATGGTGCTCAAAAGGGAAGTTGGCACTGTCAGAAACCGAATCGGCATCACACGCTTTTAGTCGTCGTGGCTTAGCATGGCAGGGGTTTATTACCGCCATTGCCAACCCTAAAGGCTGGGCATTTTTTATCGCCTTACTACCACCCTTTATTTCGCCAGATTATCCCATGGTAACCCAGCTCCCTGTGTTAATTGCGATTATTTTAGCCTTAGAATTCGCATGCTTATTAATCTATTCCTACGGTGGAAAATCCCTTAGTTTACTGCTGAAAAATCGCAGTAACATTAAAGTGATTAACCGATTAGCGGCTTGCTTAATGATAGGTGTTGGCGTTTGGTTAATGATCACCTAAGGCTATACTTTAATGTCGATAACTCAGCTATTTTCATATCAAGCTATCTGTAATCTACTACAGCTATTAAGAGCGACAAAGCCACAGCTGACTTGTTATTTGGTACTGACATACAGGGAGCGCTCCTCTAAGCGAAAGTAGTGTAGACAGTATGAGACCTTTGCACGGAAGATGATTTTACTTTCAGGCAAGGCAAGAACGCACGGAAAGAGGGAGTTTATGTGTTATAAATGACCGATTGAGTACGTTTTTAACGCCGCATGTGAGTAAAATGGCTTTCGTGCAAAGGTCTCAGTATTTTAATCCAAGAGTCTTAATTTTTTATATAGGTCACTGCTGTGAATGCTACATTATATTTGTCTACCGTTTTGCTCTGGGGTACGACGTGGATTGCGATCTATTGGCAATTAGGCAGTGTAGATGTGATAGTGTCAATTTTTTATCGCTTTGCGATTGCGGGTGTTTTATTTCTGCCACTGCTAAAACTATTTGGTAAATTACAAAAAACACAGCGACGTGACCATGTCTTTTTTATTCTGCAGGGCATGTGTCTATTTTCATTTAATTATCTGTTTATGTACAACGCTGGCCATTACATTATCACCGGGTTAATGTCGGTTATTTTTGCGATGGTCACTCTATTTAATGCATTCAATCAGTGGTTGATCTGGCGCAACAAGCCATCGGTATTCATATATGTTGCGAGTTTTTTCGGTGTATTAGGCTTGGTATTTTTGTTTTGGCAAGAACTGAGTGCCTCTAACAATGTAGAAAAAACATTAATCGGTGTTGCATTGGCGCTGGCTGGCACGTATTTTTTCTCGCTGGGTAATATGGTATCGGTACGAAATAGTCAGCAAGCTATAAAACCGTGGACGAGTAACGCCTACAGTATGATTTATGGTGCTTTGATATTATTGATTGGTATGCAGTTATTTGATGTGACGCTGCAATGGGATGATAGTCCACACTACATCGCTAGCCTTTTGTTCTTAGCCATTCCCGGATCAGTAATCGCATTCACCTGTTACTTGGTATTAATTTCGCGCATTGGCGCTAATAAAGCGGCTTATACCGCGGTATTATTTCCGGTTGTGGCATTAACCATTTCAACTTATGTAGAACATTATCATTGGGATATTTTTGCCGTTATTGGCTTGACCCTGGTGATGTTCGGCGTCGTAATTTCGACACGTGGCGAAAAAATATTGTTATTGGTTAAAAATATTATGAGCAAAAAAAATACAGCCTAAATTCACACAACAATGGCAGTAGACCAGCGTGACGATTGAATCAGTTGCTTAGGTGTGATGCCGTGATGTTTTTTAAATGTACGCGTAAGATGACTTTGGTCAACAAAGCCTCAAGCCATCGCAGTATCTAATTGGGGTCGTCCCTGCAGCAATAAATTGATCGCTACTTTTATGTATGCGGATATCCATCACCTTTTGGTGAGGCGTTTACCCTGTACTGATTTTAAACATTCGCACAAAGTGAAACGAACTAATGTCCGCAATCGCAGCAAGCTCGTCTAATGTTATTTTTTATCTAAATTGGCATGAATATAATCAATGATTTTATTTGTGATAATAGGTGATCAGCCGCTGCAATACTGTTGTATGGGTAAGGGTCTAATGCCATAGCGTATTAATAAGTCCCCCATAATCCATACAGCTCTTTCTTGTAGCGCTAAATGATCACTCGGCTCAGACCGCGATTGATTAAATAAGATTTGGCAGCGCTGTAATAAAACCGCGTCATAAAAGAAAGTACTGTCAGGTAGCTCCACATGCCGAGGATCCACATCAAAAGTTTCTAAGGCTATACGGCGTAATAAGGCATCCGAAAAATATAAATGTGCAAAGCGTTGCCTATCACCCACATCCCAATCCGATTGATGGCCCGCTGGAAAAATACAAAATTTCTCTGGTGCTCCCGCACCTGCACTACGCTGATCTAAACGTCGAGTCGAATAACCACCCTCGATATATAAACTTAGAGTGTGATGATTGAGCTTTTGATAGCTCACTCTGTCATGTTCATGCATCCGAATCGCTAAGCCAATATGCTTATCAACCTCACGGGCATACTCCGCTTGCGCATTTGAGCGCTGCAAAGGGGTCTGAACACTATCGCGAGTATATGACTTCATGCCCTTACATTACCCCCTTGCTGACTTATAGACATAGAGGAATGAGAACTCGACAAAAAAAGCTCAATATCTTACGAAAAAAGCAAGTTTGTACCAATCGACTTAGTCTTTTATTGTTTATGATGGCTGTTGATTGATAGCCATCCATTGATGGTTACCCGTTTATAGCTATAAACGGTTCAATTATTGGGTTTACCGTTTACCTCGCGCTGGTTGCTCGCATTGGTGCCAATCAAGCCGCGTAGACCACGGTACTGTTTCCTATTGTCGCGTTAACCATTTCTATTTTTGTTGAAGGGTATACGCTAGATATTATGGCAGTCATTGGTTTGGTGTTAGTAATGGCAGAAGTCATAGTATCTAGCCGTGGCACGCAACTACTACACTGGTTACGATGTTTAAAAACTTCATGAGCGTCGGCGCAGATGATTAAGAAGATGCCTAATAAGATAACATAGACTAACCGTAATATTTTTTTGATCCCTCTCGCGTGATCATACTGTCTTGACTCTTGACGCTAGATTCACAATAATACATTAAGGGGGTTGCGAACACCCCGTGAGGCCTCGGCCTAAGTTTCGCATCCAAAAACCTTAAATTTCTCAAAGGAAGGATGCGTTATGTCATCGTTTAAACAAATCTCTGTAGATCAAC
>JBLHWO010000031.1:0-24094 GCA_047629215.1 Cellvibrionaceae bacterium | reverse complement strand
AGTTGCATACTGCATCGATGCCTGTAGCACCACGCTAGAGCATAGCAATAGTAGCCCTGCGGCTAGCCTGAAGGTAGGAGCTATGAAATATTGAATAGAATACATAGGGATGTTATCGGCCAAGTTGCCCTAAGCTTTACTCCATAATGAAACTAAGCTTCGCTGTGATTGGTACGCATTTTTCTGTAGGATGGTGTTCTGCTCTATAGATTTTACTGTCTTAGCCATAACCTACCGTAAGTTAGAGTTAAGCTAAATCTCATCGCAGCTATTTTTACACTACAGACCAAGGATTCAGAGTGACTAATTTCGAATCATCGACCTTCCTAGCGGACCGCTTTCGAGGTTTTTTGCCGGTTGTAATAGACGTTGAAACCGGTGGCTTTAATGCAAAAACCGATGCTTTATTAGAAGTTGCAGCGGCCATATTATCAATGGACAATAAAGGTATACTAAGTATCAGTGATGTGGTCAGCTATCATATTGAACCCTTCCCTAATGCCAACATTGAAGAATCAGCCTTAGAGTTTACCGGTATAGACCTAGAAAGCGGGAACCGAGAAGCAGAGTCCGAAGCATCGGCCTTAACTGATTTATTTCAAATCATCCGACAAGCTGTTAAAACAAATGACTGCACTCGAGCCGTCATGGTTGCCCATAATGCTCACTTTGATTTAGGATTTATGAATGAAGCGAGCGTTCGCAGTAGGCTTAAGCGCAACCCCTTTCATCCATTCTCCGTTATGGATACGGCAACATTAGCCGGATTAGCCTATGGACATACAGTACTAGCAAAAGCCTGTGAGATTGCCGGAATTGATTTTAGCAATCGTAAAGCACATTCTGCGGCCTACGATGTTCAAAAGACCGCAGAGCTATTTTGTTCGATCGTGAACCGCTGGCAGGAACTAGGCGGCTGGCCCCTAGGGCAAAATATGGATTTTAAAAAATAGTTAATTCATGCCCTCATAAAATTAACTTAATAAAAAAGCCCGCAGAGCGGGCTTTTTTATTAAGTTAAAGAGTATTGAATTAGAGAATATCGAGCTAGAAAAAGCAACAACGATTAAAGCTTAGTTGCATTATCCGCTAAATATGAAGCGACACCTTCTGGATTAGCCGTCATACCCTTATCACCTTCTTTCCAGCCAGCGGGGCACACTTCGCCATGCTTTTGATGGAAGGCTAAGGCATCTACCATACGTAACATTTCATCAACATCGCGCCCTAAAGGTAGATCGTTAACCACTTGATGACGCACAAGACCATCTTCATCAATTAAAAATGAACCTCGATACGCAACACCCCCTTCCGACTCAACGTCGTAAGCTTGGCAAATCTCATGTTTCATATCAGCAACCAACGTGTATTTAACGGGACCAATACCGCCTTTATCTGTGGCTGTATTACGCCATGCATTGTGAGTCCAGTGGCTATCGATTGAAACACCAATCACTTCAACGCCACGTTTTTCAAATTCAGCCATGCGGCTATCAAATGCCAATAGCTCAGATGGGCAAACAAAAGTGAAATCTAGTGGATAAAAGAAAACAACCGCTTTTTTTCCTTTAGTCGCTGCCGAAAAATTAAACGATTCATTAATATCGCCTGAACCCATTACCGCTGGGGCTGTGAAATCTGGTGCTAGTTTACCGACAAGTACGGCCATGATGCTCTCCTAGAGAAGTTTATAGCGTTAATGATAAGGGCAATGCCCAAGATAGGGACGAACAACTATAAGCCGACTTGAAAAAGCGAGTTATTTTGATAGCTGGCAAGACGCTCATTGCGCGACATAGTGGGCCTATGGACAAAATGAGCACCACAGCCAGAAATCAAAATAACCGATTTTATTGTGCCAACTTATATTTATCCAGCCCCAATTATTTGACTATGATAGCGTGTTGCTAACAAAGCCAGCGATTAAATAAATTTATCGGCGCAATAGATGCAGATTAATCTGCTTTGGTAATATTTAAATCCATAGTTGGATAAGGGATGCCGATACCAATTTCTTGAAAACGATTTTTGATTTTTTCATTGAGGTCAAAAGTGACAGGCCAATAATCTGAACTATTCACCCAAGGGCGAAAAACCAAGTTAACTGAGGAATCAGCCAATTCAGATACACCTATAGTGACGGGCTTATCTTTAAGTACACGTTGATCTGCTTCAGCCATAGCCTGCAGCTCATTTTTAACCTGCTCAATATCGGAGTCATAACTTACACCGATAACCAAATCCACTCGTCGAGTAGACTGAGTAGAGTAGTTAGTGATGTTGCTGTTCATTACGGAAGCGTTGGGAACAATAATGGTTTTGTTATCACCTGTTGCTAGTGTCGTAGTAAAGATAGAAATCTCTTTAACTGAGCCAGCAACACCAGCCGCTTCTACAAAATCGCCTACTTTGATTGCCCGAAATAAAATCAGTAAAACGCCTGCGGCAAAATTTGATAAAGACCCTTGCAGCGCTAAACCAACCGCCAAACCAGCGGCGCCAATAATGGCAACAAAAGAGGCTGTCTGTATACCTACCTGACCTAAAACGGCAACAACAATGATAACTATCATTACATAGTAAAGAACATTCTTAACAAACTTACTAATAGTGGTATCAATGCCGCCTGCCGTCATACGCTTTTCTAGAAACAGGGTAATTCTTTTAGCGAGCCACTTACCGACTACAAACATTAATAGAGCAAGAATAATATTGACGCCATATGTAATAACGAAGGACGTTGCCTGACTCAACATATCTGAACTGATTACAGACTCAATATTAGGGATATCTTCCAACATAAATTCTCCGGTGTTGTTGCATAGTAAACGGCTAAATAAGTGATAGCCGAATATAGACTAGCCACGATTTTCTTTTAAGGTACGAATTACAGCAACGACTCGACGATTCTTAGCTTTATTGGCTTGGGTATCATTCGAAACAAGCGGACGGTCTTCACCAAAACCAAGAGCCGTAACACGCAGGGTTTTAATGCTAAACTTTGTAACCAACACTCTAGCCACTGATTGTGCACGACGGCTAGATAAAGACTTATTATAAGATACGGCGCCATCACTATCAGTATGACCTTCGATAATTAATCGCGCCGTTGAGTTTTCACGCATAAAGAAAGCAATCTTTTCTACTTCGCTGAAATACGCAGACTTAACGATCGCCGAATCATAATCAAAATTAATATTTAAATTAATTTGCTTTAAATATTTTACAACTAGAGGGCAACCACGAGAGTCCACCTGAACGCCAACAGCCGTTTTATAACATTCATCAATTTGGTCAATAACACCATCGACATCAGAATCAACTGGCAAATTTTGGGACTGAACCTCAGATGGAGAGACTGAATTCGCGCTTATCAAAAAAGAAGAGCTACTTAGCGCTACCATTACCAAAAAAGCTAACTGCTTCATCGTATTCACACCTTTAATTTAATTTTTTATTGCTACCGTAATATGGTGAATTAACACTTTAATTTAAGATGCGCTACCTTAAAGTGAAGTCGTCTGCATCCTGCCACACTGGGAACTGTCGACGATAATCAATCAATGACTGCTTACTTAATGTACTCATTTCGAGCCACTCGCCTGTTTGATCAATCAACTTATTGCCAAGATAGTCGATCGCCATTGAATCACCAGAGTAAGTTAGGCCTTTACCATCAGTACCCACTCGATTAACGCCAACCACATAGGATTGATTTTCAATTGCTCTCGCTTCTAATAATGTACGCCAATGCTGACGCCTACTTTCAGGCCAGTTGGCTACACATAGCATCGCATCATAATCACCACGGTTCCGGCAAAAAACAGGAAAGCGCAAGTCGTAACAAACCGTTAACAATAACCGCCAACCCTTTAACTCAACAATACATTTCTCATGGCCAGCTTGGTAACGCTTATGCTCATCGGCCATTCGAAACAAGTGAACTTTATCGTAATGAAACAATTCACCTGCCGGTGTCGCGAACAGCATGCGATTAACAAAAGGGGGCGCGTTATCAGAAAACGAGTGATCACTCATAGCAAGGTCAAGCTTACAGGCAATACTTCCAGTAACAGCAGCGTTAAGAGAGCGAGCTTGGATTAACAACCATTCAGCTGTTTCACCACTTTCACCTACTGTCTCAGGGTGTGTAGTAAATCCAGAAGTAAACATTTCTGGCAGCACAATCAAATCTGCTTCGCCCCTGAGCTTTTCTAATTTTTCACCCAATTCATTCCTATTAGCCCTAGGATCATGCCAATGCAAAGACGTCTGAAGAAGTGCAACCCTCAAATCACATAGCTTGGATGAATCTACATTATGCGCATCGGTACTGTTAGAAGGGCTCATTAGAGAAGGCACTAGAGAGCTCACTTAAGTCAGACGAATTAGACAATGCAATTAAGACTCAGTATCTTCAGTAGGTAGAGCTGCATCGATCAAGGACTGAAGATCACCAGCGGTATGCATTTCAGTCACAATATCGCAACCGCCAACTAGCTCGCCGCCAACCCATAACTGGGGAAATGTTGGCCACTCAGCATACTTAGGTAAAGTAGCTCGAATTTCAGGGTTAGTGAGAACATCAACATAGGCAAACTTTTTGCCACACGCCATAACAGCCTGTGAAGTCTTCATTGAAAAACCACATTGTGGCGCATTAGGCGAACCCTTCATATAAAGGATAATGGCATTATCTGTGATTTGTTGCTTGATAGTATCCATGATATCCATGGGTATAATGTACCTCGGTTATAAAGTCAGTGATGTAGCTTAAAGTTGGGGCTATTCTAACGAATTCAATCCTGAGGTGCATTAGCGATGATGCAGTTTAGGCAAATAAATCATACTTAGTAAACACAATTGCCAAACATCGCCACTTAAACGATAATAAGCGCTTACTCAGGCAGCAAACGCTGCCTTTTTCAGTTTTGGCAGTTTGACCCTGCTATCCCAAAAAATGTGAAAGATAGATGAAACAATGACAGCTGCACTTATGAATACCTATGGCGAACGCGCTCTGACTTTGATTAAGGGCAGTGGCTGTCGCGTATGGGATGATGAAGGTAAAGAATACCTAGATGCACTCGCCGGTATCGCTGTCTGCGGTTTGGGGCATTGCCACCCCTCTGTGACAGCGGCTATTGCTCAACAATCGTCGACCTTGCTGCATACTTCTAATTTATACAATTTGCCCGTTCAGCAGCAGGCGGCTGATAACTTATGCCGAGTTAGCGGTATGGAGCGTACGTTTTTCTCTAATTCTGGCGCCGAAGCCAATGAAGCAGCAATTAAAATTGCGCGTAAATATGGTCATGAGAAAGGCATAGTCGTACCCACTATTATCACTATGAATAACAGCTTTCATGGACGCACCATGGCCACGCTATCCGCGACCGCAAACCCTAAAGTTAAACAGGGCTTTACGCCTTTATTAGAAGGGTTTATTCATGTACCCTTCAACGACATTGATGCGGTTGAAGCCTTCTCAAACCATAACGATATTGTGGCAATAATGGTCGAGCCAGTTCAGGGAGAGGGCGGCATACAAATAGCTGATGAAAATTATTTACCGACACTAAGAGCACTTTGCGATCAAAATGATTGGCTATTAATATTAGATGAAGTTCAATCTGGTAATGCTCGCACCGGAACACACTTCGCCTATCAAGCTTATGATATTAAGCCCGACGTATTAACCACCGCCAAAGGCTTAGGTAACGGCTTACCGGTAGGTGCTTGCTTAACGCAAGGAAAAACTAACTCTATATTACAGCCAGGCAATCATGGTTCAACTTATGGCGGCAATCCTCTTGCCTGCGCTGTTGTGAGTGCGGTCATCAATACCATAGAGACAGAGCAACTGTGCTCCCATGCAAACACTTTAGGTCGCTATTTTGCTGAAGGTTTTAAGCAAGCACTTAGCGCTAAGACAGAAGTAAAAGAATTTCGCCAAAAAGGACTTATGATTGGAATTGAACTCAATCGAGCTTGCCCTGAATTAGTCAAACAAGCGGCCAACAAGGGCTTGTTAATTAACGTTACTGCGGGCAGTGTCATCCGTTTATTACCCCCTCTGATAATGTCAGGAACAGAAGCAGACGAAGTCATCCAGATCATTGCTTCACTCATTAATTAATACTTACCTTTAGCAAACTACGTTTTTTATTTGCACTTTTTATTTGCAAGATAAAAATTATAGGAATACACAATATGGCTAGACATTTTTTAACTTTATTGGACTTGTCGCCGACAGAATTAAAAACCGTTATTCAGCGCGCTATTGAGCTGAAGCAGCAACATCGCAACGGAACTGCTCAAAAAACGCTCGACGGAAAAATACTGGGTATGATTTTCGAAAAATCATCAACTCGAACACGAGTATCATTTGAAGCCGGTATTGCTCAACTGGGTGGTACGGGTTTATTTTTATCTTCTACGGATACACAGCTTGGTCGCGGTGAACCTATTCA
Organism: Cellvibrionaceae bacterium; assembly: GCA_047629215.1. Lineage (GTDB taxonomy): Bacteria > Pseudomonadota > Gammaproteobacteria > Pseudomonadales > Cellvibrionaceae > CANLBN01. Next base: position 17,621 of record JBLHWO010000031.1, on the reverse strand, counting down.
GGATTCGGCTCGCGTCATATCGAGTATGGTCGATATTATTATGATACGAACCTTTGGCCACGATATTGCTGAAACCTTTGCTAAGTATTCAAATGTACCGGTCATTAATGCTTTAACCGATAGCTATCACCCCTGCCAACTACTAGCCGATATTCAAACCTATACTGAACATAGAGGCGACCCTCAAGGAAAGACTGTGGTGTGGATCGGCGATGGCAATAATATGTGCCATTCTTATATCAATGCGGCGCGACAGTGTGACTTTAATCTACGTATTGTTTGCCCCGATGGCTATCATCCCAACCAGCAACTTGTTGAGAAAAATAAGGGTCGCATAGAATTCTTTGATCAACCCGAAGCTGCGGTAATGGGTGCAGATTGGGTTGTAACTGATACCTGGGCATCGATGGGACAAGAAGAAGAAAAGCAAGCTAGGATTGATGCCTTTGCCGGTTATCAAGTAAACGAAGGCTTAATGTCGTTGGCGAACAAAGATGCTGTCTTTATGCACTGCCTGCCCGCTTACCGGGGAATGGAAATCAACAATACCATTATGGACTCGCACTATTCCGTGGTGTGGGATGAGGCTGAAAATCGATTACACGCCCAAAAAGCCTTGATGGAATTTCTCGTAGGTAAAATTTAATCTAACTCCTAACGTAAACCGCTTGCTATCTTCACGGCAAGTGCATCCATATTATCCCCAACAAGTTTAATAAGCTTAACCTCTTAAAAGCAGCTAATCTATAGAAAAATAGTATATGAAAGTAATTCCTTTCCTCATATACACACAGGCTAGAGCTGCCAAAGGCTTAAGGATTAGCACTTACTTACATCCAAACTTATCCACATTTTTTGCACAGCTAGATACCAGATTCATTGGCTTGCACTTTGACACAAAACGCATTATCTTGTGCCTAGATTTTTAGAGACCCCAACATATAGCGTTTTTGACTGAATTCAGGACCTGCCATCAAGACGTCGTAATTAAGGTCATTCATAAGGACGCTAAGACTGGTTAATTATTAATTAAACGCATATCAGCTAAAAAAAATAAGGAAAACATAAAAAACATAGGCATATCAAACATTTGCTCTCGCTCACCATTCGACAGCTGAATTGATAGTCACATAAACAACCCTAAACAGGCGTTGTTTACTAATAAATCTTTACTGATAAAAACACAACAAATCGACTAATACCTGCCGTTCTACTGGAGACAAAGATGCACACAGATACTGATGCAAGTCAGCAACACGTTCACAAGCCCGTAAACACCCCAAGCCATAATTCTACTATTTCTGCTACCGCACCCGGTAAACTTCGCGTTATCAAACGTAATGGAACCGTTGCTCCTTTTGACGAGTCAAAAGTAGAAGTCGCTATGACTAAGGCTTTCTTAGCTGTTGAAGGCGGAGTAGCTGCCGCATCACGCCGTGTGCATGATATTGTGAAAATCTTATCACAGCAAATTACTGATACATTCAAGCGTAGAATGCCCTCAGGCGGAACCGTTCATATTGAAGATATTCAGGATCAGGTTGAACTGGCTCTAATGCGTGGTGGCGAGCATAAGGTAGCTCGAGATTACGTGCTTTATAGAGAAGAGCGCGCGCGTTTACGTGAATCAAATATAAGACCAGCTTTATCTTCAAAAGAACTCGCTAGCTATCCTAAGATCAAGGTCACCATGCCAGATGGAACCACAGAGCCTCTCGATATGGAACGCTTGCATACGGTTGTAACGGAAGCCTGTGAAGGTTTAAAAGATGTCGAGCCAAAAATGATTTTGGATGAGGCCACGCGTAACCTTTACGATGGCGTTGCGCTTAACGACATTAATACTTCATTGGTCATCACTGCTCGCACCCTTGTAGAAAAAGAACCTAACTATACTTACGCCACTGCTCGATTGTTGTTGGACAAATTGCGGGCAGAGTCGTTGAGTTTTTTAAATGTTGCTCAACTGGCTACCCATCATGAGATGGAACATTTGTACGCTGAAACCCTACCCGCCTATATCAAAAAAGGCGTGGAATTAGAACTGCTGTCACCAGACTTACTGACGTTTGATTTACAACAACTCAGTGCCGCCTTAGATCACGAGCGCGACAACCAGTTTACCTATCTCGGACTACAAACCTTATATGACCGTTATTTTATTCATAGCAATGGGGTTCGTATTGAACTGCCGCAGATCTTTTTTATGCGTATCGCCATGGGCTTAGCCGTAAAAGAAGATAATCCAAATGCACGCGCAATTGAGTTTTACCGCTTAATTAGCTCTTTTGATTACATGTGTTCAACGCCGACACTATTCAACTCTGGCACCATGAGACCACAATTATCCTCATGCTACCTGACCACTATTCCCGATGATCTTCACGGTATCTATGGCGCTATGCAAGACAATGCCATGCTCTCTAAATGGGCTGGGGGTCTGGGCAACGACTGGACTCCAGTACGTGCGCTAGGATCTTATATCAAAGGAACCAATGGTAAGTCTCAGGGTGTTGTCCCCTTCTTGAAAGTGGCGAACGATACCGCAGTCGCAGTCAACCAAGGCGGCAAGCGTAAAGGGGCTATGTGTGCTTACCTCGAAACGTGGCACTTAGATATTGAAGAATTCTTAGAGATGCGTAAGAACACGGGGGACGATCGTCGTCGGACACACGATATGAATACCGCTAATTGGGTTCCCGATTTATTTATGAAGCGCGTATTCGAAGATCAAGAGTGGACACTGTTTACGCCCAGTGAAACACCGGATCTACACGATCTTTACGGTAAACCATTTGAAGAGCGTTTCGAAGCCTATGAGCGCATGTGCGAAACAGGAGAGATTCTTACGTTCAAGCGTGTCTCCGCCGCAGGACTTTGGCGTAAAATGCTAGGTATGTTATTTGAAACAGGCCACCCTTGGATCACGTTCAAAGACAGCTGTAACTTACGTAGCCCACAGCAACACGCGGGCGTCATTCACTCATCTAACTTGTGTACCGAAATCACCTTAAATACCAAGGCTAATGAAGAAATTGCCGTGTGTAATTTAGGGTCAATTAATCTGCCACAGCACATCAAAGACGGGCAACTTAATCACGCCAAGTTAAAAGCCACAGTGAAAACGGCAGTACGTATGCTCGATAACGTCATCGATATCAACTACTACTCAGTAGAAACTGCACGTCAATCAAACTTACGTCATCGCCCTGTTGGGATGGGCGTAATGGGATTCCAAGATGCGCTATATAAGCAACGCCTCGCCTACAGTTCTGATGCTGCAGTTGAGTTTGCCGACCGTTCGATGGAAGCCATTAGTTATTATGCTATTAGCACCTCTAGCGATCTTGCTGCTGAACGTGGCGCTTACCAAAGCTACCCTGGCTCACTATGGAGCCAAGGTATTCTTCCATACGATTCAATTGATATCTTGGTTAAGCATCGTGGCGAAAAATATATCGAAGTTGATCGTAGTCAAACTCTAGATTGGAGCAGCTTACGTCGCAAAGTGACTAACCAAGGCATGCGTAACTCGAATGTAATGGCCATTGCTCCAACAGCAACCATTGCTAACATTACTGGGGTGTCGCAATCCATTGAGCCGACCTATCAAAACTTATATGTTAAGTCGAATCTGTCCGGAGAGTTCACCGTTGTTAATCCTTACCTAGTTCACGACCTTAAAGATCGCGACATTTGGGATAACGTAATGGTCAACGACCTTAAATATTACGAAGGTTCAGTGCAAAAAATAGATCGTATTCCCGATGACTTAAAAGCGCTTTATGCCACTGCATTTGAGGTAGAGCCAAAATGGATTGTCGATGCTGCTAGTCGACGTCAAAAATGGATCGATCAGGCCCAAAGCCTCAACCTATACATTTCTGGAGCTAACGGTAAAAAACTAGATATCACTTATCGTATGGCATGGTATCGCGGTTTAAAAACGACGTATTACTTGCGTGCATTGGCCGCCACCTCGACGGAAAAATCAACGGTCGAGACCGGCAACCTTAACGCTGTTTCTTCGTCTGCTGCGGCACCAACCGCTGCATCGGTACCTGAGGCGTGTTCTTTGGATGATCCAGACTGCGAAGCTTGTCAGTAAAAGACTTATGGGAAGCGCTTATGCGAGGCTCTTGTACAGGCAGTTTGTATAACAGTCTCGTATGATAATTTTACCAAGCAGTTAATAAACCAGTTGTTAATGAACAAGCATTAGTAAAAATAAACACAGCGACTAAATAGACTAAAAAAGTAACTAGATATAGAGAGTAAGTATTATGTTAAGTTGGGATGAATACGACGACACCCTAGAAATGTCGCCAGCAATAGCTACGACAATACCTGAAAAAGCAAGCATGATTTCTGAAGCACCTGTCGGCAATACAAAGCAAGCACAACCTGCTGCGCCTGACACCACCTCACACATGGTCAACGCTAGCATTGCAGTGGCTGAAAAAGCGTTTGAAGCTACTAACAACCCTAAAACTGCCCCTGCTCCGCTCACATCAACACCAATCAACTCTATTAACCTTGCTAAAGAAGCCGTTACTAGCATGGATAACGCTGCCGGTGTAGAAGAGTTAGAGATGGGTGCAACACGTATACAAGTTGATCAGAAAGCCATGATTAACTGCCGTGCAGACTTAAATCAATTAGTCCCTATGAAGTATGATTGGGCATGGCAGAAATACCTCGATGGTTGCGCTAATCACTGGATGCCGCAAGAAGTGAATATGACAGCCGACATCACAACATGGAAAAGCAAAGACGGCCTAAGTGATGATGAAAGGCGCATTATTATGCGCTCATTAGGTTACTTCTCTACGGCAGATTCTCTAGTTGCAAATAATCTGGTGCTGGCAATCTATCGTCTCATTACTAACCCTGAGTGCCGCCAATATATTCTCCGACAAGCTTTTGAAGAAGCTATTCATACCCATGCTTATCAATACTGCATCGAATCTCTTGGTATGGACGAGAGTGAGATCTTTAACATGTATCGCGAAGTACCTTCCGTAGCTAATAAAGCCACTTGGAGTATTAATCATACTCAAGGTATAACCGACCCTACCTTCAATACTGGCACGCCAGAAGCAGATCAAGAATTACTGCGTAACTTGATCGGCTTCTATGCCGTCACTGAAGGCATTTTCTTCTACTGTGGCTTTACACAAATACTGTCAATGGGCCGCCGGAATAAAATGACCGGGATCGCCGAGCAATTCCAATATATTTTGCGTGATGAATCTATGCACCTTAATTTTGGTATCGACGTTATTAATCAGATCAAACTTGAAAACCCGCATCTATGGACTGCTGAATTTCAAGAAGAAGCGATTCAAATGATCCTGGAAGGCACTGAATTAGAAATTGCCTATGCGCGCGACACCATGCCAAGGGGCGTTTTAGGCATGAACGCTGCGATGATGGAAGAGTATCTCCAATTTATCGCTAATCGCCGTTTAGCTCAGTTAGGCTTAAAAGAACAATACCCCGGCACAAAAAACCCTTTCCCGTGGATGAGTGAGATCATGGATTTACGAAAAGAGAAAAACTTCTTTGAAACACGTGTTATCGAATATCAAACAGGTGGAGCCTTAACTTGGGACTAAAAAGCTCTGGGATTAAAGCTTACTGTTAAAGAGACGTTTTGGGGCCGACAGCGATCAATGGATGATCGCATAGTTAAACGCATTGCTTTATTCAAATCAAGAATCTATGACTTTAGTTTAGACTAGAGTGATTAATGAGAGTACAAAAGCATAATGAAGAGCCACTAGAGCCTGCGATTTAGGGCTAACGTTCTTAATAAAAGGTTATCTGAGTCGATTAAAACGTTATGTGAGGCTCTTGATTTACAGGCAATATTACTGCTTCACAGAGCTAACAAGTAAACTAGCGTCTCGGAATGAGCAATAGACTTTAATGAGATAAAACGAATACAAATAAGTTCTGTAAAGAAGAGCTAAAAAAAAATATAAAAGGGAATATAAAAAAGTAACAAAAAAAATAGCAAAACGGATTTCGTATTGCTCTAGGTCATTTTACCATACTGGAGAATAATGCATGCTAGGAGTCAAAGAGCCCAAACGTGTTTACATTAAAGAATCTCGCGGCAATCTTGAGCAGCGTCAAATTGCTAGGATGATTCGGCACCTAAGAAATCAATATCACGACCGTAACCCCCAGCAATCAATGCCCTCGGATTGGTTATTAGAGCAACTTGTCATTAATGGTGCGAAGCAATGTGTATTAGCAAAGAAAAGCTGGGAAATTAAAATCAGATCAACGTTAAAAGAAATCATTCTCGATACATCCTACCCCGACTGTCAGTACATAAACAATCATAATTATATGCCTTTATTTCCAAACAGTGAGTTCTATGAACCCTGGGAAGTTCATCATGCAATGAAATCACTATTAAGCTTTTTAGACGGGTAATATTCCAATACAAACATTATTCTTATAGAGACTTCAAAGCAATCGCCTCCCTATAATAATATTGAACAGTCACTACCATTGCACCTCCATCCTTACTCGCTATATTTACATTACCACTGCATTAATCGCTGCATAAGTTGTTGCGCTATATCGGCCAGACATTAACCAAGTGTCTCGGAAACATATCAAGTGTCTCGGAAACATATCAAGTCATTAGCAAAAAAGGAAACACATCCTCGAACTAAAATTCAACTGATGGCTCTTCATAGTATTCAGAGAGATACTCTACCTGCAGAGATCAATCTGAAGCAAGTAGATGTATAGTTTCAAGATGAAAGTAGAATTGGGTTGCAGGGTTCCATCACTAGGATGTGAGCTAAAGGAGGGACTCGTCCAAGAGTGGTCCGGCAGCAACGTTTGAGTACACCTATATTTTTGGCGCAGCATGCCCCCAAAAGGATGAGGCCTCTGATTAATCCTGGCTACTGTGAATAAATACGCAAGGCATGATAGAACACTTAAGGCTAATATCACAGGGAACCGCTGAGGACAGATACGCTGTCGTTTATAATGGAAGGCGCAGGTGGGGTCATACGACAAAAAATTAGCTGTTTGGACAATATCACTCCAATGGGAGCTCACCTTATTCGCCAGGATTAAATCCTGTAGAACAAGTTATGAGCTATAGTCAAATCTGGTGTATGAGCCATCAAGCAGCATCTTGATCCTGCTGTTGTTGTTTGATGCCGTCACTGAATTTAACCCCAGTAACAACATCCGCTAATAAACTATATCCGCGTAGTCTTTGCCAGCGCTTCTGAGCCGTTTCCATTAACTTTAATGCCATGGCCAATGCGATTCCTCGACTGCCGCAACTTTTACTTTTTGTGGTCCTTAAACTGACCGTGGTAAATACCGATTCAATTGGATTTGACGCGGGTAAATGGCCCCTGTGTTCTATGGAGAATCGTAAAATATCAGTAGCGCTTCTCGGTCTTTCTAAAGGCATTTAGTGGCCTTTAGATATTTTATTTGGTATCGCTAAATACAATTATCCATCGCTTTATTGGCCTGTTCTTTTGTTTCTGATTTCCTGACTTCATGTAATAGGTCCTTAACTTTTGGCTGCATTGCCTTCGGTAACTTAGCCGGTACGTTAGCCGTTTTATGCACCCAGCATCGCTAGCATTTGGTTTCTGGCCAGCATTTGGAAATGGCTTTCCAGCAACCTAGCGCACCGTCGCCAACCGCTTTTTTAGGGTCTGACCGTAACTCACGCTGCTTAAGATCCAGTAGCACATCAGACCAGCTCGCTTCGGACTCCCTATAACCATCACTGACGGCTATAAGCTCTTTGTTGCCCGCCTCATAAGAGCCTATGATAACCAGCAGGCAAATTTTATCATCCATGCGGACGTTGCAGTAGGCACCGTCAGCCCAGATATAAACGTAGCACTTTTTACTCAAACCTCGTTTTTACCAAAGAGTAAAATCCACCTCCCAAGTCGACCTTAATCGGCTAATCATGCCAGCAGAAAGTCCTTTGGCTTGGTCGCCCAATAAGTGCTTAAGTGATTAACTAAAGTCACCGGTAGATATGCCTCGTAAATATAACCAAGGAAGAAATTCTTCCATTGTTTGGCTGCGCTTCAAATACGGTGGCATCAGCGAGCTATTAAATTTTATGCCTTGCCTCGTTCGATCACGTACCTTGGGAACCTTTACCTCTATGTGATCAAGACCCGTTTGAATGGTGCGCTCAAGCAAGTAGCCATTGCATACCAAACCGGCCTTGCCATCATTTGTCATTAATGACTTGTTGGTGTCAAGTAGCAGCTGAACTTCTGTCTCTATAGCATTAGCAAGTAACTGTTGTGCCCCTGCTTTAACACTTGTTGTAAAAGGTCAATTGGTTCTGGCTTATGCAGTTGAGAAATATTATTATCGGTCATGCAGTGTTCCCCTTGTTCGTTGTTAGTCTACTAGGATCAGTCAACAGGATACGCTGCTACTTATTTTCCTCATACACCAGAAATAATCATACCTCACAAGTTATGGCGATATTTAAAATCGCAATATTTATCCAATAGGATCTTTAAAGCCCATAAGAATATTGTTGATAGACGCTGTGAATCTTGGAATAAAAGGGTAAAAAAACATTTTATCCGTAAATCATGTACTAGAAAGTAGATAGGATTAGTCTAGTTAATTTTTGCATAGCTATCATTAAAAGCTTCATACAGCTCAGTTGCCTTAGATTTGATCTGTGGGTCTTTGCCTCCGAGCTTGTCTGTATGTGTTAGGTATAAAGCTGCTCTCCTTAGTTTTGCAAAAGACACAGGGGCGTCAGATGATTCTCTTAATCCGTTTATGTCTTTGGTTAATTGTTCAAACATCTTTTGAGATTTTGCATTTTGTTTGTCCAAACCTTGATCTTTAGCGAAAGTTATAAGATTTTCTGCACTATCTAAAAAAGAAACCATCTCCGCCGTCATTCTAGGGGCATTGCTTGGCGCGGGTCCGGCTGCCCCCGCAGTGTTGGCTTGATATGAAGATGCGTTGTTAAATGCACTAAAAAGAAATTCTCTGTCTTTCTCTAAACCCTTCTCGAGTTCATTTATTGTGCCGAAAAGAGATTCATTGTCTTTCTCTAAACCCTTCGCGAGCTCACTAATATAAAATTCATAAGATGAGTTGGCAGTGTTCGTTTGGTTTGCAGATGCGTTATTAAATGTACTGAAAAGAACTTTCCTGTCTTTATCTAAGCTCTTCTCAAGCTCATTTATTGTACTGAAAAAAGATTCATTGCCTTTCTCTAAACCCTTCGCGAGTTCATTTATATTAAATTCAAAAGATGAATTGTCAGTATTTACTTGGTTTGAAGATACACTGTTGGATGCACTAGTATTCGATTGGTTAGCAGTGTTCGATTGGTTTGAAGATGCACTGTTGAATGCACTAGTATTCGATTGGTTAGCAGTGTTCGCTTGGTTTGAAGATGCACTGTTGAATGCACTATTATTCGATTGGTTACCAGTGTTCGCTTGGTTTGAAGATGCACTGTTGAATGCACTATTATTCGATTGGTTACCAGTGTTCGCTTGGTTTGAAGATGCGCTGTTGGATGCACTGTTATTCGATTGATTGCCAGTGTTGGCTTGGTTTGAAGATGCGCTGTTGAATGCACTGTTTTTCGATTGATTGCCAGTGTTGGCTTGGTTTGAAGATGCGCTGTTGAATGCACTGTTTTTCGATTGATTGCCAGTGTTGGCTTGGTTTGAAGATGCGCTGTTGAATGCACTGTTTTTCGATTGGTTTGAAGATGCGTGGTTGAATGCACTAGTATTCGATTGGTTAGCAGTGTTCGCTTGGTTTGTAGATGTACCGTTATTGGATGGGTTGGCAGTGTTGGTTTGCGAACGGCTGGAGGTGGAGTATAAATAAGCAGCAGCTAGTACACCCGCCAGTAACGGGACACCTAGCGGCGTAACCACAGAAGCCGCCACAACACTAATGGCAACACTCGCCGCAACACCGACCCCAACACCCAAAGCGAGGGCCCGTAAGAGATTCTGAGTTGGGTGTTTATGGGCTGGAGCGGCATCCCTTGCACTGACTACTGTTGGTTTCGCGTCAGTGCCTTGTGCTTGGCATACCCGATGTGGGTTAACTGCCTGCCTCAGGGCATTAAGACCTGGAAATCGCATTGTTATCTATCACCTTTATAATTCAATCAATTAGAGCTTATGATTAGTTAGGTGATTTATAGATGAAAATAGTTCAACGCAACAAAAGGACATATATAAGCACCCCGAATAGATCGACACGATTAGGCTTTCTAAACAGGTAATATTCCAACACTAACATTATTTTTATAGGGACTATTTCGGAACAATCTCTTGCCTATAATAATATTGAATAGTCGCTACCATTGTATTCCCGTCGTTACTCGTTATATTGACATTACCACTGTAAGCTAGCAGACGCTGACTGTTTTTATCATAATTCAATAATAAAGGCTCCGCGAATAAATTAATAAAGCTATTACTAGGACGAATCAAAAAAGAAATAGTTTGATCACCACCGCCTCCCTCAATAATAAACCTGTCATCATTTGTAATTTTCATCGACAAGTTAAATATTTTTAAATGCACCGGTGATAAAAAATCCATCTTAACTATTGCGCCGGCCAACAAACGCGTCCAGTTTTGACGAACGGCCTCATCAAATCCTGCATCGACAACCAAAGAACTGGAAAAAGCAAAGTCTTTTTGCTTTATGTCTCCGCTATCTGGCTTTTGGTATTGGACCCGAAAAGTAGACATTTCATTATTTCTTGACAAAAATACTTCACGACGCTCACCATGCCTTAAGTCTTCTTGTATAACCTCAGGCTGTAGCAAATTATCTTTATAAGAAAGTTTTTTTTGCGCTATAAGCCTTTGATCGGCATTGCGGTACTCGACTAAAAACTGACTTTTTCTAGTTGCGGGATTGTTATTATCAACGCTATTGCTTGTAGGCTTATTGTTCTTAGGGTAGTGATATTCACAATAAAGCAGTGCATTACTGACCGGGTCTGTAGCGATACCGATAATACTGGGGGAGGATGTGACACTCTTATCAGATGAAGCTATATCAGGGCACTCAGGAGTCAGTGCATCAGCATTAGTAATGACGATCGCTAGAAGAGCGAAAGAAGATAAGTAAGTAAACTTTTTCATAAATAAATTCCTGATGCATATTCCTGATAGCAATTAAGCATCATCAGGTACTTATTCGCATCTAAGCTTGAAAAAGTTTATCTATTAACGAACGTTTCTATTACGGTGATTTTTTATCGGATCGTAGGAAAACTCAGACAACGTGGTTTAGCGATCAACATTTGCATGGTGCCGATGGTACGCTCTCGAAAACCACCCTCACAGTAACTTAAATAAAAATCCCACATACGAATAAAAATATCGTCATAACCCAAAGACTTTATGTGAGGTAACTTATCAAAAAAACGTTGTCGCCACGCCTTTATGGTAAGTGCATAATCAATCGTAATATCTTCAATACCGACTATCTGCATATCGGTATCTTTAGCAACGTGCTTTGCCATAACGGAAGGGCATGGTAGGTGCCCACCCGGAAAGATGTAGAGTTGAATAAAGTCAGCGCTATCGCTGGTTTGAGTATAACGCTGATCTGGCATCGTTATCGCCTGAATCAACATCAACCCCTCTTTTTTTAATAAGCGGCTGCAGGTAGAGAAATAGTCTGAATAATATTGGGGGCCTACAGCTTCTATCATTTCGATAGAGACTAGTTTATCAAACTGACCTTCTAGGTCTCGATAATCATCAAGTAAAACCGTAATTTTATCCTGTAATCCAGCCGCTTTCACTTGACTTACCGCATGAGAATGTTGTTCTTTAGAAATAGTCGTTGTGGTGACTTTACAACCATAATACTTAGCCGCATAAATCGCCATGCCGCCCCAACCAGTACCAATTTCCAACAAGTGATCGTCGGGCGTAAGTCGTAAACGTTGACAAACATGATCAAGCTTATAATTTGACGCATCTTCTAGAGTAGTCTCTGGGCTAGGGTAAATAGCCGATGAATACATCATCGATTTATCCAGAAATAAAGAAAAAAAATCATTTCCTAAATCATAGTGTGCAGAAATATTACGTTTTGAATTTTTCTTATTGTTAATGCGTAAACGATGTCTTAGACCGGAAAAAAATGTACTGACCGTTGACCAACCAGAATTGAAGCCGTACAAAGTGTCCAGATTTTGACACATAATGCGAATAACATTTACAAGGTCGGGGGATTCCCATTCACCTCGCATATAAGACTCACCGGAACCCGTAGTACCGTTCAATAACAGGTCTCGATAAACCGACATTCTATGAATAACAATATGACCTTTTGTATCCGCCTTTTCAGGATTTTCACCAAAGTAATGCAGTTCATCACCATCTTCTATCAATAAACTGCCGTCTGTAAATCGCTGTAAGCGCTTCAGCACCAGTCGTTTAGCCCAAGCGTTTATTAACTGCGCTGAGCCCTTTTCTTTTTTACTGTTACTTTCACTCTCATTAATACTATTGACACTAAGGGCTTTCATTCTTAACTCCTAAAACTAACTCACAGCTATTATGGTTATCAAATATGCTGTGCCCAAAAACATTACTTTTTATACCATTCATTTTATGGCTTAACTTTATGATTTAACTTTACGTATCAGATCAACTCAAAAAATCACATATAAGATAAACGCATCAATTCGCTATTTATTCACAACTGTATTGTCACTTAGATTAGAGTAAAAAGGAATTCGTTTAAGCCACAATTTAAGGGCTTGCCAATATATCGCAAAAAATACTTTCAAGGTCATCCAGGGATAACGAAGTATCATTCTGCTCATTACTTTTTTAGTCATAGCGTGGCGCTGCATCACTATGGTTGCGTCAAGAACAGACTGTTGTTGTGGCATGTCAGGCTGCTGAACGTCAATATGCACCAATAAATCTTGACCAGGTGTTTTCCCGGACCAATGGTATTGTAGATCCATTGGTTGAAATGGTGATACATGCATTGCTTTGTTAAAGCTAAACGACTGTTTTTTGCTCGCGAAATCATCAACGTTAAGGAGGTAGTGACAGCGCTTCCGCCAAGGTGTATTGGTCACTTCTAAAACAATGGTTTGCAGCTGTTTACCCGCCTTGTCAAAACAGTAGTAACAAGTGATTGGATTAATAATAAAACCAAAATAGCGCAAATTAGCCAGCATGCGGATTGGCCCCTCTGGGCGACTGCCGTTGTGCTTCTCTATGTAATTTGCGACTGTGTCATAAAGTGGTATTGTTTCATCGCCATCAAAAAAATCTTTGCGTTTATATTGGACTAAATTAAATCGCTCTTTAGACCACAATACACTCTTCGCAAACACGTCATCACATTCTTGCAGGTCCAAATAAACCATAAAGGCTTTATAAGTAAAGGCATGTTGCTTAGGTGAGAAACGGCGATGCCTAACAGTCCCTTGATAGATAGCACTAGCCAATGGTGCCGTAAACTTTTTGGCTTCGAGATTTTGCATTAAAGTGAAACTCCAAACTCTTTAGTTACCTTTAAGGCACTAACAACACCATCTTCATGAAACCCATTGCCCCAGTAAGCCCCACAAAACCACGTTCGGTTAACGCCGTTGATCTCCGACCATCGCTGTTGCGCATTAATGCCAGCGACTGAAAAAACCGGGTGATCATAATAATAAGTGCCCAGCACTTTGCTTTTATCGATAGCCTCTGTGTTATTTAAGGTCACACAGAAAGTATCATCACTGTCAATGGACTGCAAAATATTCATATCATAAGTCAACACAGGAAGAAGACCATCATCATGATCGTTGCTTACAATACGATAATTCCAACTTGACCATGTTGAACGTTTTTTAGGTAAAATTGATGTATCAGTGTGCAAGACAACTTCATTTTTTTGATACGGGATCGAAGTTAGTATATTTTTTTCTGCGGTGCTCGCATCAGCTATCATTCTCAAGGCCTGATCACTGTGAGTGGCGATCACAATTTGGTCATAGCGTTGACTAGCGTCAGCAGTTTTAACGGTTACACCGTCGCAATGCCGAACAATCGACATGACCGGGCTATTTGTTTTTACTTTATCTTTAAAACCCTCGATAAGGGGGTCAATATAAGAACGAGAGCCGCCTTTGATAACATGCCATTGCGGGCGATCATTAACACTCAATAAGCCATGATTACGAAAAAAGCATACAAAGAATTGAAGCGGGAATTTTTTGATTACACTGCAGGACGCTGACCATATAGCTGCTCCCATAGGGATTAAATACTTTTCAATAAATGCTTCGGAATAGCTCTTTTCAGATAAATAGTCGCCCAAAGTCATATCTAAATAGTCACCACCACTACCGACATCGGCAAGGGCTTCTTTATTGAACTTCAAAATATCGCTTATCATTTGCCAGTGGCTTAATTTAAATAAGTTGCGCCGCTGCGCAAACATTGCATTGAGATTGTTACCGCTGTACTCCAAGCCACTTAGCTCGCAAGTCACGCTAAAACCCATTTCGGCTGGCTGATAATCAACGCCTATTTGCTTAAGGAGTGCTTTAAAACTGGGATAGGTCCAGTCATTAAAAACTATGAAACCTGTATCAATAGCATAATCCCTACCATTAAAATTAACATCTTTAGTCGCAGTGTGCCCGCCAACTCTATCATCGGCTTCATACAAGGTTATATCGTGTTCTCGATTTAATACATAGGCAGCGGTAAGTCCAGAAATACCCGCTCCAATAATCGCTATTTTCATTTAGTGGATACAAACCTTATTATTTATTTTGATGACGATTCATCTTAGGTGCGAGAATCCTATACCAGATACTCGGCACGCTGGACAACAGTTTCAGCAAAAAACTGAATCGTCTAGGGAAGTTTATGAAAAGCCTACGCTTATTCATGGCATCAATTATTCTGTCCGCTGCGTTGTCGGCAGACAAAATAAAAGGCATGGGGAAATCATTGACCGATGTCATCGGTGTTTTGACAAAACCTGGACGAACAATCGACAGATCGAATTTTTCAGGATCGAGATCCATACGCAATGCTTTCAAGAAATAATCAGCAGCGGCCTTGGACGCACCATAAATCTCAGCCCGAGGAAAACCCGTTAATACGGTAAGGCTGGTTACCCCAACTATATACGGCTTATGTTCAGACTTTTTAAGCAAAGGCATGGCGATAGCGACAGAGTTTACTAAGCCGAAAAAATTAACATCGAATACTTTTTTATAGCGCTCAATATCGAAACTTAGATCATCTTCATACTCGACTACACCCGCCACAAAGAGAGCGATATCAATCGATTCAACTCTAGCCGCTAATTGTTCGCGCACATTGTCGCGCTGGCCAGTATCAGAAACATCGACAGCCAAAGGCAAAATTTGCTGTGGCGCATGCTCGGCTATGCCTATAAGTGCTTCCTCTCTTCGAGCACTGATGACAACGGTGCAGCCTAGTTTAGCCAGCTTTAGAGCCAGCATCTTACCAATACCCGAGCTCGCACCCGTTAACCAAACGGTTTTTCCTGTCCAATTATTATTTGCCATTTGATTTAGTGCCTACATTGTTGCCTTAGCTACTTTTTTTTATGCGGGACTTAACTAGACGAACAGCACTACCTATTAATGGTAAATGCTCATACAGCATCGCTCCCATATCATAAAAATCTTCATGTGCGTCGATTTTTTCGGAGTACTTGATGAAAGTAGTGCCCATTAACCTTAAAGGTGCATTAGACTTTAGTGAACGATGGCTGTAGTGCATTTCCCACTTAAAACAGGCGTCATTTTCACCGATTACTTCATCAATAAAATCAAAACGGCATGACGTAAGGTTACCGCACATACTCTCGAAGTATTGTTTTAATTTATCTGAGCCTTGAATAATGTGAACGGGGTCGGAAAAAGTGACGTCTTCTGAATATATTCCATCAAGTGCGTTGAGAGATTGCTGATCGAATTGACGATAAAATTGCTTAAACGCCAGAATAGGATCTTTTAGTAGCATTTTATTATTACTGTGCACTTGAGTCCTCTCCGGGAATTATATTTATTAAAAATGGCTCGTATAGCATATAGTCAAAAAATACGCACCTAGCGAGCGAACGGATCACCCATCACTGCACTCAAGTGCACACTTCAACAGCTTAGAATAGGCATTATTTGGTGATCTAACCCCACTATAGTAGCGTAAAATGGTTTAGCAAGCAGGTTAATAAACGCAACAAAGACTATAGGTAGCTTATGAAGACCACGGCCGTTTCTGCTAGAAAACGAGAGCTTACAAAGGTTTTAGAAAATAATTATGCTAATGTTCACGCAATCAGTGATAATGCTCAAACTATGCAACTCTCTCCTAGCAAAAAAAAACCTACTGCCGTCTGGAATGCATTCTTAGTTGATGTCGGGCGCTCGCAAGATCGTAAAGCATTTAAAGCGCTTTTTGAACACTTCGGACCTCTCCTCAAAAGCTATTTTATGTCTAAGTTCCCATCTCAACATTCGCTACAGATGATGGACGAATTAGTTCAAGAGGTTATGATTAAGGTATGGCAAAAGGCCAAAACCTATGATCCCGCCAAAGCAGCTGCGAGCACCTGGATATTTACACTAGCCAGAAATACACGAATTGACATGTTGAGACGTCAAAACAAGTATGCCAATACAACATCTATCGAAACTGAAGAAGTATGGGAAGACTCTACCGAGAACGGCCCCTACTCACTGCTTAAGCATGATAAAGATTCCGACCAAATTCAGTCTTCTCTCCAACTACTGCCTAAAGAGCAAGCACTAGTGATACGGAAGGTCTACATGGAAACAAAATCACACAGTGAAGTAGCTAAGGAATTAGGCCTGCCACTAGGGACAGTAAAATCACGAGTCCGTCTCGCTCAGAATAAATTACAGTCGCTGTTAAGGCGATAATTTTTTTATGCATCATGTTCGATAGATCAATGTTTATAGGTAAGGTTATGACACTTCACCACCCCAACGAAAATTTATTAACTGAATTTGCCGCAGGTACACTGCCAATTGCTCAGGCACTCGCCATCAAAACACACCTACACTTCTGTAGTGATTGCCAACAATCCGTACAGAAAATGGAATCATTTGGAGGGGTTCTGTTAGAAAAGTTAGAGCCGCAACCGATTTCATCGGACAGTTTTGATAAGCTAATGAATTCCATTGAAGCCAGTACAGGTATTGTTGATAAGACGACCAAACCAGCGTTTAGCCCAAGCAACACTTCAAAAAGCTCTTTAAATAACAACAAGACATTGCCTAAGCTCATTCAAAAGCTGATGGATCAAGAACCACTAAAATGGAAAAATATAAACCGTACTTTGCAAACGGCGACGCTTACTTTGGGCCAAAATCAATATCAAGTATCGCTACAACGAATTGAAGCGGGCACGAGCGCACCAAAACATGATCACCGAGGTGTCGAAATCACGGTTGTACTAGAAGGCAGCTTCTCCGACACTCGGGGCATCTATCAAAAAGGCGATTTTTTAATCAAAGAGCCTGGGGATATCCACCAGCCCATTTGTGCACGCAATCAACACTG
>JBLHWO010000030.1:0-24111 GCA_047629215.1 Cellvibrionaceae bacterium | reverse complement strand
CAGATGCTAGCGTTCCCTCTGCAGCTGGGCGCGAGCTCTTTGCTTATGTTCCGGGAACATTGTTAGAGAATAATCTACATACTTTGGCGGAAACGGACTACAGTCATTTAGCCTATGTAGATGCGACGCCCACTATTAGAGACGTTTATGTTGGAGGTGTCTGGAAGACTTATCTTGTGGGCGGTCTTCGCTCTGGTGGGCAGGGAATTTATATATTGGACGTTACTGATCCCGATAATTTTTCAGAAACTGATGTCTTAGCGGAGTTTTCTCATCCTGAATTAGGTGCAACTTATAGCCGACCACAAATTATAAAAACCAATGAGGGTGGCCGTTGGGCTGCTGTTTTTGGTAATGGTTATAACAACGCTAGTTGTGATAGTTCCGGTAATTCTTGCGGTACAGCCAAGCTGTTTATTTTATATTTAGATAACCTTCCTACTAGCGGTAGCCCCTTTGTAGAAAATACGCATTATCGTATTATTAGAACAACGGCAGGCTCTGTAGCCGCTGGGGCGGGTGCCGATTGCTTTACTGCTGGTAGCGATTGCAATGGTTTGTCGCCCCCGGTAGTTGCCGACCTTAATGGCGACTTTATTACCGATCGTGTTTACGCGGGTGATTTGCATGGAAATCTGTGGGCGTTTAATCTTCAGGGCACCAGTGGCAGTTGGGGTATTAGTTTTGGCGGCGCGCCTCTTTTTACCGCTTGTGGAGGTAATTCATGTTCGGTATCCAATCGCCAACCTATAACAGTCAAGCCCGAGATTGCGCTGCACCCAATACGTCGTTCGTTTAGCACCGCCCCCAATGTGTTGGTTTATTTTGGTACAGGACAGTTTATTACGACTAATGATCCTGTTACGAATGACCTGCAGACTTTTTATGCCGTTTGGGATGCAGGCTCTAGCGACCCTGCCAGTACGTATGGAAATTTAAATAGAACAAATTTGCAAGAGCAAACATTTAATGGCACAAGTGTCAGCTCAATTAATATCTCGAGTAATGGTGTTGATTATGTTGCTGCGTCGGGCGTAATTAGCGATGGCGGTTGGTATATTGATTTGACACTACAGATTAGCGGCAATAATGTCTTCGAGGGCGGTAGATCAGTGATCAATCCCGTACTATCGGGTCGTTTGATTTTCTTTCTAATGACTATCCCAGCGGGAGAGGCATGTAATCGGGATGGTTTAAGCTACCTTATAGCGCTGGATTCTTTTGACGGCACAGAGGCTGATTTCAATATATTTGATACAGATAATGATGGCGTAGCGGATAGTTCATCACCCGTTACGCCACTCGAGAATGCAGCTGTTGGTATTGGTACTGTTGGTGTTGATCCTCAATTAGTGATAACCGGTGCAGATGGTAGCATTGGCGTTAAGGATATTACTAATGGTGCGACAGTGCCTGCAGGTAGAAAGTCATGGTCAATTATTCAATAGCTTAGGTGAGATTATGTTTTTAAAATATTTGAAGTATTACTTTTTGCTTTCTTTAATCAGTTTCGTTGTTATAGGCGTTCAGGCTCAAACACTTTCCATCGATGAAAATACACTTACCTTAGTTTCAAGAAATACTCTTGAGGGGGTCGATGTAAAAAAAGGTGTTGTGGTGATTGGCGACCAAGTATATAAATTAAAGTTAAATACAACGGTTTACGACAACAGAAATAGAGTCGCAAGTCGTTACACCCTTAAAAAAGGACAAAAAGTAAGATTTAAACCTTCAATAAAAAACGGTCAGCGTTTCATTGATAGTATAAGGGTTATATCTGAGTGACTTATGTTTTGGAGTGATATGCGATGAGAAATGATGGGAATAGAAAATATTATGTAATGGATAAAGGTTTTACATTAATAGAGTTGATAATAGTCGTCGCTATAATTGGCATAATAGCTGCTGTAGCGTTACCTTCTTATCAGGCATATCGGCTTGCCGGTAACAGAGCAGAAGGAAGAGCATTTGCACTGGATATTGCTTCAAGACAAGAACGTCATTTTACTCAAAATAGCCGCTATGCCGCGGGATTAACCGGCGGTACAGTCGTCAACCTTACTATGGCTAAAACTACCAGCGAAAATGATTTATACACAGGCAGTGTAGCTTTAGGGGCAGATAACACTAGTTACGTGATAACAGTTAATCCTACTTTCGTCGATGCTCTGTGCGGTAATTTAACGTTAAGTAATACCGGTGTGCGAGCAGAAAATGGCACGGGTACCGTTGCCGATTGCTGGCGCTAGTCAAGGCGGCGCTAGCAGCTTTGCTTCGCGTCGTGCTCGCCCCCTCGTCTAGCTCTGCCAGTTCTATACATAATAATCTGCCGTGCATAAAGCGCCTCTTCTTTTCTTAAACAATAAGTCAAGCGCCCATTCTGGTTCCCCGTCGAGCCATCCGCTTTGAAACGTAGATAGCGACGACTGCCCGAGGCGCGCCAGTTGATCTGTTCGTCGTCTGATGCAGCTTGCCTCACTTGTAGTAATAATTCACTATCGTTTTTGGTCTCGTCATAATTAGTGTCGACAAATACCATTAATTCTTGGTTCCAGTCGTTAATGCAGTCGTTTTGATTGACTGTGGGGCAGAGCAGTACTTGGCCTGAATAGTTTACCGATTGAATACGGGTAAATTGGACAAGAGTGAAGAGTTGTTGGTAGGTATTATTGGCTTGCTGGTTATTTAGCAGTATTTGTAGAGAGGGGAGGCCAGCAGTTGCTAATATGCCGCTAATAGTGAGTGTGATAAGCAGGTTGATTAAGGTAAAGCCGGTAGAATGGTTCCGTTTCATGTGGTGCTCCTTCCATGGTGCGTCATTGTGTTTTCTAGAATAGTTCCATGACGGTTCTAGATTATTTTTGAATTATTTAATCCAACCGCTGCATATTGCAGCTAGCCCTCCTATCCCTACTGGACATAATACTCCAAAATCATTCGTCGTCAATCCCTAGCTTTTTTAGACGATATCGTAAAGATCGAAAAGTGATGCCCAGTACTTTTGCCGTGTTGGTTCTATTCCAACGATTTTGTTCTAGGTAGTATAAGATAATATCTTTTTCGATATTTTCTAGATAGTGATCTAAGGAGTGATTGCTAGGATCAAATAGGCTTTCCTTTTTTGTGTCTGTTGGATCAGTAATACGACGAGTTTGGCTATGATTGTTATCTGTTTTTGCGATAGGTTTATAGCGATCAGCCCCAACACTTTTTCTATCTAGCTGAAGATCTTCTGCATCAATTTTATTGTCAGCACATAGAGCGCATGCGCGTTCAAGAATGTTTTCCAATTCCCTGATGTTTCCTGGGAAATCGTAAGCCTCCAATGCATTTAAAGCACTTTTTGAAATGGACGCAATAGAACTAGTATTTTTTTCAGCAATACGCTCTAAAAGTGTTGTCGTTAATAATGTGATATCGGTTTTACGTTGCCTAAGGCTTGGAACATTAATTTCTATAACATTAATACGGTAATATAAATCATTCCTAAAAGTTCCATCATCAATCGCAATTAACAAGTTCTTATGGGTGGCACTTAGAATTCTCACGTCAATGATTAATTCTTTATGGGAGCCGACAGGGCGAACAGTTTTTTCTTGTATGGCGCGTAGCAGCTTAACTTGCATGTCCATAGGCAGGTCGGCCACTTCATCTAGGAATAATGTGCCACCAGCTGCACTCTGAAATAAGCCTTGTTTATCTTGGTGTGCCCCAGTAAAACTGCCTTTTACATGGCCAAAAAATTCACTTTCCATTAACTCTCTGGGAATGGCTCCACAGTTAACGGCAACAAACGGTTTGTTATGGCGTGTGCTCGTATTATGAATGGCACGTGCGACTAACTCTTTGCCACTACCAGACTCACCCTGAATAAAAACCGGTGCTTGAGAACGGGACACTTTAGCAATGTTTTGTTTTAATTTAACTGTAAGAGGTGATGCGCCGATGATATCATTGAGGCTATCTTCTGATAAACTTTCATCGTTTAAGCTTAAGGCGTTAGTGATGAGTCTGCGTAAATCGGAAAGTTCGACCGGTTTATTAATAAAATCGAACGCCCCATACTTCATGGCTTCGATCGCAATATCCATAGAGCCATGTGCGGTAATGACAATGACTGGAGTCTCAGGGTAATTTTTGTGAATTGATTTTACAATGTCAATCCCTGAACCATCGGGTAATTTGAGATCTGTCAAACAGAGGTCAAAGCTTTTCTCATTTAATTGTTTTTTGCTGTCTTCGAGGTTAGCGGCGCAAACTGTATTGTGCCCCATTCTCTCCAGAGTCATAGAGAGTAAGCCGCGAATATCTGGCTCATCATCAATAATTAGAACGTTTTTTTTTGTGCTCATTGTAACTCGATTCTGCGTTGATGGTGTGCAAGTACTAATTTAAATAGACTGGATTTATTCTTTTTGTCATAATGATAGCTTAAATTGGCTTGGTTAGCTTCGCTTAGTTCTTTGCATAAATATAAACCTAGGCCAGAACCTGTCACCTCAGTGGTATAAAAAGGCTCAAAGAGATGATGAGTTTTTTCATCATCTATACCACTACCATAGTCAATGATCTCTATGAAAGGCCGGTGTGTATTTTCTTGTATGTCAATGACTATTTTAATGATTTCGCGCCCCATTTTTTGGAGGCTATAGCGCATACCATTTTCGACTAAATTACTAATGATTTGATGTAAGTGTGTCGAATCAATTTTCGCATAGATATTACGTTGTCGATAAATTACTTCAATGGACCCTATGTGGTGTTGCAAGTATTCACTCTTAAAATCGCTAAGCCATTGATTGAGATTGATCGTTTCTGGATCAGCATTTTTTCTGCGCGAAAAATCTAAAATATTATTAATAATAAAATTGATGCGCTGAGAGTGATTATGAATAATAGTTAATAGTTTTTGGTCGTCATTATTGATACTTTTTGATTCTTCTAGTAATTGGCTGGCATGGCTGATGGCGCCTAAAGGGTTTCTGATTTCATGTGCTATGCTTGCTGTGAGCCGTCCAAGAGAAGCTAATTTTAATTGCTGAGCTTCTTGGCCTAAGCGCTGCATATCTTCAATAAATAACATGATCGAAGGGAAACGTGAGTCATTGAGATAGGCAAAGCTAACTTTGATAGATTGATTATCTTCAAGGGTTAATGTAAATGGGCTCGGTATAACGCCATTTTCTTTCCAACTTTTTAGATGTTTATAGATTGATGGAATTCCCTTAATGCCTTCAAATTTATTATTAATCGTTAGCATAAGAGCAGCGGCGTTGTTAATAAGTTGAATTCTTAGGTCTCTATCAACAACAATGATTCCAGTCCGCATTGTTTCAACGATTTTTTGACTGATAAGTTGTAAGTAATTCGCTTGTTCAGTTTGTTTTTTCGCCGTATTTTCGCTGACCTTTACCTTTTCCGAAAATATTCTAAAAGCAATCGCTGTAACAAATAGGGCAAGCCCGGTAACGCCAGCCGTAAAAAAACCGCGCACGTCACTTGCGCCATTCTTAATCGATAATAGACTCATGCCTAATACTAAAATTGTGCCAAACGCAGCGAGGCCAATATTTGCTTGTCCTCGCAAAAAACTGCTGCCTACGGCCATAGGAATGAGCAGAAGATAACCTAGCCCGCCGGTCAAATTTCCGCTGGAATATATCATCGAGACTAGAGCAGCAAAGTCGAAGGCCAATAAAGCCAAAAGGTGAGCGCTATATGGCTTTAAGCTTTTACCCCGGTACAGAATTAATGAAAGGGTGCAAACGATGATGTAGAAAATGACAACATTGGTAAATAACTGCGGATGAACATATCCGAAAACATCTCGTGAAAGCCCTGCCCAATGCATTAAACCCAGAATTAGGCCTAGACCTAATCTGTAATAGACGTAGGTGCCAAGCAATCGGACGTTATCGTGAGTAGTTGGGCTTAGGAAGGACACAGAGTTTGCTCTTACATTTGTTTTTGAGAGCTTTACATGAAAGCCATTTTACTTTTATAGGGTTTACCCCTTAAGGGGGGAGAAGAAAAGCGTACTCAATCGGTCATTTATAACACATAAACTCCTTCTTTGGGCTAGCACCTTCCCTGAAAGCAAAGTCATTTTCCGTGTAAAGGTCTCTTTTGATTAATTATTTTGCTTTCGTTTTTACTTTACCCGACAATGTGGGACTTTGTATAGGGTTCGATAGGTTGAAAGCGGTAGAATGAAAAAATTAAACATTATTATGGCGCAAATCAACCCTACTGTGGGTGATGTTGCTGGCAATACGCAGCGAGTCATGGAGTCTGTTAGACACGCTGAGGAGGAGTATGCAGCTAACGTTGTTGTTTTTCCTGAGCTGACCTTGTGTGGCTATCCTCCGGAGGATTTGTTATTGCGCGCTAGTATGCATTCGCGAATAGAAGCCGCAAGAAAGGTCTTACAGTTAACTAAATTTAAAGCGGTAGTCATTGTTGGCTATCCTCTTTATAAAGAAGATAAATGTTTTAATATGGCTGGTGTGCTGGAAGGTGGTCAGTGGATAGCAGAATATGCCAAACAAGAGTTGCCCAATTATCAAGTCTTCGATGAAAAACGTTATTTTGTTGAAGGAAAAAATACCTGTGTATTTGAGTTGCATGGTATCCCTGTAGCGTTAACGATATGTGAAGATATTTGGCATGCAGGGCCTATGATACAAGCTCATGAAAGGGGCGCTAAGCTAATGATTAACCTTAATGCATCTCCTTTTCACTTAACCAAGCGTCAGCAACGCCTAGATTTGTTGAGTCAGCGCGCCCGTGAAGGCGATATGCCGATTATTTATGTCAATCAAGTGGGGGGGCAAGATGAACTTGTGTTTGATGGAGGTTCATTTGTTACCGATGCTGGCGGCAATTGTGTGGTTCAAGCTCCACATTATGAAGAAGGTTTTTTTTCAGTACAGCTAGAGTTAAAGGGCGATACGCTTACGGTTATCAATCAAGCGCTGCCTGTGGCTCCACCCCCTTTGCAAATTATTTACGATGCCCTAGTGTTAGGTGTCCGCGACTACGTTCGAAAAAATGGTTTTAAAAAAGCTATTTTAGGCTTGTCGGGAGGTATCGATTCTGCCCTTACGCTAGCGATTGCGGTGGATGCACTAGGCGCAGAAAATGTGTCGGCAGTAATGATGCCTTTCCGTTATACCTCTGACCTGAGTCGTAATGACGCCAAAGAGCAGGCGGATATAATGGGTGTAGATTATCGAGTTATTGGTATCGAGCCGATATATGATGCATTTATGTCTGGTTTATTTGAGTCCTTCGAAGGCAAGCCAGTTGATTTAACAGAGCAAAATTTACAGGCACGTTGTCGAGGGGTAATACTCATGGCGATATCGAATAAAACAGGGGCTATTGTTCTAACCACAGGTAATAAAAGTGAAATGGCCGTGGGTTATTCGACTCTGTATGGTGATATGGCGGGTGGCTTTGATGCCCTAAAAGATGTACCTAAAATGACGGTTTTCACCTTAGCGCAATATCGAAACAGTCTGTGCGAACAGGGTGAGTATATTATTCCACCTTCAGTGATTGAGCGTCCTCCATCAGCTGAATTAGCACCCGATCAAAAAGATGAAGATAATTTACCGCCCTACGATATTCTAGATCAAATTTTAGAACGCTATATAGAGCTGGATGAAAGTGCAGATGTTATTACGGCGGCTGGTTTCGATTCTGAAACGGTACACCGAGTGCTGAGACTGGTAGATATTAATGAGTATAAGCGTCGTCAGGCCCCCATTGGAGTCAGAATTTCTCAGCGAGGCTTTGGCAGGGACCGTCGCTATCCCATTACTAATGGTTGGACGCCAGGTGAATGAACTAGTTTATTAAATTGGTCTTTTTAGTCGTTTTCAGCAGTACCCTTAAGCAGTACCCCTAGGTGCTTTTAATTAGAACTTACCGTATTGTTCTCGGCTATCAAAGCCGGGCGGGCGACTAGTATCAATTAAGCCAAAGGTCATTAACCCCGCAATTGATTTGGTCCCTTTTCTGTAATGCTTTAAGTTAAATGATCCGTCATCATTTAATGCAGGGTAGCCAGGATAGTTAGCGCTTAGTACCTTTAGGCTGTCACTGGCTAAATCAGTCATCCCCAGTTGGGTATAACTCTGTACCATAATGGCTAAGGCATCGGGAACAGCGGGTGTGAGCTGATGGTTTTCAACAACATAACGGCCTCGATTGACGGCAGCAATATACGCTTTACGCTCCAGATAATAATTGGCGATGTTGATTTCACTTCGGGCCAATAAATTACGTAAATACTCCAAGCGTTTTAGTGCGTCGGGGGTATATTGACTATTGGCAAAACGCCTTGCCAATTCAGAAAATTGTACAAAAGAAGTTTGCGCGGCTTTGGTATTTTTTTTACTGGTGTCAGTGCTAAATACAGACTGGAATAGAGAGCCTGGTTTGGGGAAAGCAACCAAACCCCTCATGTAGTAAGCGTAGTCTACATCTGGGTGATTAGGATGAAGTCTAATAAAGCGGGAGGCCGCAGAGTCAGCTAGAGGTAGTTCATCACTTTTGTAATAAGCATAAATGAGCGCTAGCTGGGCTGAGTTGGCATAGGTGCCAAAAGGAAAGTCAGATTCGAGTTTTTGTAGGGCTTCGGTTGCCAATGTGTAATCTTTTTGCTTGAGCCCGTTTTGCGCACGGATGTATAATTTTTGTTCGTTCAGTTCCACAACGTTAATTTTTTTGGTGCTTGAGCAGCCAAACACGCTTGTACTAATAATGGCCATCATAAATAGTAATGAAATTTTTCTACGCCCGAAGTTGAGCCCAGCACTTATAATGCTTTGAGATAAAATTAGTAATGCAGGGCGCCTCATAAATCATTGTGCTCATAGCAAATATTAGCTCGACATTTAACCACACTCGAGTCGGATGCAAAAGTTATTATAACGGTCTTTTCGAGCTTCGAGATCTTTTTTGTGTTACTTTTTATGGTGCCATGATGTTTTTCCAACTCGACAGTCCTTTCACACGCTATCCGCAAGTATTCATATGACAAAATCCAATACCCCATCAATAGAAACCAATATGACCGAATCTGAGACTAGCTTCCATTCCGAGGACGTCAGCGATCACTACAGTGGACAACGTTTAGATCAAATCGCGGCTGAATTATTTAACCAGTTTTCTCGCTCTCGTTTACAATCCTGGATCAAGGCCGGTGAATTAACGGTCGATGGTATGACACGTAAACCCAAGGATAAGTTGCTTGGTGGAGAGAAATTAGAGTTAAATGCTGAAATTAAGGCCGAAGAACGCTGGGAGCCGCAGCCGATAGAGCTTGATGTCGTCTACAGCGATGATCATATTATTGTCATTAATAAAGCGGTTGGACTGGTTGTTCACCCTGGAGCGGGGGTTCCCGATCAGACCTTACTTAATGGGCTATTATACCACTTTCCGGAGCTGGCAACTATTCCGCGGGCAGGTATTGTGCATCGCTTAGACAAAGATACCTCGGGCTTAATGGTGGTGGCGAGGTCGTTATTAGCGCATACATCGTTAATTCAGCAGCTGCAAGATCGCAGCGTAGGAAGAGAGTACGAGGCGTTAGTGATGGGCGAAATGACCGGGGGGGGCAAAGTGGATAAACCGATCGGTCGCCACCCCAGTAACAGAGTCAAAATGGCAGTCATTGATCGTCCTACTAATAGCGAGAAGAGTTCATCGGCAAAAGAAGCCATTACCCATTTTCGCCTAAAAACCCGATATAAGCGTTACACACACATTGCTTGCCAGCTAGAAACGGGGCGTACGCATCAAATTCGAGTTCATATGGCTTTTATTAAGCACCCCCTTATTGGAGATCCAGTTTACCTAGGGCGCCAACGTTGGTTAGCCGGGACCTCTGTAGAATTAAAAGAAGTGTTAGCTAGCTTTCCCAGACAAGCATTGCATGCTAAAAAATTAACATTAGTTCATCCTTTTTTACAGGAAACAATGGCGTGGGAAAGTGAATTGCCAGAGGATATGCAGCAGCTTTTAGTAGCGTTGAAAGCTGATATGAAATTACAAGCAGAATAAACCATGATATTAAGCTGGTTAGATTGGCCTGCACCGAAAAAGGTTAAAGCCTGTTTCACTGAGCGCCAGGGAGGTTGTTCATTACCCCCCTTTGATTCCTTTAACCTGGCATTACATGTCGATGATAAAAAAGATCTTGTATTAAAAAACCGCCAAGTCTTGGCTGAGTTGACTAAACAGGGTCACGTTCATTGGCTAGAGCAAGTGCATTCAACCCGTGTCGTCGATATCGGACAGCCTTACACGGTTAAAGCAGACGCTAGTTTTTCTAAACAAACGGGTCAAGTCTGTTGTGTTATGACGGCCGATTGCCTGCCTATTTTTTTCTGTGATCGAGCTGGCCAACAGGTTGCCGTTGCTCATGCGGGGTGGCGCGGTTTATGTGGCGGTGTTTTACACAATACGGCCAATGCATTTGCAGCGACTCAGACACTCATGGCTTATCTAGGGCCAGCGATTAGCCAATCGGCTTTTGAAGTAGGAGGGGAAGTCCGTTCAGCCTTTATTGCGCAGTACCCACATCTTAATATGGAAAAGCACTTTGTAGCGAGGCGTTCAGATAATGCCATCTTAGATAATAAAGACCCAGTCAATAAATGGATGGGCGATCTTTACGGTATCGCGAAGGACATGCTCAAAGATTTAGGTGTGCACGATATTTATGGCGGCAATCGCTGTACTTTTACTGAAGAGCGCGCGTTCTTTTCTTTTAGGCGAGAAGGTAAAACCGGACGAATGGCTAATTTAATTTGGTTAGAATAAGACTAAAGAGTAGCACTGAAGAGAAACGCTTATTAGGGATCTTTAAAATGAATGAATACTGTATTAACCTTTCTGCCTTTCATTAAGCGTTATTTTGATCCATATCAACATAAAAGGAGCTAGTTTTAATAACTACTCTTAATCACACTTGAATTCCCCCCGCCTTCCCCTATATTACTGGCTAGTGTCCATCCATAAATAGGGCTCTGCTGCGGAAAAATTAAAACGGCCATCTTCGCACCACTGGATGTAGTTGTTTGCAATAAGCAAACGCCTGTATCGAGTAGCGCAAAACTAACCATTCTTATTTCCCCTCGTGACGAGCCATTTATGGATGGGCACTAGCTAGCCACTACCTAAATTAGAGAAAATTATTTATGCGCATTGATCGCTTAACGAATCAATTACAGCAAGCTTTGTCCGATGCTCAGTCACTCGCAGTGGGTCGTGATCACGCCCATCTAGAACCTTTGCATTTGTTGTCAGCCATGTTAGATCAGCAAGGGGGGAGCGTACGGCCCTTGTTGGATCAAGCCGGGTTTGATGTGCCCGGTTTACGTAATGAGCTAGGCAAAAAATTAAATGACTTGCCGCGTATTCAACATGCCACAGGCGATGTTCAGCTTTCTCCTGAAATGGGAAGAGTGTTAAATTTATCCGATAAAAAAGCACAAAAAAATGGCGATAAATTTATTTCTAGCGAAAGTGTTTTATTAGCAACGATAGAAGAAGATTCAATTTCTATCGGCAAGCTGTTAAATCAATTTGGTAATCAACAGCGCCTAGAAAAAGCCATCGATACGGTTCGTGGTGGTGAAACGGTAGATAATGCCGATGCAGAAGAAAACCGTCAAGCACTAGAAAAATATACGATCGATTTAACCGCGCAAGCTGAGTCGGGAAAGCTCGACCCGGTGATTGGTCGCGATGATGAAATTCGCCGCACGATTCAAGTATTACAGCGACGCACTAAAAACAATCCTGTTCTAATAGGTGAGCCCGGTGTGGGTAAAACCGCCATTATTGAAGGCTTAGCCCAACGTATTATTAATGGAGAAGTACCCGAAGGTCTAAAAAATAAACGGGTGCTTTCTTTGGATTTGGGCTCTTTATTGGCGGGAGCAAAATTCCGCGGTGATTTTGAAGAGCGTTTAAAGGCAGTCCTTAATGAGTTGTCTAAACAAGAAGGCCGCATCATTATTTTTATTGATGAAATTCATACTATGGTGGGTGCAGGCAAGGCTGAAGGTTCAATGGATGCCGGCAATATGTTAAAACCAGCTTTGGCTCGTGGCGATTTACATTGTGTTGGCGCAACCACATTAGATGAATATCGCAAGTTTATTGAAAAAGATGCGGCTTTAGAAAGACGGTTTCAAAAAGTATTGGTAGAGGAGCCTTCCGAGATTGATACTATCGCCATTTTGCGTGGTTTAAAAGAACGTTACGAAGTTCACCACGGTGTCGATATTACCGACTCGGCCATTATTGCAGCCGCAAAATTATCGCAACGTTATATTACCGATCGTCAATTACCTGATAAGGCAATTGATCTTATCGATGAAGCGGCGAGCCGTATCCGTATGGAAATTGATTCTAAACCGGAAGCGCTAGATCGATTAGAGCGACGCTTAATCCAGTTGAAGATCGAGCGAGAAGCCGTCAAAAAAGATGAAGATGAGGCGTCAAAAAAACGTTTGGGTGATATTAATAAAACGATTACACAAGTTGAGTCCGACTTTCAAGATTTAGACGAAGTCTGGCGCGCAGAGAAAGCAGCACTCTCCGGTACCCTAGAGGTCAAAAGTAATTTAGAGCAAGCTAGAATTGATATGGAAGCCGCACGTCGCGCCGGCGACCTCGAACGTATCTCGCAATTACAATATGGCGTTGTTCCTGCACTAGAAAAACAATTGGATATGGCAAGCCAAGTCGAGATGATGGAAATGACTTTATTGCGCAATAAAGTTACCGATGAAGAAATTGCCGAAGTGGTTTCAAAATGGACAGGTATTCCCGTATCTAAAATGCTAGAAGGCGAGCGCGATAAATTACTGCGTATGGAGGAGGAGCTGCATGCGCGAGTGATAGGGCAAAGTACGGCAGTTAAGGCCGTTTCCAATGCGGTAAGGCGTTCGCGGGCAGGTTTATCTGATCCTAACCGGCCCAACGGTTCGTTTTTATTTTTAGGCCCAACGGGTGTGGGTAAAACAGAATTATGTAAAGCCCTGGCAGAGTTTTTGTTCGATAGCTCCGATGCCATGGTGCGTTTGGATATGTCTGAGTTTATGGAGAAGCATTCGGTTGCTCGTTTAATTGGCGCCCCTCCTGGTTACGTTGGCTATGAAGAGGGTGGGTATCTTACCGAAGCGGTTCGGCGCCGACCTTACTCGATTTTATTATTGGATGAAATCGAAAAGGCACACCCCGATGTGTTTAATATTTTATTGCAAGTACTTGAAGACGGTCGCTTAACGGATAGCCAAGGACGTACAGTTGACTTTCGTAACACTGTGATTGTGATGACTTCGAATTTAGGTTCTGATCATATTCAAGAAATGACCGCTGCGAATAAACCTCAAAAAGAAGTGTATGACGAAGTGCTTTCTGTTGTGGGTCGTCACTTTAGACCCGAGTTTATTAATCGTATTGATGAAGTGGTAGTCTTTGAGCCACTATCGCAACAACAAATACGAGGTATTGCCGATATTCAATTAAACCTACTTAGGCAGCGTTTAGCTGAACGCGATCTATCAATTAGTTTGGATGATAACGTTATGGATAAATTATCCGAAGCGGGCTTTGACCCCATCTATGGCGCGCGGCCCTTAAAAAGAGCAATACAGCAGTCATTAGAAAATCCTTTATCACAGAAATTGTTAGCAGGGGATTTTGTAGCTGGCGATATGATAAAAGTATCGCTGGATGATTTTGGGCATTTGTTTTTTTCTAAATAAAATGTTCATAAATTCTACTGCCTTGTTCCCACAACTCTCCGTGAAGTTCATGCTTTACTATTATCTGTAGTCTATAATTGAAAAGGCATGTCAACTTTTATTTAAAATTTTGCGTCTAGAAAAGGATGAAAATATTTAGTCTAAAGCTGGATATGAGGAACGAGTCATTCCCTATAGTTTTCATTGCTTGTGTGAAGCTGAGTTCGTCAGTGTCTTTAGTGCTATTGCGCTGATTGCTTGCTTATTTCGTTCCTAAAAATTGGAATTACTTAAAGTGATTAAGATATAGCGCCTTTCCAGCTTGTCCATCCAAGAAATAAACTTTTCCTTTTATGGTTTACGGCATTGAATACGTGCCCGTATAAAAGTAAATTATAGACCTCCTAAGCACAATCAATACCTCGGGCCCGATCACCAAAACCTAACAGCGTGCCCTCAATTTCTGAATGGGATATTCGGGGGCCTAACTCTCGATTTTTTCATCTATATTTTTAATATAAAGTATTTGCGTTGGCGTGTAACCTGTAAGCGGGAATGATAAGTAAGTGTTCTTTAGAGTTAGAGTGGATTTCAGTGGGGCGTCCGCGTGGAGCACTTGCCCATGATTGCAGTGGTCGAGTGGAAATATCTGTTGTTAGGCTTTGAGGGTTGTTGTAAGTGGTCCGTTGAAGTTCAATAGGAGCTAAGGGATGGGTGTGAGCATGACCTAATTGACCCGGGAGGTTGGACGAGCCCCTATTAACACCAAGGCCTTTGATTTGATAAGGCTACAATGCCTGGGGAAGTTTCCATATGTTATGGCCCTTTGCGTTAATAGTTTTATTTTCGAAAGACTTGAGCGCAAATCAGCGCAGGAATATTATTGTAGATTTCAGCTGTCGACGGAGAGGGGGCAGAACCACCAAAAGTGAGCCCACTAATCACAATGTCACCTCTCATAAGCTGAAATAGTTAAGATTAAAAATATGGCTTGAGGCATTGTTGAGACTCTATTAATGAATCGTTTTATTCAACGCATCGAGAGAAATAAAAAAACGTAGCGAACGGCATAGAGTGGGGAGGGGCCGCATGCAGCAACAAAATTAGAGGTGAATAAGAATCGTACCCGATAATTTTTCCCTTCTATTTTAAATTCGCGTGACACTCTCATTACTTAGCTTACGTCAAATCAAAAAAATTCCTCGTGGTAGCATATAACTCAGCGGCCAACTGTTCTTTTGATACGGATAAAATTTCAGCTAAACTCGCTAGTACGACAGGCAAAAAAGCCGGTTCATTTCTATTATTTTTGGGCCTAGGCTGCATAGTTCTCGGCGTTAAAAAGGGTGCGTCGGTCTCAATCATTAAGCGGTTGGTGGGGATGTGGGCAACAGCATCACGCAGACTCTGTCCTCGGCGTTCATCGCACAGCCAACCGGTGATACCGAGATGACAATCGAGCTCTACATAGGCCTCGGCTTCTTGCCGGGTGCCAGTAAAACAGTGCACCACGGCATTGGGCAGATCACTGCGGTATTCGCTAAGGATACGAA
Source organism: Cellvibrionaceae bacterium (assembly GCA_047629215.1). GTDB lineage: Bacteria > Pseudomonadota > Gammaproteobacteria > Pseudomonadales > Cellvibrionaceae > CANLBN01. The sequence goes on along the minus strand of JBLHWO010000030.1, from coordinate 8,786 downwards.
AGAAATCGTCATGAGCTTCACGTTCGTGCAGGAATACCGGTAAATTTAATTCTGCGGCCAAACACAGCTGGGCTTCAAAGCACTCAAGTTGTTTGTCTTTAGGTGAAAAGTTACGATTAAAATCGAGCCCACACTCGCCGATGGCCACAACTAAGCCAGATTTAGCTAAGGCTTTCAAAGTACTGTTTGAATCTGACACCCAGGTTTTTGCATCGTGGGGATGGACACCTGCTGTGGCCTTCAGCGTATCGGGGAATTTTTTTGCTATTACGATGGCATCCCAGCTGGTTGCTAATGAAGTACCTGTTACGATGATATGATCGACCCCATTGTCTTTTCCCCTTTCGATAACCGTATCCAAGTCAGTTCGAAAACGTTTATTGGTTAGGTTAGCGCCAATATCGATGAGTTGCATCTTATCCATAATATCCTTGCCTATCTAAAGCCCAATAACTGTAGTGTTGGGAGCGGGGTTTGGTTGAAAGCGCTACAGATTCAAAAAAAGAATAGCAAAAAGTATTGTAAAATATGATGATAAATACCAATGGATCGCTATGTGTACCCAAAATGTGTGCAGGGCCATATTTGGATGATACAGAAGTACCCATGCTAACCGAAATAAATTTAGAGCTAGTCCATAGCTTGCTCTCCCCAGAAAATTTCAATTAATAGAGATATGCCTCATCCTATCACCATAAGTACGCTTCACAACACAGATCAGCCCTGATTATCGGATGTGCCGCCACAGCTTCGACGATGGGTATGTGGGGCGAAAGAAAGCTGGCTTGCTCAAGGGTCTTGATTTATTAAATATTCATGATGACGTTCATCTTGGCAGCATGCACAAGTAAGCCCCGTTATTGATACTCATTTCATATGGGAAGAGGCTAGATCTTGCACACTTCAAAATAATCGTTATAATTCAACTCTATTGACTTGCGTGCAGTATCTGTACGAACGAGTCACGCGGTGTGAGGCGTAAACTATCACTCCAGCTAAGGTTTATGGGTTGTTTTAAGTCAGTTATCGCTGCTTTGAAGCTCCTCCAGAACCACTAACTTACCAGTTAGTTCACGGCCCTTTCCGCAGGTACGCTCGATTTACTGATTGAGTCGTTACCAATTAGTAAAAGTACGATTACATAAAATACACTGACCCTCTAGCTCAGATTTTTCTGGTAATGCTGCTTGTCGTTTTTTTTTGTACTTATTGTGCTTTTAAATCTACTTAAACATAACAGTAAAATGAGGATAGATACGTGGAAATGCTCTCTGGTGGAGATATGTTAATTCGCGCACTGGCCGATGAAGGTGTTGAAACCTTATTTGGCTACCCCGGTGGCGCCGCTCTACATATTTACGATGCAATATTTCGACAAGACAAGGTTAAACACATACTTGTGCGCCACGAGCAAGCGGCGACCCATGCAGCCGATGCCTACGCTCGGGCAACAGGTGAGGTGGGTTCGGTTCTAGTCACTTCCGGCCCTGGCGCCACTAACGCTATTACCGGGATTGCCACTGCCTTTATGGATTCTATTCCTATGGTGGTTATTTCTGGGCAAGTTCCCAGCAGCAAAATTGGTGAAGATGCGTTTCAGGAAACCGATATGATCGGCGTTTCACGTCCTATCGTTAAGCACAGTTTTATGGTGACTAACCCGGCTGATATTCCGAATATTGTTAAAAAAGCCTATTACATTGCGCGTTCGGGTCGGCCTGGACCTGTCGTTATCGATGTGCCTAAGGACTATACCGCTCCTGATGTGAAGTTTCCTTATGACTATCCTAAAACGGTTAGTATGCGTTCCTATAATCCGGTCCAAAAAGGTCATAGTGGTCAGATTAAAAAAGCCGTAAAAGCTATTTTGGCCGCCAAGCAGCCAATATTTTATATTGGTGGCGGTGCTATTCATGGTCGTTCACCTGAATTGATTACTGAGTTGGTTAGGCTGCTTAACTATCCGGCAACTAGTACCCTCATGGGTTTAGGTGCCTACCCTAGTACCGATAAGCAATTTCTTGGCATGTTGGGAATGCACGGTACCTACGAAGCCAATACGGCTATGCACCGCAGTGACTTGATATTTTGCGTTGGCGCTCGCTTTGATGACCGTGTGACCAACTCCTTAGATAAATTTTGTCCTAATGCCACGATTGTTCATATTGATATAGACCCAGCGTCGATCTCTAAAACGATCAATGCTGATATTCCTATTGTTGGGCCAGCAGAGTCGGTATTAACCGAAGTGCTGAAACTAGTCAAGCCGGCTACAGGTTCCATCGATAAAACGGCACTTGCCGCATGGTGGAATGATATTAATGGGTGGCGAGAGAAACACGGTATTTACACCAAAAATCGTTTTGATACATCGACTGAAATGTTAAAACCTCAAGAGGTAGTGCAAGCTGTTTATAAGGTAACCAAAGGCGATGCAATTGTAACCACCGATGTGGGTCAACACCAAATGTTTGCGGCGCAGTATTACCTTTTTGATAAGCCGCGAAAATGGATAACATCAGGTGGTTTAGGGACGATGGGTTTTGGGATACCTGCAGCTATCGGTGCGCAATTTGCTGACCCTGATGCCACTGTTCTTTGCATTACCGGTGAAGGCAGTGTGCAAATGTGTATCCAAGAATTATCGACGTGCACTCAATATAAATTACCCATCAAAATTATTAATATTAATAACCAAGCCTTGGGCATGGTAAAACAGTGGCAGGATATGAATTATGAGGGCCGTTATTCAGAGATCTTGTATGAAGACTCTTTGCCTGATTTTGTTAAATTAGCGGAAGCTTATGGTCATGTTGGCATCAAGGTTACAAAGCGCGAAGAGCTAGAGCAGAAGTTAGAAGAATGCTTTGCTATGAAGGATCGAGTGGTGTTTATGGATATCTATGTCGATCCAGCGGAGCACGTCTACCCTATGCAAATACCATTACAGTCGGTTGGTGACATGCTTCTCAGTAAAACGGAGCGCACGTCATGAGTACAATGAAACGACGAATTATTTCAGTTTTGATGGAAAATGAAGCCGGTGGGTTGTCTCGTGTTGTAGGTCTATTTTCTCAGCGTGGCTATAATATTGAAACCCTCAATGTTGCACCAACAGAAGATCCTTCTTTATCTCGTTTGACATTGACTAGCGTGGGTGATGATCGTGCTATTGAACAAATCACGAAGAATCTTAACAAGCTAATTGACGTTGTTAAATTGGTTGATTTGTCAGAAGGTTCGCATATCGAGCGCGAATTGATGATGATTAAGGTGAGAGCGACCGGTAGTGCTCGTGAAGAAATCAAGCGCAGTGTTGATATTTTTCGTGGTCAAATCATCGACGTGACTCAAAGCACCTATACTGTTCAATTAGCTGGCGATGCCCATAAGCTAAGCGCTTTTATAGAGGCGGTTGGCGAAGCGGTTATATTAGAAGTTGTACGCACGGGCGTCTCTGGAATTAGCCGTGGAGAAAAAGTTCTTAAGCTTTAGTAGCTCTATCAGTACCCGCTATAATTTATAAACTCATTAAAAACTGATGGCTATTTTAGTCATCGGTTTTTTTTAAGGCACTCTAGATTCAGTCCTTCCTTTTCTTAATTATCGATATGTTAAAAGCATCTTATCTCTCAGATTAGTGCTTCGTGGCTTAGCTTTTTATCCGCAATTTTGTGGGGGCTTTGAGCGGGCATGAAACAGTTTGACGCAAAAGACTTAACAATAGAGAGCGAAGCCGCTCTGTCAATGATAAAGCAACAGCCCGTTCGTCATTACAGTAAATACATTGGAATGGATGTACAAAAGGATGCCATCGCTATAGCGATTACCTCGGCGGATAGTAGCAAGCCCCCGTACTACTGAGCCATCGACAATACGCCAAAGGCGGTTGAAAAGCAAAATCAATCCGAGTGGTGAAGTGTTAGCGTCTTGCTACGAAGCCGGCCCTCGCGGTCATGGCTTATATCGAAAGCTCACTGCCATGGTGTACGACTGCATTGTTGTTGCTCCCTCGTTGATTCCGAGTAAACCCGGTGACAGAGTCAAGACGGATCGGCAAGATAGCGAATTATTGGCGCGCCTACATCGAGCCAATGAACTCACGGCGGTTTGGGTCCCAGACATTGAGCAGGAAGCCATGAGAGTTTTATCGCGTGCACGAGAAGATATGAAGCTTCTGGAGCGTCAAGCTCGCCAGCAGAAACGAGTGAAAGGGCTGGAAGCTAAGATGGAAAAAGCACTGGATAACTGGAGTCTGGCCCCGGTTGTCGAAGCGCTCATGGCATTACGGTGTTGCCAGCTGATGACAGCAATGACGATCATGGCTGAACTTGGGGATATCACCCGTTTCGACTCCCCCGCCAGTTGATGGTTTATCTGGGATTGGTGCCCAGTGAATACTTCGGTGGTAACAGTATACGACGAGGCGTTATTACGAAGGCAGGCAATGGGCACGTGAGTAGGGTGCTGACGTAATCGGCGTGGTGTTATCGGTTTCCGGCATGTAAAACGGCACATTTACAACGACGTACAGAAATCACCACAGGGGCGTACAAGTTATTGCTTGGAAAGCTCAAAAGCGACTGTGTGGGCGTTACCAAAATTTACTGGATCGCGGTCTCATCAAGGGCAAAGTCTGCACCGCTATTGCAGGGGAGCTGGCAGGTTTTATTTAGGCAATTGGTTGCGAAGTCTCAGGTAAAAAAGTAAGTTAAAGCCAAGGTGTTATGAATAGCGAATCGTTGCAGCAGGATATGGGAAGCCAAGGGGAGAGGCCTAGGTGTTTTTATGAGGCGTCCGGGCAACCGGAAAGACCCTCGATCCTAGAGAGAGGCAGCTCCACGACGAAGGCATGCCAGGCGGTTCCGACCCTCAAATATCAAAGTGACCTACTTTCGTTATATGCTTCTCGTATTCTGCTTCAATTATCTGCAAAACCACTTGATTAAAAAATGAGTGGCAATAGTTGACAGGTCAATACATATCAAAAACGGCAGTTTAATCACGAAAGCTTCCGTTCCTGCTCACGCCCCTTACCTACAATCCCTATAGGAAAAGTCTGCACAAGTTCTTGACGTACCTAGAAAACTTTAGAATTCACTTACGACCAATAAGGTCGCTACGGGATTCTAAAATTTCCTATGGCTGCACGGATAATGGTGAGGGGGGTGAGCAGGAGCGGAAGCTTTACAGACCATAACTCCCCTAAGGAGGCATACTTTTGGTGCACGGCTTTTGCACGCCAACTGCGGTTTTTAGGATAACCCTTAATTTTTTAGGTGTTATTTCTCTAATAAATCCCAAAGAGCCCGAATAATAGGGTTTTGTAATCTTTTCTTTTGAACGCATAACCCAACGTCTATAGGCTCTAATAAAGGGGCGTGAGCAAGGGTTTTCACTTTCTTTGATAGAGGGCTGTTATCTAAAACAATTTTTGGGACAACACCAATCCCAAAGCCCAAGCTAACCATGCTAACGATGGCCTCATTGCCAGAGACTTGAGCATAAATAGTGGGTTTAATATTCTTTCCTTGAAACCACATATCCACTCGTTTTCTAACTAAGCCTTTTTCTGAAAGTATGAGAGGCGTTCTTTTCCATGCATCTTTTTGTGTTTCGCTTAAGGGCGCAATCATAATCAGTTGAGATGTGCTTATACGTTTGAAATCTAACTTGTTAGGTAGTTTGTCAGGACATGCCGCAATAGCAATGTCATCTTCATTATTTAAGATATGTTGAATCGCATTTTCTGGATCACCTGTGTGCAGAGTGATTCCAATCTTAGGGTGGGTAATTCTAAATTGACTCAAAATAGAGTATAAAAAGCTATAGCTTGCGGTCACTGAGCAATAAATACTAATATCGCCTTGGAGTTCTTTGGTTTCCTCCATAAGCGATTGCTTGAATCCTTGCCACAGACCTAAGGATTCTTTGGCGTATCCTTGAAATAACTTGCCTTCTTTTGTTAGTTTGACCGAACGGTTATCCCTTTCAAATAAGCTGGCCCCCATAGACGCTTCCAATTGTTGAATTTGCCTAGTTAATGAAGAAGGGCTCAAATGCATTGCTTGGCTTGTGCGCCCGAAGTGCAGGGTATCGCACAAGTGTAAAAAAATCCTCAGGGAGCGATTGTCCATATACAGTAAATCATCTTTCGTTCATTGAAATATTGTTTTGTTAATATATCATTTTACGCAACAGCACGTATTCCCTATAATGCGCTGCCTCAGCTTAGCCAGTGCTCATTAATGAATGACTCCTCAATAGAGCCCTATTTATGGGTGGGCACTAGCGAGACGCTATTCCAGTTTTTATTACTTGATGAGTACATGATGGTTGATAATGCACTCATCAACAACCGTAAGGGAACCTCCAATGAAAGTTTATTATGACAAAGATTGTGATCTATCGATCATTAAAAGCAAAAAAGTAGCCGTCATCGGTTATGGCTCTCAGGGACACGCTCATGCCTGTAACCTAAAAGATTCAGGTGTTGATGTTACTGTTGGGCTACGCCCAAACTCTTCTTCAGTTGCTAAGGCTGAAGCGCATGGCCTTAAAGTGGCTGATGTTCCCGCTGCAGTAGCGTCCGCAGATGTGATAATGATTCTTACCCCAGATGAATTTCAAAGCCAGCTTTATGCTGAAGTTATCGAACCTAATATCAAGCAAGGCGCTACCTTAGCTTTTGCTCATGGCTTTGCTATTCACTACAATCAAGTTGTTCCCCGTGCAGATCTGGATGTAATAATGATCGCACCTAAGGCCCCTGGCCACACTGTTCGTAGTGAATTTGTAAATGGCGGTGGCATCCCAGATTTAATAGCTATTTACCAAGATGCTTCTGGTAAGGCGAAAGAGTTAGCCTTGTCTTATGCTTCAGGTGTTGGTGGTGGTCGTACGGGTATTATTGAAACTACCTTTAAAGACGAAACTGAAACCGACTTGTTTGGTGAGCAGGCTGTATTGTGTGGTGGTGCGGTTGAGCTGGTTAAAGCCGGTTTCGATACGTTAGTCGATGCGGGTTATGCACCTGAAATGGCTTATTTTGAATGCTTGCATGAATTAAAATTGATTGTTGATCTAATGTACCAGGGAGGTATTGCCGATATGAACTACTCAATCTCCAACAATGCTGAGTACGGTGAGTATGTTACTGGCCCTGAAATTATTAATGATGAGTCACGTGCAGCAATGAAAAATGCACTTAAGCGTATTCAAAATGGCGAGTATGCCAAAATGTTTATTGCCGAGGGGGCGACTAACTATCCTTCAATGACGGCTTGTCGTCGTAACAACGCTGCTCATGGTATTGAGGTGGTAGGGGCCCAGTTACGTGAAATGATGCCTTGGATTACGGCCGAAAAAATTATTGATAAGTCTAAGAACTAATCAGCTACTTTATAAAAAATAGCCTGGATGCTTAATCTGGTAGTTAATTAGATAGCCGCTATTTATCATTAGCGCAGTATCTACTACAAATAACGCGGCACTAGTTTATTAGCGAGTGGCCGCGTTTTTATTTTTACGGTCCTCTTTTTGGGCTTCCTTTGCTTTCGTTTTGTTTACTGAGGTCGTTAAGCGTATGATGTTTATCCGTTGTGTGAAAATTAAGAGCATGTATGTCAAACCATATTAAATCTGTCTCTGGCTCTGACAGCCAAGAGGAGCAAAGCCGTTCTCAAGCTGAAGGTTTGATCCCTGTCGATGAGCATATTGAGGAAGTATCCGAAAATGGTCAGAAGGTCAGGCACAAAGGGGTTTACCTTTTGCCGAACCTGTTTACTACCGGTGCTTTGTTTGGTGGGTTTTATGCCATTGTTGCTGCTATGTCGGGGCATTTTGATCATGCAGCATGGGCTATTTTTGCCGCACAAATTCTTGATGGTTTGGATGGTCGTGTGGCACGTATGACGCATACTGAAAGCGCTTTCGGTGTTCAGTATGACAGCCTTTCCGATATGGTCTCGTTTGGTTTGGCCCCCGCAATCTTGGTCTATAGTTGGGCTTTGCAGCCATTGGGGAAATTTGGTTTAGCTGCCGCGTTTGTATTTACAGCCTGCGCTGCAATGCGCCTCGCTCGATTCAATACTCATGTTGGCGAAGCAGATAATCGTTATTTTACCGGTCTGGCAAGCCCTCCTGCGGCTACCCTCGTCGCCTCAGGGGTATGGTTGGGTAGTAGTCTCGAATTAACCACGGGTATTTCTATTATTGCGGCTGGGCTGTTGGCGTTTGTCGGTTTGTTGATGGTCACTAATTTACGGTATTTAAGTTTCAAGGGCGTTGATCAAAATAGGCGCGTACCCTTTGTGTCTATGTTTGTAACGGTTTTGGTTTTTGCAGCAATGTTGGCTAACCCACCCGTCGTCTTATTTGTCTTGGCGTTGACATATTCAGCTTCCGGTCCTGTCGCCTGGATTTGGCAGCTATTGAAGAAGTTATCGTCAGGCCAATAAAGATAATTAAGTAAACTTGAAAAACCTTTTTTAGGCGCTAAGCTCAATTATCTGTAGATAAAATTCATGAGTTTACGTTTGTTTGAATGTTTACCTAAATAACGGTTGCGCTAATCAAAAACAACCGTATAATGCGCGCCTCGCTCAAGCAGAAACAGCCGTTTAAAGCGGTTATTTTTTGTGTGAGAATGATCAAGTTTAGCGCTTAGTAAAATAGTTTGATTTAAGTGTTTACATTGATCGTCAGATGAGTATAATTCGCCTCCCTGAGTTGAGACGCAGTCTTAAGTTAGGGAGAAAAACTAGCCAGTCGAGCATTGGTTAAGC
>JBLHWO010000029.1:0-24129 GCA_047629215.1 Cellvibrionaceae bacterium | reverse complement strand
ATCAATGAGAGCCAGTGCTTCATCACCAAACAGGGTGTATTATTGACTAAACGACCCTTACCACCGGTACACTTAGGTGTGGTCGAATCATCATTTAATTGAATATCTTCGATGCGAATATCACAAGGCCAATGATCATAAAAATTGTAGCAGTAAGTAAAGCGGTCACCGATACCAAAGGTAAAATTATCTAATTTAACGTCGTGAGGATTAGCAGAAAAACTCATGCCGCCTTCGTAGGCAATGCCATAGTCTTTGCCATAAATATGAAAGCAGTGTGAGTACTTATCATCTCAGCCCATGGCCATTTGGATGATATAATGAAGGTCAGCGATTGAGGTGGATCCCAATAGCCGAAGTCAAGTGCTGCGCTCGCAGGCATAGCAGTGGCTTACTATGATTCGCAAAAGCCAGCTCATCGATAACCCTCTCCCTGCTCATGAACCATTTATGGCTATGGCAGGATAATTTTGTCTGGGAGATAAGCGTATTTCGACCGTTGAAAACCTTTGCGTCAGAACCGAAAAGCGGGATTATTTGAACTTTTCTAGACCTTTAAGCCACCCATGGCGGTGATATAAATACTTGACGAGGTTAATAGCCTAATACAATGCGTAATATTTCGGATTATTCCCGTTCGCAGGCTGCGCAACAAATGCCCTCCTCAGCAGCGGTGCAGGCCAATGAGATACATTCTGCTTCCAAGACGACAAGAAAGAAGCCCATTCAGTCCGCTTTGGGTAAAATCGCTAAGAGTTTAGGCGGTGAGAAACTTGGTAAGGCTCTGGGTTTTACTAAGGCTCCAGCAACGTCAACACATTCTGTCCCCAGCCCAAATCATATAGGGTTTTCTCCGTCCAATTCACCAAATCCCAGAGCGAATAGGCCGTTGCGATTTTCTGAACATCGAGCTGAAGACCCCCTGCCGCTAGCCGCTAATAAGACTTCTAATCAAATGTCTCTCGGTGAGTTCAGGCAAACTTCTCAGAACCTTAAAGAAGCTCAGATACCCCATCCAAAGGAGGTCTACTCCACAACAGTTAACCGAGCGGCCTCTTCGGAATTTGATCCAACTCAATTGGCCTCTGCTTCTGGGAACGAGCGCTCCTTTTCGCCAGAGGTCCAATCACGCGGTAAACAATCGAGTGTGAGGTTTTCAGATTTGGATCGAGGTTTAAGTGTATCGAAACGACAGTCTTCGCATCAAGTTAAGTTACCCCCTTTACAAAGTGAGTCTCATCAGGCGCCAAAGGAGTTGTTGACAATTCAAAATGCTGGGGCAGGCCAGCCAAGCTGGAAACTAACGACGGATAGTGGCTTAGATTTACCCCTTGCTCCTGATGCCCCAGCTCTAAACGTATCATCCCGTGAAGCTCCTGTCGGCTCTGACGCCCTGAGCAAAGAGGTTGGCAAACTCGAAAAACATGGAGGGGAAAAGCGGACTAAAGATCGATTTAGCGATTTTTTTAAGAAAGCATTGCCTATTGCCTGGAAGCAAACCTATGCAATACGCAAATTATTTATGCGAACACCCTACTTTGTGTCCCACGATATACAGGCCGAAGTGGAACGCTCCGATGAGCGTTACGGTAAATCCACGACGGTTGCGACACAAAATAGCCGCGCGTGGGGTGCATTTGGTGGGTCTATCACTGCAGCAGGGGCCATAACCGGTGTCGCAGTTGGTGGCCCTATAGGTTTGGTTGTCGGCGGCATAATAGGCGGTGGCATAGGTTCTATTGTTGCCGCTTACGGTTTTGCGGTCAATGAAATGGGCCGTGTATTTGGTGACTCCAATGCCGTTATGAAAAAAATGGACGAGGTGTGGCACAAGCGAATCGATAACCTGAACCAACATTACGGCATGGGGCTGGATGAACAATTTACGCGACAGCTCTCTCGAGAAATGTCCATCAAGGGCGTTGAATACCATATGGAGAAAGCGTTTCTCGGACGCGGTGGTGGTGCATTTCTCCGTTTGCCGAGTTCTTTTGTTGGTTTTTCTGCCGTTATGGGGGGTAGTGCAGCGGTGGTTGGTCGTTCTGTCACAGCCCTAGCTTTTGATACAAGCACAGCCATCATACCCCCCATTGGCAGTCGTTATGCCTACATGGAAGCGGCGACTGCATTGGCGGTGATGGAAAGTAGCATGGAAGGCGGCCCCCCATTAAAAGAGCTTAATGAACATATTAATGCAAAAAGTATGGCTAGATCGGAACGGATCGATGCGGGCCTTAGGAATATGCTGGCAAATCACCTTAAAGACCATATGTTCACAACTCACGGACTGAATATTCCCATTGAATCTGGCAGCCCAATGCTTGACAAGCATGGGGCTGCCACACACTTATCTCCTGAAGATTATCTAAGACTGCATGGTCCGGCAACCGTTATCGAGAGAGCAATAACCAGTCGTCCACAGCGGACAGGTAACTCGTCGACTAGTTTTGCCGTCAAACGGCAAGCGTTTTCAAACCCCAAGGCACGGCAGCAACACGAGCTGGTATGCTTGAATAAATTACAAACCGTTGAAAATTTTAAGGCGAGCATCGAAATAGGTGAAGGAAACCACTTGAGAATGTTTGATGTGCTCCAAGAGCGGATGCTCGACACCTATAAATTAATAGATAGACCCCATTCCCACACAGAGTTAGAGGCACCGAATAAGAAAAAATTAGTTGTCCAGTTTGCAAAGGCCTATGAAACCTTTAGCAATTCTTGTCAGGATGAGGCACTAAAGGATATGTACGCTGTTCGTCAGTTTAACCGTGAAACTTACGCCATCATGAAACAGTTTGCCGGCGTGAAACAGATAGTGACTGATGACACCGATGCTTCCCGCCTCACCAAATGGCGCCGTAAACTTTTGCCTCTATCGGGCGATGTAAAGCGTGCTGCCAGTATTCGTGGCGTTGATCCATTAGACCTTGAAGATACCCGGTTATTGAGCGCCTTACACCACATGTTGAGTGAAGAGCGGGTAAAATCAGGCGAAGACTTTGTATGGAAGCCCAAAGAAGTTTCTGAAATGCAGACGGCCTTAAATTTGTCTGGCCTACTGAGTCGGCCTGCTGGCTGGTTGCCGAGCTTTCTTAAACCACCCCAAAATTCTAACGCCCATGCTGATCCCCTAACCCTGGGAGACGTTGCCAAGTGGCATACCCAAGAGAAAGTTTTTCGTCAGCAGATCAACAAGATGGATAAACGTATACAGCGTGTCGATGTAGCCGAGTCTGCTAAATTTGCTCTGCAATCGGTGCAAACCGTGCTACGTGACAAATGGGGCGATGACGGTGATCTCGGTGTTGCTTATCGAAAAGCGGCGTTGTCCAACGCGCGTTTTAAAGACAAGGCTGAATCCTTTGAGCGGGTATCCGTCAAGCCTCGTCATAAAAATGGTGCTGATCGATGGAAATACGGTGCCCATGAATTATTGACATCAATGGACACAGCATTGGCGGATGAGACCAAACCTTTGTCATTGAAACGATTAGCGGATATTGCCACGGATACGTCATTGTTAGAACAAACCCGTCGTTTTTTAGCGACGAACGATAGTTCAAAAGTTGATGCCATTTGTGACCGCGCCTCCTGGAAGCGAAAAGCCCGTTCAGATAACGCCAGTAAATGGGACTCTATTCCCAGTGAAATGGTCAGTGATGTGCTGATCGACATGCTACAGCGCAGAGTCAATGCCAAGGCTGAACATTATGGACGATGTTTAACGCCAATAGCCTGTAAAAAAACGCGGCTAACAAGTCAAGGCATTGAATCAACAGGGATAACACCAGAGCAACGGGGCATAATATTTCAAGTCGCCCAAGAGGGCTTCGCCATCGATTTCACTTCTCGACAATTAGACGAGGCTCAACTTTCGGGTGTTTCAGCTGCACAAGCAACATTACAAACAATATTGAGGCAAGACCTTATAGCGCATCAAAAAAACGTTGACCCTTTACGCGATGCACTGATAGAACAACAAGACCAATTTACGCCTGCAACCACGCCTACGGTTAGTTACCACCAAGAGCGCAAACAGTTTCTCAAAAATGTTTACAAGGCTCGCCAAGAAGCGCCCCTAAGCCCCGAACGTGTTAATGTCAAAATAAAGCGATTTGTGCTTGCAATGGCCAATGAAGATCAGCTTGGAATGCAACATATAGCGCAAATGACATTACGCCCTGATTTTGTAGAACACGCAGCCACTATGTTTGGCGAGAGTAATAACCACGCCTGGAATCGGTCAATGGCAGGGGTGCGTGAGCGTCAACAACATCTGCATAGTGCAAGTCAGAAAGAGAATGCCGGGCAATTGCATCATGACTTGGGGCGTATTGAAGACACCGGGGTTCAGGCGGCCATCGAGTTTCGCCGCGCCCAAGATGACATTTATGCGGCCGCAGTAGCACGGAAGAATAACCGCCTTGAGGAAGGTAGTAGCCTAAAGGCTCAAGCAAATGAAATCTTGGCCGAAAGTGTCCCAGAATTGCTGCTATATATGCGTAGTTTAACCGGATACTTCGCCGTCGAACCCGCACAAGCTAATGAACAAAGCAAGAATGGACAGGCAGCGGAAGCCTTCCATGATTTTTATGTGCAAACCTTAAGTGGTGTAGAAAACCCGCAGTTAAGCTATACCGCCCCTGACTTCCTTGATCGTGTTCGCCAGTCCGAACCGAGTGTGATGGAAGCCCTTGAATGGGATGTATTGGACAGTGCTTCGTCAACAGGCAGTGTGGGCAGCACTAACACCATTGGGGGAATGCTAACCAGAGCAGTAGCTCAAGCGGAACAACAACGAATCCATCAAGGCGGTGCTCCCCGAGGTTTTAATACACCTGGATTAACGGAGCTTTATGGGTATGCAAACGCCGTATCTCAGGGATCACAACCGGCGCCTAGTTATACGGGTGATGCCGATACACTGGCGGCAGAGATCACCAGTCAACTAAAGGCAAAGTACCCACAACTTAAACAGCACCCTTCATGGCAGTCAGAACGCTCCTCCATTGCAGCCTATTCTAAAATGTCGCCACAAGGACATTGTAAGATCGCACAAACATTTATGGCGCTGAGCCAAAAAGAGCCTACGGCACTAACAAACCAGGAGAAAAACCAACTGGCTGTCACAGCGACGATGATGCGACACGGTACCGTCAGTCAGAATCGCGCTGCAAAAGCAGTAACCGAACAACCAGTGCATTCTCCGTCGCAAGATCAAGAGTCGGTTTCCATTTCCGAGTTGCCTACCGCTGACCAACAGACCGCACAGCGCCAACACACTCTCGAAGAGCGCCGCGAACTAGCCTGGGATGCGTTAGTTCGCTTTGCCCGCCCCACAGCACGAGGCGAGTTACAGGCCAAGGTAAATTACGATGGTAATGATTTCGTGAAGCGTGCGAGTGAAGCGGTTTTGGCCCGTGAAAACTTGGTAAGCCTTAAAGACCAAGCTGCACTGACTACGCCATCAGTGGGAGCCGTTAATCCCGGGCAGTTTAAGCGTGCAGCTAAGGGTTTTCTTAACATTGTAGATAAGGGTGCAGGACGCTTTCGCAAACATAATAAAGCTCAACAGCTGTGCAAGTTAATACAGGTTGCCGATAACGTACGCCGCGAAGGTGCCTTGCACCCGGAGATTTCCTTACTAGCGCCGAATACTCGAGAGACATGGGTAGATCGTTTGTTTGATGAGGAGTCGTCTGTCAGTAGCCCATCACCTCAACCGCCTCCGCCCCCATCTGAATTTGGAGGCCCAAGATCAGATGTAGGCAATTTACCAAGGCATCAAGGCATTACCTCCAGTAATAGTCATTCACGTGAGGCAACTCAAAATAGGCCAATCACTGAACCTAAACCCTCTAAGCGGGTTGTTTTTGACGATGAGTCGCAACCTGCGATTATTGCCGAACTCCTGAAAGGTAAAGCGTTGCCCGCAGAACTCTTAGACAAAGAAAAAGAACAGCTAAAGCAGTGGCGTATAGATGTTGACGAGCAGCTACCCGGGGGCAGTAAACGTTTTTTCAACTTGTTACCTGACAATTCACAAGTATGGCTAAAAGAATACTTGGGCAGTCCACAAGATGTAAAATCACTGGCAAGCAATGGTATTAATGATGGGAGTGATGATCAATCCGTAAGCTCTAAAGACACTTTTTATAGCGCCAATTCCATTTCCAGCAACGATAACGCCCATAAGCCCCTTGTTACCGGACTGCCTCTAACCCCATCGCCTCTTCAGCCGGTTGCTGCACAAACTGCACCTTCCTCTAAACCCTCGATAAGTCGTGAGGGATTTATTAATAAGGCCAAAAATAATAGGTCATCTTTTTTGGCAGCCGAAGCTAAAATTCCGATTCAGGAAAAATCAGATACATCGAATGCCCGAGAGCTTAGGAAGCAACGCTTGTCAAAAAACAAGTTAACTGATTGAATAGACAAACCAAAAAAAGATAGGTGTACACTTGGCTAGAATGTAACAATTAGTTCATTTTACGTTAATCAGTATGCGCAGATTGACTCACAGGAATAAACCAAGGGGCTAATAGAGTAATCACAAAAATAGACATAACGCCGCTAATCAATAGTGAAAAACCAACCAAGCGACCTAAGTCAACAATGGGACGAAACTCTGAAAATAACAAGGCAACAAATCCCACACTAAACACAATAACATTAACGATAATTGAGCGGCCGGAATGAGCTATTGCTTGTTCAATAGATCCATCAAGGGATAGACCTTGCTTTATACCGTTTTGTATACGCAATAAATAATGCACCGAGTAGTCCACAACCCCGAGAACCAGAAAAGAAATAATCGCTGTGCCTATATTCAGTTCAATACTAAACAGAGTCATGGTGGCATAGTAAAAAACAACGGTGATGGCCAAAGGTAGCGTGCCCAGTAAACCCATACGCCATGAGCGTAACCACAAGCCCATAATGACAATAACGCAAATAAACGCGAGAAAAATACTCAGTAGCTGGCCAGATAACAATTCATTCAATACAGCGGTCCATACAACGGGCGAGCCTGCAAGTTGGTAGTGCATACCTTCAGGAATATTTTCCGCTAGCCACGGCTTCAGTTTATCTAAAAAGTCTTGGTAATCACTGGCAACTGTCGTATTCATGGTGTACAACAATAAGGTTTTGGAAAAATCCCTTGACAAGACATTAGTAAGGTCTGCCCCGCCCCCATTCTCATACAAGAGGATGGCTTGGCGAATAATGTCTTTTCCTTGTACATCGACAGTCACGCTTTCGCCGGTGACTTCATCGTATTCAGTAAAGGTTTCGAGCGTATTAGGTAAACGGTTATAGGATTCATCCATATTGTTGAGCACATAATTAATACGCCTAACGTAACGTGCAAGCGAATAGCTATAGGTAATATGTTCTTGCTCGTGGATAAACTTTTCCAGTCGATCAACAAATTGAACTGTTTCCAGTGTTAACGCACCATCAGTCACACCAGTATCGATTTCAATCCATCCAGGGCTGGTGCCGGCAATATGTGAATTAATAAATTCATCGGCTATACGAAAACGATTATTTTCAGCGAAATAACCACTGCCCATATCATCGATTCGTACTTGCGTTGCGATCACCAGTAATAAACCGATAGTTGCAAGCATCGACAGCAACCACGGTTTTCTATGGGTAATAATGGGCTTGATAAGTGTTAATAACCATTGACTGATTAAATGCAGTTTTTCTGGATGGGAGCTGCTCATGTTTTTTAATTTTTTGTCGCTTAGAAGAGATAACCACGCTGGAATCAGCAAAAGAGAAATAATCATCGCAACAAACATACCGAACGACATGGCAACACCAAAATTACGTAAATTAGTAATGCTCGTTAGTGTTGAAAGAATAAACGTCACACAAGTCGTGATAGTCGTTAAAACAACGGGTGAAACCATAAAGCCCATAGTTTGGGCAATGACCTGTTGCTGATTGGTTTGTAGTTGGCGTTGACGATAATATTCCGCCATCATATGAATGGCATCAGATGAGCAGATAGTAATTAAAAATACAGGGAGAATTGATGTAATTAGATCCAGTGGAATACCGACGATGGCCATGGTGCCCAAGGTCCAAATTGTACACATAACAACATTAACCAATGGGATCAGAACGCCCAACCAAGCGCGAAAGAAAATAGCCAATATGCAAGCCACCAGAATAATGACTGCGGGGAATAATGTGCTCATATCCGCATCTATGATATGTTTTTGTTCCGCAAAAAAAACGGGCACACCGCCCACAAACACACTATCTGTAAACTGCGGATTTTTCTGCTGATAATCAGCCACCAGCTTATTGACGGCTTGATAAGCACGTAACTGCCCCTCAGCATCATCGGGCAAAATACTGATTTCAATAACAACTAGTCCGACTGTTCGCGCACGATTGACAATGCCATTATCAAACAATTCATTATCTGCAATAGCCCTTTTTACATGCTCAATACTGACTGAAGCCGAATCAACGGTAATAGCCGCACGCAAGGTACCATTGGGTTCCAAAAAAATATTTTCGGAACCCGATAATCCCGCAATATCTCTTACTGGGTCTAAGCGTTCGGCAAAAAAACGCAAGTATTTTTTATCGGATGAATCAATGGGCCAGGTTTGAGCTGCAGTGGCTAATCGTCTAACATCGTGTATATCTTGTTGATTG
This sequence comes from Cellvibrionaceae bacterium, assembly GCA_047629215.1. GTDB lineage: Bacteria > Pseudomonadota > Gammaproteobacteria > Pseudomonadales > Cellvibrionaceae > CANLBN01. The sequence continues at coordinate 15,447 of JBLHWO010000029.1, read as the reverse complement.
ATACCATTTTCTGCAATGGTATGAATTGACTCGACCAGCGGTGGATAGTAGTAACGTGTTGTTAACGCTTGTAGTTGTTCAAGATCGGCGGCATTAACAAAGGATAAGGTTTGTGCGTCTTGGGTAAGTTCAAATAATGCGCTTAAACTTTGTTGGTTAATGATACCGTCTGGGTTGTATAGTGCGAGTAATATAGGATCATAGGTGCCGGTAAAGTGTTCACGAATTGAGAGTAAATGACTTCTTGCTGGATGATTATCCGGTAGTAGATAGGGGTTGCTATCCTCCGTTAAATAAAGGGTCATATAAGCGAAGTAAAGTGTAACTAATAGAAGTATACTCAGTATCAACCGTGGAAAACGCGCAACAAATTCTAAATAACTCACCATTATATCGTCACCATAAAATTGATAGTAAACCTAGGGGCTTTTGAAAAAAACAATAAGCGTCACTCCCATTTATATGAGGCAACGTTTTTATACCTTGCTTAGAAAAATTTATCGAACCCGTAAAATCTATAGGCTAACTGAAGTATTAATTATTTTTTGTCAGGATTGCGGTCTTAATGTTTTTACCGATATCACGATTGTATGCTGGCTCATTAAATACCATTTCTGAAGTGTTAATTCTTTTCTTTAAAGATTGCGGTCTCAATGTTTTTTTATCGACATCAAGATTGTATACTGTCTCATTAAATACCATTTCTGATGAGTTACCTGTTTCGATATCCTTCATTAGAGATTTTGTGATTGTCCATATGTTTTGAATGTTATCGACTGTCAAGGTTTTCTGAGTTTTAAATGCAATACCTTTTCCATTATAAAAATATTGTTGTAATATTAATGCTCTTTCTTGGTCTACCCACAATCGAACTTTGTAATAACCGGTTTTGTTGATTACATCCTGATTTATCGGTATGCGTTCTATCAACCATGTTTTTCGATCGGCGATGATGTCTTCTCCAATCAAGGTGTTTTTATAGTCGTTTACACGTATTTTATCGAGGTCAGAGTAATTAAATACGGAACCCATAAAAGAACCTCGCTTGTCATTCGAGCCTATACGACGTACTTTTCGAAAGGCCGGAAAATAAATCCATTGATCGTCTGGCTTTTGTAAATTTTCTTTGTGATTTGCAATTAAAAAAGACACCCCGCGTACATCTGCCGGATAATGAAAGTACATGATGGCCCTTTCCTCTTCGTCACTGATATCCTTTTGTAGCATATAAAACGCTCTTTCTCTAACAAGCTTATCACTACTGATTAAACGTAATAGAACTTTAGTTGCATAGGATTCACCATCATATTGATCCCGTAACTCTTGCAAAATTATAGTTGCTGAAGGGGGCGCAGCGTATGCTGTTTGAATGATAAAAGCCGTTAAAAAAATTGTGATGTAACTCATTAAAGATAGCCTCTATAGTAAATTTTTCGTTATTAAAAATATCGTTGTGTAAAATATAGCTGTTAAAGGTATCGCTTTAAAAGGTATCGCTTTAAAAGGTATAGTTAAGCGCTATCCCTAAAAGTAATAAAAACTAAAAGCAATTAGTTACTACACTTTTTATCTACACATTTTTGGCCGTTAAAATGATCAGAAAATGATTTTTTGGGCAAGCGATTGCAAGCCAACGGAAGTGGATTATATTGCTTAATTGTTTCAATAACATGACGGGGTTCTAGCGGCATTCCTTCCAAATGTTCGGTAATTGGCTACAGCCCCTTAAGTTCAAGATCTACAGAACGGGAGGCCAATTGTACAGCCTACTAAATCCTTGCAAAACGTACGTATTTCATGCAATTATGCGGACAAACTGACGCCCCTTACAGCAGCATCAAGATCCCAGTTTTCATCGTTTTCAGCAAGATCATAGAAGCCGTTCAGCATAATATGCTCCTAAGATACTGGCGAGATATTTTTCAAAAATATGAGTTGCTTCTCGTTGCCTGAGTCGATGCAATGTGTTTTAAACGACGACATGATTTTTGCCTTGTAATAAACAATACAGTTCGTTGGCAGATCCCCGCAGGCATTCCACATCGCCATTTCTTCAGGGTTTTTACCTCGAAACCGGTTGCCACCCACTGAAGCGAGCCGGGCCCGGTCAGCATTACGATAAACAGAAGTGGTCATTGAGCAACTTAACTGCGTTAAAATCACCACAAAGATTATAACGCCTTATTTTATTCCCGACCATACTTTGGTGACTTCCCTACAAGCAGCCGCATTGCGTGTCGTTACTATCGATATTATCGTTCCAACAGATAGCAGAGATAATATAATGCCACAATGGGCCAATTATTCTGGCCGGTGATTTTAAGACGTGGGATAAAAAAGGTATGTATTTTTTTCAAAATGACAGCGCGGCGGGGCTGACTGAGGTTGAAATTTCACGCAAGCGGCATTTAAGCCATCGTAATTAACACCTGGGCCATAATTTTTTCGTGATCTGGCGTTGGTAAAAAGCGAGGTATTAACTTATGTAAAATGATCTGATCATTTTCCAATCACCGTATCGTTTATAAGGTAAATACTCAGGTACAACGCCACGTAAAATTCGCGCAGAACATAAATAGAGGAAAAAATTCGAGGCATTACTATTGGTAATCAACAATGTACTCAAAATCATTCGAGTAGCTTATTAAATATATCCGCAATGAGTTCGGATCTTTAAGTGCTGCAGCGATTCGTCCCTTTAATAAAGGTGCAAAAGTGCGAGGTTTTACTCACGATAACGGTGAGGGGAGTTTAAGCCCATGCCATTTAGAAATTGGCGGCGAAATTATTGTCGAAATTGATACGGGTTATTTTTATGTAGAACGGACAATAGTGATTTTGATCCTGAAAAAGCTGCGTACCACAAATAACATTGCTCGCAATTAAATTTTCGCAAGGGGCAAATCCCGGCCATAGTGGTATTCATATTAGGGTCGAAAAATGACTTTATTTCTATTTTTTAGTGAATTGGTACGCAAGATATGATTTGGTTAATGTTCTGTGTAGGTTTAGTTTTTTCTGTGCTCGGTGTAGATTTTCTCATAAAAATTCAGAGCGCCTCGCGTTGAATTTAGGAGTGTCCTCGCTCGTCGTTGGGCTAACGGTCGTTGCATTTGGGCCAGTGCACCAGAGTGGGCGGTTAGTGTTAAAGCGGCTTACTCTGGTCAAGCAGAACTAGCTATCGCGAACGTTGTTGGTAGCAATATTTTTAATATTCTATTTATCTTGGGGCTCTAGCTTCCCCCCTAATTATTTCACAGTAATTGATTCGACAAGATATACCCATCATGGTCGCTGTTTCGGTATTGTTAATGTTTTTTGCTTGGGACGGCAATATCAATGGGTATGAAGGGGTATTATTGGTCTTTGGACTGCTGGACTATACGAGTTTTCTATTTTATCAAAGCAAAACGCAGGTAGCTAATATTTCCGGGGGGGCTCAGTATCAAGTGCAAAAAAGCCGACGTGGCAGAATATATTGTTAGTGATGATTGGTCTTACAGTGTTAGTTTTGGGGGCTCGTTGGCTGGTGCAAAGTGCGGTCGAGATTGCCGTTGCAATGGGTGTAAAAGAGGCAGTTATCGGTTTGACAATTATTGCAGCGGGAACGTCGCTACCTGTCATAGTTACAATCATTGTCGCTACAATTCGCGGACAGAGAGATATAGCTGTTGGTAACGTAGTCGTCAGTAATATTTTTAACATTCTCTGCGTATGGGCAATTTCTGCTCTGGTAGCACCTCTGCCGCTGCTGGCTGGGAAATAATTGTGCCATTTTTATATGCCTATAATAACTTGCATAGCTTTCCTCTGCTTGCCATTATTTTCTGTTGGTGCTGTTCTAAACAGTTTTAAACTGTTTAGAAGGTTTTCTGATGTTGACAGGGAAGGGGACGCTGACACCACATCTTAGCAGGAAGTAAGGTTAGGTTTTTTTACACCATTGAGGGGTTTTTTTTTAGAGTCTATTTCTGCCTTTAGGCTGCCAGGGAATTTCGGTAAAGCTAAAAAATTGGTGAGGCAAGAGCTGTTATTAAGTTAAAATCATCTAAAAAACATTCGTCTTCGTACAGGGGCAGGTCCTTCGTAAACACTTTTTACATCGGAGACAGAATAAACTGCGCTTGGATCAAGCTCTTTAATTAGTTTGATGAGACCAGGAACATTGCGCCGTTTTTCTATAATAAACAATAATTCAATCAGTTTGTCATCACCCATGTCACCATCAAATGAAATTATTTGAAATCCTTCAGTGCGTATTTTTTCGGCCAAAACATCACGATTGAATGATAGGCATCGGACAAGTTCATTGCCAATGGCGAAACGGCTTTCAATCCACATGCCGATATAATTACCAGCAGAAAAACCGCCTGCATAAGCCAATGCGAGGTACCATTGATCAAGGTTCTGAAACACCTGACCGGCTGCAATTAACCAGATAATAATTTCAAAAAAGCCAATAAACGCCGCTAGAAATTTGTAACCACGAAACACAACAATAGTGCGAAAGGTTCCTAGAGAAACGTCAATCACTCGGGCAAGAAAAATGAGCAATGCTAATAAATAAGGTGATTGACCTAATAATTCATTCATTTAGTTTTATCGTCCTTTATATGTGTTTGGTTAAAATCAAATACTGCAATATTATGAATCGGTTTGGCTCGGTTTATCCATTTATTTTATTGTGGCATAAACTCTATATCCTCAATGCCTATGTGCTAGTGTTCGTTCACATACTGTCTATAAAATTCACAATTTTTCGATGCTAACTCATAATTCTGTTGCCGATAAATAAGATGTACCAAGGTCATTGATGATGCACAACTCTATTGGCTTAGTAATTTGTAATCATTAGGGTTCAATAGTGCATCAGGCAATTTTTCCAATAATTGACTAATCAATTTACGCACGGCTCGGGTTTCACACACGATATCGGTATTCAATCGTGTGCGGCTAGAATGACGAATATCCTTTACGCGCCGACCCACCTCTAGGTTATTTTTTGGCATAGACCCTTCGGCAGAAAATAAATCAAGTTGAAAGCCCAGCATATCTTCAGTGTCTTCCTGATCAATGACATACTGTAAGGGAGTATTGGATACCAAACTACTCTCCCAATACCATTCACCCTCTTTTTCAATCGGCGGAAAACCTTCGGTGCTAAGCAGTATGGCTTCAGCTGCACTTGCTTCGTTAAAAAGTGTACGCCCCATTTTACTGGGTAGAAACCGAGCATCAAGTTTTGTTGAGGATGTTTTTTCCCAAAAAACACGCTAGGCTTGAATTCTTTTTTCGGGAGGATTACCGTCAATAAGGGTTGAATTTATAGCACCGATTGAAATGCCTGAGAGCCATTCTGGTTCATATGCCGCGTCATGTAGTGCACTAAGCACCGGCTTAATAGGCCCCTAGCGAGCCGCCACCCTGTAAGACTAAGACCGTTTTTTCATTCATTATTTTCTTCAATCACTGATAATCATCCCACTTATTAAAAAACTATGTCTAGCTTGATTTATAGATTTTACAATGAGTAACTTAAGTTAACATTAAGCCTTTATTTTTACTATTTAAGCTGAATTTAAGCTTTACCCTTGATAATTCTATACATAATGTCTTTATGCAATTGAGCCATTTTCAGGAAGTGTGTAACACATGGCTATCGGCATCAAATAAAATCGTGTTGTGTTATGTCGGGTACACCAACAATTTATTACGAGGAAATCGGGGCCGGTGAGCCTTTGCCTATACTTCACGGTGGAGGCGCTGCATTAGAGAGTTTTGCCGGAAAAATTCCTTTTTTTAAACCCCGCGTGATTGCTATTGATACACGCGATCATGGGCGCGGTAATCACGGTAATAAACGCTTAAGTTACGCGATCATGGCAAGTGATACAATCACTGTACTTGATTGCCTGACCATAGAGAAAACCAATTTTATTGGCTGGAGTGATGGTTGGAATACCGCTATCTTACTTGCGCTTAACCATCCTGAAAGGGTTCAACACCTAACATTGATTAGCGCGAATTATCATCCTGATGGTGTTGTTGATAATTCACCTATTTAGTCTAACAGCTTATTAAGAGTAAGGTATCAATGCTTTTCTCCATATCCAGAACAATGGCCAATACTAAGTTAGGAACTTGCCGCCTTATGGCCGTTACATCCACAATTAACAGCCGCTGATCTTAACAAAATTGGTGCAAACACTCTCATTATTGCCGGAGAAAATGATGTGATCGGGATTCAGCATTTGAACGATATAAAAAATAACATTGCCACTGCAATAACTAGGTTAAAATAATTAATCTTTAATTCCTGAGTTAGCTATGAAAAATCTGTAAATTGTCATTATTGGTGGTGGAGCAGGGCGCTTAGAATTGGCCACTTTGTTGGGCAAGCGTTTAGGCAAAAAAGGAAAGGCCCATATCATGCTGGTTGATTAATCCCCCACACATATTGGGTAGCTATTGCTACAAAAAATCGCTGCCGGAACCATCAATGCATCCCATGACGAGAAAAATTATTTTATTTATGTGGCACAAGATTATTATGAATTTCAACTGGGCAGTATGATCAATCTTGATCGTACCCATAAAAAAATAATACTAAGTCCTATCATGGCTGCACAAAACCGAACGCTCGTTAATGAAGGCAGCATAGGCTATGACATATTGATTACTACCGTCGGCAGTACCTGTAGCGATTTTGGACCATTGGCGCTAGTGAGTATTGTATTTATTTTGATACGCGTGCTAAAGCGGGTTATTTTCACTCCCGATTCCTAAATAGCTATATTGGTGCCCATGCCAATGATAACGCTCTTTGTATTATCCATTGCCGTTATAGGCGCGGGGACTACCTATGTTAAATTAGCTGCTGAACTACACTGTGCGTTTCCACAATACAATCGCCTTGGTTTAGATGAAATTCAATCAACCAATATTCATATTACAGTGATAGAAGCTGGCCCAAGAATTCTGTCGCTTTATAAGAGACGGTTGCTCTTCAGGCAAGCCAGGAATTACGTCGTATTGGCGTTGAATTGCTGGGGAATGAAAAGGTCGTTGAAATTGTAAACTATGAGATTAAAACCAGAAGTGGAAAAACTATTGTCTCTTCTTTAAAGCCTGGTGTGCGGGTATTAAAGCGCCTATTTTTTTGAAGGTACTAGACGGGTTAGAGGCAAATGAAATTAATCGATTAGACATTAAGGCTACCTTGCAAACCACTCTAGACACTAATGTTTTTGCTATGGGTGATTGCTCATCCTGTGAGTTGGATAGCGGAATAGTATCACCGCGAGCACCGGCGGCTCACCAACAAGCATTATTCCTGGCTAAAAATATTGGGTCCTATCGCAAACAACAGCCTCTTGATCTTTTTGCCTACAAGATAGAGGTTCTCTAATATCATTGAGTCAAAATGACTCTATTGGTACATTAATGGGAAAACTGATGGGTAATATTACATTTCATGGTTTATTGCAAAAATGTTGTATAGAGCACTTTATAGAAGCCATCAACTATCGATTCACGGCCTTTATAAAAAGACAGTATTAATGCTAAGTGATTTTCTGTGGCGTTCGGCAGGCGCTAAAACCAAGACCCATTAAAACCAGATTATGCATTGGAATCACCAAAGTATAAATTGGCTGTTGGTCGTAATTAGAGATTATGATATCGATGCAGCAGCAGTGAGTATTATCCAGCCAGCTTAAGCTTCGTTTAAGATTTGATGTTTATAATCCAAAGTTCAGTATTAAAAATGAATGGCTCTAGAGACCTTAATCAGGAATGAAAAATATGTTTGAAGAGCCGGTTAAGTCTCGGGAAATAAGTCTGTTCCGTGAGGAATTGAAACAATAAATTGAGCGCGCTTTTATATTAATAGATTGCGTGAAGCGGAGTAGGGCTTCATGTGTTTCCCCTACTCGTTATGACACTGTTGTGCATTACAACTGGAAGCCACTTATGGTAGATCACTTATCTCGCAAGCCCGTTAGTTTTAAGTTGTGTCAGGATGCAGTCTTTCGATGCGCCATTTTAACCCATGGTGGTGCAGGTTCGAACCCTTATGACTCTGACGGGCCCTTGTCAGCGGCGCAGGCTGGGATGGCATTAATGACGAAGGGGCAATCAGCTCTAGATGCTGTCGTTTGTGCGGTCAGTATTTTAGAAGATGATCCGCGCTTTAATGCCGGAACAGGATCCAAGCGCCGGGTCGATAATCAGACTATCCAGATGGATGCCTCGTGCATGTCGAGTGATGGTCAGTTTGGCGCGGTCACTTGTGTCGAAGCAATCAAAAACCCTATTACTATTGCTGAGGGCGTGTTGCTGCATTCTAATCATATACTCATTGCGGGTGATGGCGCTCGGCTGTTTGCACAAGCGCACAATATCATCACGCAACCTTTGAAAAATTGTGTCGCAAGCAATGATCAATACTGCAGTGCTCCCTCTTGCGATACCGTAGGAGCTGTTGCTTTTGACGGGACGATGTTTGCAGCGGCGTTAAGTTCTGGCGGTTTGACAAACGCTGCCATCGGGCGTGTTGGTGATGTTCCTCTACCGGGCTGTGGACTTTATTGCGGGCCGTTGGGTTCTATTGCCTGTACCGGTGATGGTGAGTTTATCGCCTTAAAAATTCTGGCGAGAGAAGTTTATGGCTGGTTGGAGCAGGGTATGAACCCCCAAGACGCCTTGAAAAAGGCGCTTATGCTGTTCGATAACACCGTCGATATCGGGCTTATTATTTTAACAAAAAGCGGGTTTGCCTCTGGCGCTCGCAATGGTATGGCCTGGTCACAGCTAACCAGCACAGAATGATAGACAATAATATGGTATCGAATATTGTTTTCCACGGTCGTCTTATTGCTATTGGAGGCAATGAAGACAGAGTGCATGACCTGAAAGTATTAAAGCGCGTCGTTCAGGAAATTGGTAAAGCTGACTATAAAGTGGTTGTGATTCCAACGGCGAGCGAAGAGCCTGAACAACGAGGTAAAGATTACCAGCAGGTATTTACTACGCTTGGTGCTGCATCCGTTGAAATACTCAACATCAAAAAAAGAGCAGAGGCAAACAACAAGACCCTAGCTAAAAAACTCGAAAATACTGACTTGATTTTTCTTACAGGCGGAGACCAACTCCGCCTAACAACTATATTGGGAGGTACTTGGACGCTAGACGCAATTCACACCTGTCTGCGAGCTGGAACTCTTGTCGCTGGCACCAGTGCAGGTGCAGCGGTTTTTTCCGATACCATGATTTATGAAGGGAAAAGTGAAGAGGGCTTGCTCAAGGGTGGCGTATTGACAGCTTCCGGCTTTGGTTTCGTTGAAAATATTATTTTTGATACTCACTTTCTTGACCGTGGTCGGATAGGACGGTTAATACAAATTGTGACGACAAATCCAACCTGTATTGGGGTGGGTCTTGGTGAGGATTCAGGCGTTATTTTGAAAGGTGATGGCACCACCGAGGTGATTGGAACAGGGCAGGTCATTATTATCGACGGCAGTGACATCGAACATTCCAACATAATGAACATAGAGCCGGGTGGCCCGATTGCCGTTGAGAATATCCGCATTCATTCTCTGGTGAATGGCTATGGCTACAATTTTAAAGAACGCCAGTTTTTAATAGCCCCACTATCGACAAAATAAATCTTACGAAATAGTCATTAGCAACACAAACCGAAACGACTGGAAAAGTTAAATGATAGACATTAAAGAGTTACGCGCCCTGCGTGGGCCTAATCGCTATACACGTCATTCTGCCATGTTCATGGTATTGGACATCAAAGACTATGAAGAACGACCGTCAGATACTCTTGATGGATTTACAAATAGACTACTGACATTAATGCCCAGTCTTAAAGAACATGGCTGCTCCATTGGCAAACCCGGTGGGTTTGTTGAGCGGCTTCAACGGGGTACTTGGGCGGGCCACATCATTGAACATATTGCCATCGAGCTGCAATGCTTAGCTGGTATGGAAGTGGGTTACGGTAAAACGTTGAGCACATCAAAAGTAGGCGTTTATATTGTTGCTTTCCGCTATCGGGTTGAATCTGTCGGCTTAAAAGTTGCCGAGCAGGCCATAGCTTTATTCGAGGCAGTGGTTGAAGAACAAGCCATTGATATTGATAAGATGATCGCCGAACTTAAAGTCTTGCGAGAAAACGATATGCTAGGCCCCTCAACCTTGAGTATTGTCGAAGAAGCTAAATCCAGAGGTATCCCTTTTCGACGTTTAAACAATGATAGTTATATTCAGCTAGGTTATGGCGCGCATCAGAAGCGAATTCAGGCGACCATGACCAGCCAAACATCCGCTATCGCAGTAGAGGCAGCCGATGAAAAAACTCGGGCAAAACTACTTTTGCAAAAATCCGGTATTCCTGTTCCCCACGGCTTTGTTGTTTCAACTGAAGAAGAAGCTATAGAAGCATTCAATGAAATTGATGGTTCGGTGGTCGTAAAACCGGATATTGGTAACCATGGCAATGGATCGACCATTGATGTCGAAACAATAGCACAACTGAAAATCGCATTTAAGATTGCCAAAGCTAGGCACCCAGACGTCATTGTTGAAGAGTACGTCCATGGCTTTGATTTTCGTTTGTTAGTGATAAACGGGACTTTAGTGGCTGCAGCTAAACGTGAACCTGCTCATGTTGTAGGGGATGGACAATCCTCAATAGCGGCTCTTATCAAAAAGACCAACCAGGATCCACGTCGTGGATTCGGCCATGAAAAAATGCTGACTCAAATTGATATTGACCCAATGACCGAAACACTTTTGGCTTTGCGGGGGCTGGATCTGAATTCCTGTCCAGCGGCAAGCGAAAAAATTTATTTGAAAGCGACGGCTAATCTAAGCCAAGGTGGTACAGCTACCGATGTGACGGATGAAGTGAGCCCCGATATTCGCCTTATGGCAGAAAGGGCGGCGCGGATTATCGGCCTTGATTGCGTGGGTGTGGATGCACTGGCAAGGGATATCTCGCTGCCGTTAGAGCAATCAGGTATCAAAGTAGTGGAGGTCAATGCCGCACCCGGTTTTCGTATGCATTTGGAGCCTACCCATGGCCAGCCTCGCTTAGTCGCCAAACCCCTAGTGGATATGCTTTTCCCTGAGGGTTACGTACAAGTACCGGTAGTTGCGGTTACTGGCACCAACGGTAAAACAACAACCTGTAAATTAATTACCCACAGCTTAAAGTATGCCGGTAAAAACGTTGGTTTAGCTTGTACCACTGGCGTCGAGATCGATGGTGTCTCCATCCTAAGCGGTGACTATAGTGGTCCTGATGGTGCAGATATTGTCGTTCGGGAACCCACCGTTGATCATATTGTATTAGAAGTTGCGCGAGGCGGTATCGTTAGGCGAGGTCTAGGTGTCGATCAATTGGATGTGGGCGTACTGCTTAATATAGGTGAAGATCATTTAGGAACCGATTGGGTCGAAACCCAAGAAGATTTGACTCTGGTAAAGTCTACTGTTCTGGAAGTCGTCAAAGAAACCGGAACATCAGTATTAAACGCTGATGATGAGGTTACCATGAGCGTACTTGAGCGTGCGAGAGGAAAAATCATTCTATTTTCTCTTGACCCAAACAATGCCCATCTCAAAAACCATGTGGATAGTGGTGGAACAGTTATCACGGTAGAACGGCGAAATGTCATTATTCGAAATACGGTTCTAGATGTTACTGTTGCTGCGCTGGAAGAGATTCCCATCACGTTTTCCGGTATCGTTGATTTTAATGTTGAGAATGCGTTAGCGGCAATTGCAGTATTGCATGGCTTAGAATTATCTATTGAACAAATTCGAAATGGTGTAATGACATTCTATCCTTCAGTTAATCAAAATCCTGGGCGAATGAATTTATTTGATTTCCATGAATACAAAGTTCTGCTCGATTATGGCCATAACACCGAGTCAGCCCAAGCTATTGCTAAATTACTGCCAAGGCTATCACCTGGAAGGAAGGTGGGCTTATGCCACGGCACAGGTAGCCGCACCAATGAGCAAATTATTGCATACGGTAAAGCTTTAGCCTTGGTTTATGATCATATTTTATTGGCCGATTTTGACCCTCGCGAACGGGCTAAGGGAGAAACAACGCGACTAGTGCGTCAAGGATTGATTGAAGCGGGATTCAACGAGACTAATATTGAAATCATTACAGAGCCCAGTGAAGCAGTCGCTGCAATTTTTTCGAAAGCAGAAGCGGGGGATTTACTGGTGATTCAACCCGATGAGTTGGAGCCTATTATGAGTCAAGTTCAAGCAAGGTATTTACACGTAGTGGCGCAGATGTAATGTAATCGGGATGTGTTGTGTTGTTCCAAAAAAAAGCACCTCAGTTACTGAGGTGCTTTTTTAATTAATCATGAAGCCTTTGCACGGAAGATGATTTTACTTTCAGGCAAGGCATACCCCAAGGGCACCTAGAAAACGCAAGGAAAGAGGAATTAATACGTTATACCCGACAAGGGGACACCGAGGTAAATGACCGATTGAGTGCGTTTTTAACGCCGCATGAGAGTAAAATGGCTTTCATGCAAAGGTCTCATCATATAATTAGCTCACGGCACCTGTACTACTGACTTACTTCGCAGATTTATCACTGATAATGACTTCAGTGGTTAGCATCAGTCTAGGAATAGATCCCTCTGCCTGTAACGCAATACGCGTGACGTTAGCAGGGACGATAATATCTATTTCGATCATGTCGCCATAGGTTCCCATAATTGCATTGAATATTTGTATCGGGACAAGGAAAAAACTAACTAATATTAATTTAATTGCCCGTAGCGGATTGTAAGCGTTTATGGAGACGTCGGGGCGGTAGCTCTCTGATAGAAGTGACATAAGCTACTCGAATTAAATTTTATGATGATACTAAGAAAGATAGGCGCATATTATAAAGAAAGTAATTTTATTGTTAATTTTGTCAACCTTAATTAATGCTTGCTCGGAGAAAAATGAACAGTCCGAAAAGAAACACGTAGAAGATGTGCCCCATGTCATCTATTCACAAATAAACCCACTAAACAACACCCAACAGGCACTGCATGGCGGGTAGAGACAGAAGATAGTGTATGGGAATTCCCTATGCATGTTTTAGGGCAAGGTGGCAGTGGGTTTTTTTTTGAATTGTATTTTACTTGGCCGGAAAAGAAACAAACACCCACGAGGTGGCCGGTGAATAAACACAGTGTACATCTCTCGTTTAGATTTCCAAATCATAGTAGATCATATAACGAGATTCATACCCCTAAAGCACTGCAAGAAAGTGTGACGGCGGGTGAATACATCCAAGAAATAGGTGGTTAGGTTTGTCCGGGTTTAGTGGCGTATAAGCACCACAAATTTCATAGTTGGTATTATCTCAGTACGGATGAAAATCGGCTAACGCCACAAGGTCATCGTTATGTCATTTGGTGTAGCGGTATTGAAATAGACTCCGTGGAGTTTGTTTCTGGACAAAGTAAAGGCTGTGGTTTTAATATGGACTTTGGTCATGGCACCAGCGCCAATGCGCAGTTTTATGCACGTTTATTACAGTATTGGCCCGATTTAATTATTCATATTCAGGCTTTAATAAATTCATATAGGGAGAGTAAATAATGGCGTATCAATTTTCAAATGTAGATCTAATCCAGAGTATGGAAGGATTAATACCCCCTTATCTTCCCAAGCTACAATAAAAAACGGGCTATTGGCAATCGGCAGAAGCTGCGCGTTTCAAACTAGTTGCATGAAAAAAGAGGTTGAAAAGAAAGGTCGACAAGTATCATTTTTAATAGAAGATAAACGCAAAGACAGTTATCTTGACTTAATGAAGAAGAAAATAGATAGCGAGGAAGGCAAGCGGCTTTACAGTCGGAGAATGTGGGTCATCGAACCTGTCTTCGGCAATATTTGTGCTAACAAAAAGCTGAATAGGCTAAGTCTTCGAGGAACAGCTAAAGTCATGGGTCAGTGGTTAATGTACTGTATGGTGCATAATATTGAGAAACTATGGAAGAATACGGAAACCCCTAAATGGGCATAGAATGAGGCAGGAAAAGCCTGATAGGTTCCGATATTGATGAGATAAGGTGCTACTCTGTATATAAAGTGAATCATTAGAATAATACAGAAAATCGGTTGGCATCCGTCAAAAAATCTATTAATGATTAAGGAGTGGGAAAATATGTCTTTTGAGCGAATTTTTCTACAGCCTCGTTAGGCTTCCAGAAAATAATAGTGTATGACTAATATGAGAACCTTTGCTATATTATTTATGAGAACCTTTGCTATATTATTCGTTTTGGAAATACCTATGAAGAAACTCTTTATCGCAACACTACTCACGGTCAGTTGCTCAAGCGCGTTGGCAGATAATAAATTTTCAGGCTTTTATGGCGGGGTCAGTCTCGGGTATGTTGAAGGCGAAGACACTAATAAGGAATTCATTGATGGTGACTTTGAAAGTTACACAGCCAAGAATGAACCAAGTGGTTCAGCTGTCGGCCTAACCGGAGGGTATAACTGGACTGTCAGGCACAACTTGGTGCTGGGTATTGAAGCCGACTTCACCTTTAACAATGCTGATGACAAGTCTCTATACCTCTATGAAGGAGAACCCGATGAGGACTACTCGCTCTCCGTTAAATTAGAAGACTCATTATCGATCAGGGGTAGGGCTGGATACCTGTTTAACAGTAATGAAACGATGTTCTACATAACGGCTGGTTACTCCAGTATCGAATTAGATCGCCGTTACTTTGATGGGGGGGAGTCACAAAGTTCAAAGGATCGTCAGGATGGCTGGGTTGCGGGTTTGGGCGTTGAGCATATGCTTGGGGAAACGCTGTCGCTGCAAACAGAGTATCGCTATGCCGATTATGGTGATGAAACTATCAGCACCGATGAAATCTATGGCGATAGTGTTACTGAAAGGCAGAGCTATAAAGAGCAGTCATTACGGGTAGCGATTATTTATAATTTCTAGCACTGTTTGATTGATTATTTAGATTTGATGACATTTGTTAACCCTCTACATAATTGAATCAACAATATAGAGAGTTAATCAAAAATAAATAAGAAAGTATATTTGACGGTATAAATAGATTTAATTTTTAAAAAGTCTTTTACTATCATATGCTTGTGTATCTAGATGGGTAGACCCCGCCATTTTTTATTATCGAAGCCCCGCGCTACGGCCCAGTAATGGCGGGGACTGTGGACTTCAACCCTAAAATAGCTGCGGACGTTTTACACTGCGTGAGTATAGGCAGGATTAATACCCCCTTATCTTCGCGTGTTAGTACAGATGCTGACACTGATCGCGTCGTTAAAAACAGCATCGAAGACCGAGATGTCGCAGCAAATTGAGGCGCTGGAATCTCTGTGGGCTGCGGAAAAGATCAATCAGATCAACGGCGA